>JBCDKA010000003.1:0-86415 GCA_038747195.1 Pseudomonadota bacterium
GCTGCAGTGCAGGTTCTAGCTTTGGTCACCGAGGCGTTCAACGCCCGCGGCGGTATCCAGGAATTCAATCGCCACTGGCTGACCAGTCTGGCTTTGGGGCCAGCCAACCGCGTTGAGGTGCTCGCAACTCGCGGCGGTGACTATGAGTCTTCCGGTCTGCGGCAGCGCAGCGTCAAAGGCCGGTGGCGTTATCTCGCGATGGCACGCCAGGCGCTGACGCAGCAGCCTCCTGATCTGCTGCTGTGCGGCCACCTTTCTTTGCTCCCGCTTGCCGCCTGGCTCGCGGGCCGCCACAGCCTGCCGCTCTGGCTTCAGCTTCATGGTATCGAGGCGTGGCAGCGGCCCGCTTCACTCTGGCGGCGCCCGGGTTTGGCTCGGGTTTCCCTGGTCACCGCCGTCAGCCGTTACACGAGGCGGCGCTTTCTGAGCTGGTCTAATCTGCCGGAACATCGGGTGCGGATACTGCCGAACACGGTAGGCGAGGACTGTTTCGCTGAGCCGGCAACGGGCCGGCCGCCGCGAGAGGTGCCGGACCGCTACCTTCTGAGCGTCGGGCGGTTAGACGCGCAGGAACGATACAAGGGGCATGACCAGGTCATCCGCGCGCTGTCCTCGGTTCTGCAGGATCAGCCCGACCTGCACTATGTGATCGCCGGCAGCGGATCCGATCTCGGCAGGCTAGAAGCCTTGGCTGCCCGCTGCGGCGTGGCGGACCGCGTGGTTTTCCTTCACGCGGTTACCCGGGCCGAACTGCACTTCCTCTATCGTCATGCTGAGCTGTTTGTGCTGCCGAGCACCGGTGAGGGTTTCGGCATCGTTTATCTGGAGGCGCTGGCCTGCGGCTGCCCGGTGCTGGGCTTGGGTCAGGACGGCAGCGCCGACCCGCTGAGCCTCGCCGGCGGGACATTTGTCGCCTCGGAAGATATGGCACGCTCAATCCTGAAGGCTTTGCGAGAACGAACCAACCGGCCGGCTGATCCGGCAGCGGTGAGGGAACGATTTGGCCTGCCGGCGTTTCGGGCGCAAGTCGACGCATTGACGGCGGAGACCATGACCCAATGACCGGGCTCTGGCGAGACCTCGCTACCGTGCTGGGCGACCAGCTGCAGCGGATTCCCTGGGTGGTGGGCGTCATGCTGACGGCGGCAGCGCTCGACCTGCTGGGTGTGAGCCTGATTGCGCCCTTCGTCGGCAGCGCGTTCTCGGCGACCGAACGACCTGTCGGCGGTACGCCGATCTGGTTGGGCATCGCCATTCTTCTGGCGTTTGCGCTGCGGGCGGTTGCCGGCTTCTATCTGCAGCGCACCATTGTGCGCTTCAGCGATCATCATCGCGCCCTGTTGATGTCCAGGCTGCTGAAACAGTATCTCCTTCAGCCCTGGGCTTTCCATCTGCAGCGCAGCGAGGCCGAGTTGACCAACACGCTGCTCTACGAGGTGGCGCTTTACAGCGGGAACGTACTCAACGCGCTGCTTCGGTTGATTGCAGACGGCCTGGTCCTGCTGGCGCTCGGCCTCTTTCTGGTTTTTCTGAGCCCTCCGGTGGCCGTTGCGATGGGCATGCTGATCGGCGTTACCGTGCTGCTGGTGAACCTGGTAACCCGACGGCCGATGCGTCGTAACGCCGAGCGCATCGTTCGACGCTATGAGCGGGTGGTGCAAACCGTCGGCAACAGCCTGGCGGCGTTAAAGCAGGCGCGGGTTTTAGGTTCGCAGCGTCTTTTCTGTCGCAGGCTGGAACAGGCGGCAGCGGAGCAGGCGGAAGCAACGGCCCTTCAGAACGCGCTGCAGACGGTGCCGCGCAGCGCGTTGGAGCTGGCGGTGGTCACCCTGATGCTCGGGGCGGCGCTGTGGGCCGGCCAAAGTCCGGGTTCTCTGGCGGTGGCGATGGCGACGCTGGGAACCTTCGGCGTTGCCAGCATCCGGCTGATTCCTGCCGCGACGTCGGTGGCAAACCAGGTGAATCTGTTGCGGGCCAATCGCCCCGTGCTGGGCAGGCTGGCGAATGATTTGCGGTTGCCCGCCGCCGATCTGACCTCGCCGACACCGGCCGCCGGGCGTCTGCCTGAGCTCACTCTCGAACGCGTGAGTTTTTCCTATCCCGGCAGCGAGGTAGCGGCGCTTCGGGATGTGAGTCTGAGCATTGAGCCGGGCAGCTGCTGCGGCATCGTCGGCCCTTCCGGGTCCGGCAAAAGTACGCTGGGGGACCTGCTGCTGGGGCTGCTTTCGCCGACGGCCGGGGTGATGACAGTCGACGGCACTCCGCTGACCGAAGATAACCTCTCCTGGACTCGGCGCTGCGCCTACATTCCTCAGGACCCGTGCCTGTTTCATGATTCGCTCCGAACCAATATCACGCTGGATGATCGGTCCGGGCGAGCGGTAGATGCGGCGGTCGAGGAAGCGCTCGTCAAAGCGGCGCTGGGCGATCTGCTGAAGGAGCTGCCACGCGGCCTGGATGAGTCGCTGGGGGATCGCGGCCAGCGGCTTTCGGGCGGCCAGCGACAGCGGCTGGCAATTGCCAGAGCGCTTTTTCATCAGCGCGAGTTTTTGGTTTTCGACGAAGCCACGTCGGCGCTGGACGATGCCACCGAACGGGACATTATCAGCGCGATCACCGAGCTTCGCGGAAAGGCAACCGTGCTGGTGATCACGCACCGAAAAGCGCTGCTGGCCCCCTGCAGTGAAGTCTTTGAAATCAAAGACGGACAGCTAGCGGTGCAGGCTGACCGGAAGGTGGTGGCGTGAGGCTGGCGCTGATCATTCCTGAGTGGGGTGAGGTCGCCGGTGGAATTGCTACGTACTATCGACATCTTGTGCCCGAGCTGATCAGCCTGGGGCATGACGTGCAGGTTTTTGTCGGGAGCAGCTCGGTCATCGACGAGGAGCCGCAAGAACCCTTTGCGCACGGCCTCCAAAATCGGATCTATCAACAGCACCTTCAGCGCTTCGCGCATCTGAAGCCGCTGGCTGGGCTCGACCGCCATCTGGCTGCGGCCTGGGCGTTGAAACAACAGGTTGATGAGGCGGCGCGAGAACAGCCATTTGACGTGGTTGAGTGCTGCGATTGGGGGCTGGGGTTCATGCCCTGGCTGGAAAGTGACACGCCGCTGGCCGTGCGGCTGCACGCCAGCCTCAGCCAGATCGCTGACGCTGAGCAGCTACCCGGAGAGCGGGTCTTCCAGACCGTGACGGCGCTGATTGAGCAGCTTGGCCTAACCTGGGCTGACGGGCTCGTCACCTACGCAAACGCAAACGCTGATCGCTGGTCGGCGCTGCTGGGAAAACCGGTGTCGGTGATCCGTCCGCCGTATCCGCTCGCTGAGATCAGCGGCGGTACAGGCCGGGCCTTGGTCAGCGGCAAGATTCAGCGCTGGAAAGGGGTTGAGGTTTTGCTGCAGGCGATGGAGCGGGTGCCGGATGCACAGCTCGATTGGTACGGCCGGGACATGCCCACACGACTCGATGGAAAACCGATCTCCATGTCGGAACTGATGGCCAAGCGTTTTCCAAAATGCTGGGGAAGCCGCCTGATTCCCCGCGGCATGGTTTCGCCATCGGAGCTCGCGAAACGCCGCCGCGAGTCTGCTTTTGTCGTCGTTCCCTCGCGCTGGGACGTCTTCAATCTGACGGCTGTCGAGGCGATGGCCTCCGGGATTCCGGCCATCGTGTCCAGCGGCGCCGGCGCCTCGGAACTGGTGGAGCATGGCGAGAACGGATTTCGGTTCGAGGCTGACGATCCGGCTGGGCTGGCGGACTGTCTTTGCCGGTGTCTGGCGCTAAGACCGGCTGAGCGCGAAGCCATGGGCGCTGCCGCAAGAGCCACCGTGGCCGAACAGCTCGACCCCGCCAACCAGGCGCGCCGGCATGTTGAATTCTACGAGCGAGTGGCCAGCGTCGAACGACCTGCGCGCCCTGTTGACCTTTGGGGGAGCATCCTCGACAGCGCCGGTGGTCAGACCGGCGCAGGGGATCTGGCGCAAAATATTGCCGGTCGCGATCTAGCCAAAGCGCTGGTCGAACGGGGTGCGCAGCGCCTGGGGCTGCAGCGATGAGCCTGGCGCTCTGTATTCCCGCATACAATGCCGCTGAGTTTCTGCCCGGGCTGCTGGAGGATGCGGCCCGCCAGACGAAGCCCTTTGACGAGATATGGGTTCATGACGACGCCAGCACCGATGGAACTGGCGCTCTGGCAGAACGTCTCGGTGCCCGGGTCCTCCGCAGCGATCAGAACGTTGGTTGTTCCCTTGGCAAGCATCGACTTCTGGAAGCGACAGCGTGTGATCTGGTTCATTTTCATGACGCTGACGACGGTTTGATGCCGGACTTTGTCGCGGTCTCTCTGGAGGCGATGAGTCGAAAGGTCGACGTTTTACTCGTCGGTTATGAGTATCGGGAACATCCGGACGATACGTTGCTGGCGATTCGGACCTTTGATGACGCGGCGCTGCAGGCGGATCCCGTTGCGTACACCATCCGAGAACCTATCAATACCATCTGCGGAGTCTATCGGCGCCAGGCTGTGCTGGAAGCCGGTGGATACAAGGTTCCGCAGAGCCAGCTCTACAACGAAGACCAGGCATTTCACTGTCGGTTGGCGCGACATGGTCTGCGGTTTCGGGGCCTTTCGTCAGTCCATTTGATTAGCCGGCGGGTCAACGGCTCGATGTCCGAGGGTGCCCGCCTTGCATGTGTGTCCGCCCAGTACGAGGTTCTTGCGCAGGCCGCCGCTGAGTCGGAGCCACAACATCATTCGGCAATTTCAACCAGGCTTTGGCAGATCAGCGCGGTGGCGGCGTCGCTCAAGGACTGGCGTGTCGCTGACCGTGCCGCGCTGCTGGCAAGCGAGCTGGCTGGACAGGGTCCGGGTGAAGGTCACGCGGCGTACCGTTGGTTGGCACGCCGCGCGCCGCGCGTCGCCATTCGGCTGCGCGAGCAAGCGATCGGCTGGCTGGGAAAACGACCGGTGGAGGAGCGTCCGTGACCGATCCGCGAGTCTCGGTCATTGTCCCGGCTTTTAACGCCGGTCGCTGGCTCAAGCCCTGTATCGAGTCGATCCTGGCGCAAACGGTTTCAGACTTCGAGGTGATTGTGGTCGATGACGGTTCAACGGACGGCTCGGTGGATACGCTGGTTGTGTCCGATCAGCGCTTGAGGATCGTTAAGCAGAACAACCAGGGCGCAGCGGCGGCCCGGAATCGGGGCTTTGCGGAAACGCGGGGCCGCTGGATCAGCTTCGTGGACGCTGATGATCTTCTCCATCGAGATAAGCTTCGACACCAGTTCGACTACCTGTCGGCGAGCCCGTCCCTCGAGCTCACCGCCGGCTCGTGGTGTCGGTTTGTTGATCAACCGCCAGCGGTCCCTCAGGTGGTTGCTGACGACCTGTGGCGCCCCCAGACCCCGGTGTCCTGGCAGATCGCTGCGCTGTCGCAAAATCTGATGATTCAGCCCGCTGCCTGGCTGGCGTCCCGGTCGCTGGTAGAGCGGGTTGGCCCCTGGAATCCAGCGCTGTCGCTTAACGACGACGGCGAATACTTTGCGCGGCTGATGCTGGCGACGGATCAGGTGGGCTTTTCCGCCCGTGCACTCAGCTTTTATCGATCCGGCAGCGACCAGACGCTGAGCGCGGGGCGGTCAGCGTCCCACTTCAAATCGGCGGTCACGGCGCTCGAGCTGATCGGTCGGCAGCTGCTTACCGTGGAGGACTCGGACGCGGTTCGATCCGCACTTGCTGCGGCGTGGTCGCGGCTGGCGGTTGAGTGTTACCCCTACGCGCCTGATCTAAGCCTGAGCTGTGAGGTCAGTGCTCGAGACCACGGCCACTTTCAGCCGGCGGTGGGTGGCGGGCGGTGGGTACGACGCTTGGCCGGCCCCCTGGGCTGGCGGTTGGCCCGTCGACTCCAGGCGACGGTCTACGATCTTGGCTACCGCCAGTTCGGTCAGCGACGAACAGCCCGAAAGGCGCCGCATGCCTGATGCGCCCACCATCTGCCTGGTTAGCCCGGGACACTTCTCGTCAAACCCACGATTGGTCAAGGAGCTGACCGCACTGCATCGGGCCAACTTTTCCGTCCGTACCGTGACCTCGGCGCAGGTACCTTGGTTCGCGGAGTTGGATGAGCAGATGGACGAACCGGCCCTCGCGGACGGGCTCCGCCTCAGCCGGCTTGGACGGCTGCCGCGGATTCTGCTCAGGCTGCGTCAAAAGAGTTATCGGGCCTGGGTAGCGCTGTTGTTTCGGCTGGGTCGTCGACCCAGGGCGTGGCACCTCGCGGAGGCCCTGAATCCTGACTGCCGGCGCCTGCGGAACACCCTGCGGCGGCAAAACGCTGACGCTTCGGCGCCCTTTACGCTGGCGATTGCGCACAATCTCGCGGCGCTGCCGGCGGCCGCAACGGTCGCGCGGGAAACCGGGGCCGGTTTTGCATTTGACGCGGAGGACAGCCACGTTGATGAGCTCGACGAGAGCCAGTCGTTCGACCGGCAGCTGCGACAGGCATTGGAGTCAGCGTATCTCCCTGACGCCAGCTACGTCAGCGCCGCCTCACCAGGCATTGCGAATGCGCTGACCGAACGCTACGGCCTTCAACCGACCGTGCTGCTCAACGTGTTCAGCCCGAATCGAGAGCTGCCTCAAATCGCACCCCCGCTGGGGCCCGGTGATCCGATTAGATTTTTCTGGTTCTCGCAGACGATCGGGCCGGATCGTGGTCTCGACGGTTTTCTCGCGCTCGCGCCAAGGCTCCAAGCGGCGCTCGACCGACCGCTGGAGCTGACGCTGGTGGGACGACCGGTACCGGGTTTTGACGCGACGCTGCAGCGTGAGGCTCAGGCCTGCGGCGTTGAGCTAGCGCTTATGCCGCTCCTCGCTCCAGAGGCGCTATTTGAATTGGCGGCGGGACATCATTGTGGCCTGGCGCTGGAGCACCGCCAACCGGTCAACAAAGATATATGCCTGGCGAACAAGATATTTACCTACCTGGCCGCAGGTCTTCCAACGTTGCTCACTCCCACGGCAGCCCATCTCGCGCTGGCGCCGGAGCTCACCGAAGCCGTGCATCTGCTGGACGATCCTCCGGTGTCCGAACCGGTGAGCCGATGGCTGGAAGAGGTTGTGTGCACGGGCCGCGGACACGCCGCCGCCCTGAGGCATTTTAGCGACCGTTTCAACTGGGACCTCGAATCCAAAGTTTTCCTGAAGCGCGTCAAGGAGGCGCTGGCGTCGTGAGGGTTCTTCTCACCGCGGATCCCTTTCTGCCTGTCCCGCCCACGCTCTACGGCGGCATCGAGCGGGTCATTGCACAGCTGGCTGACGAACTCCTTCAGCTGGGTCACGATGTCGGACTGTTGGCACACCCGGACTCGACGGCTCCGACCGAGCGCTTTGGATGGGCTGATACCCGCCCCGCAGGCAGCCTCGCACACTGGCGGAATGGACGTGCGCTGGCGAAGGCCGCTCGCGACTTTCAACCGGACCTCGTGCACAGCTTTTCGCGCCTGGCCTATCTGATGCAAGCGGGGCTCAGCGGGAGTATGCGGGCGGTGCCGAGTCTAATGTGCTACCAGCGCGAACCCACCGGGCGGACGATCTCACTGGCCAGCCGCTGGCTTGGAGAACGCCTCCGATTCAGTGGCTGCAGCGGCTACATCGCCAGCCGCGGCCGGGCCAGCGCCGGTACCTGGCACGCGGTACACAACTGTGTGCGGTGCGCGGACTACGACTGGAGCGATCGAGTTGGGGCGGACGCGCCGCTGGTTTTTCTGAGTCGGGTTGAATCGATTAAGGGAGCTCACTTGGCGATCCAGATCGCGCGCGAGTCAGGCCGGCGTCTCCTGATCGCGGGCAATCACGCGGAAGAGGGACCCGAGCGCCGTTACTTCGATTCACAGGTAAAAGCGGAATGTGACGAGCAGATCGAGTACATCGGCCCGGTCAACGACGAGCAAAAGCAGGCGCTGCTCACCCAGGCCGCTGCGATGGTGGTGCCCATCCAGTGGAATGAACCGTTTGGCATCGTCTTTGCCGAAAGCCTGGCCAGCGGGACGCCGGTGATCACCTGTCCGCGAGGCGCGACCCCGGAAATCATCGAGGATGGACGCCATGGTTTTCTGATCGAGGATATTGCCGCCGGCGTCGCCGCCGTCAGTAGGCTTGAGGAAATCGATCGCCGGGCGTGTCGGGAGCGGGCGCTGGAGGCGTTTGATGTGCCGGTCATCGCACACGAATATCTCGCGATCTACGAGGAGCTGCTCGCGTGAAGCGAGTACTGCTGCTGCTGGACGGAACCGTGTTATTTGGGCGCGAACGCGGCAATATCGACGTGCTCCAGCACCTCAATGAACAGGGTTTCTCCGTCATGGTGGCGGTGCACGACCACTGGGGCCGTCAACACATTGTTCCGCACCTGAAATCGCTCGACATTCCGTGGTGCGAACTCGATTTCTATGACCGCCTGGGTCGAGACACCACCCTTTTCCAGTGGCTGATCGCGGTGCTGGTGATCGCTAAAGCCAACGTTCAGCTGGCGCTGCGCCTGCTCCGGACCCCAACCAGCGCCCTGCAGATCTCCAATCCGGAAACGTTACTCAACTTTCTCCCGCTGCTGTGGCTGATTCGAAAAACGCTGATCCTGCGCTGCGGGGATACGCCTGCTTCTCACACCGCTGCCCACCGCTGGCTTTGGCGGGTCTGTTTTCGGCGAGTCAATCGGGTGGTCGCAATCTCGGAACACATCGCCGGCAGACTGCGCGAGCTAGGCTGCCCGGAAAAGAAGCTGACGATAATCTGGTCCCGGCCGTTCAATAGGCAGCCGTCGACCGTCCGACGCTTTCCGGCAGAGCGCGCCGGACCGGTGTTTGGATTTATGGGGCAATTGGAGCGGCACAAAGGTATCGATCACCTCCTGGAGGCGTGTGCGGCACTGCATGACGAAGGTGTTGAATTTACGCTTCGCGTCGCCGGCCGGCCGGGTGAATGCTGGCAGGCATTGGCGAAACGATACGAAGCTGCGCCGTGGCTCTTTTTCGAGGGCTTCGTCGACGATGCGGCCAGTTTTTATGCCGGGATTGACCTCCTGGTTGTGCCTTCGGTATTTGAAGAGGGGCTTGGCGCTGTGGTCATCGAGGCAAAGAAGGCGGGCGTCGCCTCGCTGGTCTATCCGCGAGGAGGCTTGCCAGAGCTGATTTCGCCCGAGATCGACGGGCTGATCTGCGAAACGCCGGAAGTCGCAAGCCTCCTTGTCGCACTGAGACAGCTGAGCGAAGCGCCGTCGAAGCTGGCCGCCATGGGCGAAGCGGCGCGCCGTTCTTCGCGAGACATCGAACAGGCTTTTGAGGCCGGCTGGAGTTCTGTCTATGCGCTATGAAGCGCAGGCGCGAATTCTGGGGGTGATCGCGGTGCCGCTGGCCCTCTGTCTGATCCAGGCGCCGCTGGCGAACTATCCGCTGACGCTGCTGGCGTTCACGATCCTCGCCGTGGCGGTGATGACGTTATGGCGCCCCAATGAACCGCCGCTGGTGATGCTGGTAGTGGTTTATCAGTGGCTGCAGGCCAGCACCAAGTTACTGCACGCGAACCTGCTCGGAGTCCCGCTTGACGATATGCTGGTCGAAGGCTCCTTCGGGGCCGAGCACCCGGTCATGGGCGCACTGAGCGAGGCGACCGGACTCACGCTCATCGGATTGCTGGCACTCATCGCGGGGTTTGCGGTGGCCCAGCTCCAGTTTTCGCATCGACTGCAACGGGTTGGCGATTCGCCGGAAGCAGCTCCCGTAAATCCAGACCAGGTGCGCCTGCGACTGCTCATGGCCACCGGTGCCGCGATTGCGGTCTCAAGTGTCCTCAAGAGCTTGCAGTACCTGCTGCCGGGCAGCGTGACTCAGATCATCCTGCCGCTGATCGATCTCAAGTGGGCGTTTGTTTTTGCACTGGCCTGTCAGGTTTTGCGGGATCGAAGGGGCTACGGGTGGTTGATTGCGGTGTGCGGCCTCGAAATTGTGCTCGGTTTTGCCGCCTATTTTTCCGCCTGGAAAGAAGTCATCCTGGTCCTGGCGCTCGCGTACTTTTTCTGCCGGCCGAGCTTTGAATTCCGCCGCGTTGCCGCCGGCTTTGGCATCGTCTCAATCGGTTTGGTTCTGGCCGTGTTCTGGACGGCGATTAAGGTCGACCAGCGACAGTTTTTGAACCGGGGAACCGGTCAACAGGTGATTACCCGCAGCACCGGCGAAAGTATTTTGAACGCGTTCGATCTGGCTGCCGCCACCGAGGCCGAGGCTTACCGCCAGGCCGTTGGGCAGCTCGCGGACCGAATCGCCTACGTGGACTATTTTGCCAATGCCCTGATCCACGTGCCGCAGGTTCGACCCCACGAAAACGGACGTCTTTGGTGGCGCGCGGTGACTCATGTCTTTACGCCGCGCATTCTGTTTCCCAACAAACCGCCGCTGCCCTCAGACTCAGAGCAAACGATGTATTACACCGGTTTGCTTCTCGCATCGAGCTTCGAAGGGACATCGATCAGCCTGGGCTATATGGCGGAGAGCTATATCGATTTTGGCGCGCTAGGCATGTTTGTCCCGATCTTCCTTTGGGGCTATCTGGTGGTCGCGGCAATCTCGCAGCTCATCATTCGCTATGGGCGCTCGGACCTCGTTTGGGGCGCTGCGGTAGTAATCATCCTCAATACCCTGATCCTGGAGGTGGCTGCCGTGAAGATGGTGGGTGGCACCTTAATGAGCATCATCGTACTGTTTCTGTTGTTCCGGTTTGTCGGCGGGCCGCTGACGGCGAACATCTATCAGTCGCGACCGGTGGCGGTGTGACGGATCAGCAAAAACTCGCGGTCGTATGCTCACACCCGATTCAGTACTTTGCCCCATGGTTTCGCTGGCTCTCAGAAAACCTCGACGCGGCGCTGCGGGTGTTCTACCTGGACAATCCGGCTAGTCGCGATGGTGCGGACCCCGGCTTCGGTCAAGCCGTCACGTGGGATACGCCGCTGCTCAGCGGTTACGACTGCGAGTTTGTCGAAAACACCGCCGCTGACCCGGGAACTCATCATTTCCGTGGCCTGCGCAATCCGGCTCTTTGGCCAGCGCTTGCGCGCTACGGGCCTGCGGCTACGCTGCTGATGACCTATCGCTACGAAAGCATACTGCCGGCCATGATCCGTGGAAGGCTGCCGGCGAACACCTGGCTTCGCGGCGATTCGACGCTGCTGGCGCGACCGGACGGGCTGCGTCGCCGCCTTGCGGATAGCGTGATTCGGCGCGCCTTTCACAGTCTGGCCGGTGCGCTGTTTGTCGGTCAGCACAATCGCGCCTACTTTCGCCATCATGGCATCGACGAGCAGCACCTTCGTCGTTCGCCGCCTGCCGTGGATTCCGATCATTTTTGCCCCGCACCAGAAGTCCGGGAGGAAGCGGCTGCCTGGCGCCGGCGCTTAAAGCTCGAGCGCTCCCAGCCGCTGGTGCTGTTTGTCGGCAAGCTGCAGTCGATCAAGCGCCCGCTCCTGGTGCTCAGTGCGTTTCGCCGCGCGCGGCTGGGTCGGGCGACCCTCGCATTTGTCGGCACCGGTGAACTGGAGGGAGAGCTGCGTGAAGCGATCGGTGATGACCCTCAGGTTCACCTGCTCGGGTTCAGAAATCAGGGGGCTTTGCCGGCAATCTACGCGGCTGCCAATCTGCTGGTGCTCCCGTCGGTTTCCGAAACCTGGGGCCTGGTGGTGAACGAAGCCTTTTCCCTGGGATTACCCGCGATCGTCAGTGATCGCGTCGGTTGTGCTCCCGACATGGTTGCCGGCCGGGAGACGGGGGCCGTGTTTACGCACGATGATGAGGCTGCCCTGGCCTCGACGCTCGGCGAAGCGCTCTCGCAGCCGGAGCGCCTGGCCGGCTGGGGTCGGAACGCCCAGGCGCTGGCCAAGGCCGAGTTTAGCTTCGACGCCATGAGTCAGGGGGTTGTCCACATGTTGGAGCAGGCTTGATGCGGGTACTGCACGTCATACCCTCGATCGCTCCTTGCCGCGGAGGTCCCAGCGCTGCGGTGGCGCCGATGATCAGCGCACTGCGCGAAGCTGACGTCGACTCGGCGCTGTTGACCACCAACGACAATGGTCCAGCCAACAGCGACATCCCGCTAGGCGATTGGTTTGAATACCAGGACGTGCCGGTACTCGCGTTTCCCCGAAACCTCAAGGGAATGCGTTGGTATGACGAACACATCGTGGCGCCCGGTGCCTTGGACTGGCTTCGCGAAAACGGTGCTCAGTGGGATCTAGTGCACGTCCATGCGGTTTTTTCCTATCTATCGTCGCAGGCGATGCGTTGGGCTCGGTTAGCGTCCCGCCCCTACCTATGCCGACCGCTGGGCCAGCTTTGCCTGTGGTCACTGGGGCAGAAATCGACCCGGAAAAGGGTGTACTTGCGGCTGCTGGAAAAGGCCAATCTGGAAGCCGCCGATCGAGTCCATTTCACGTCTCGCCAGGAGCAGCTTGAGTGCCAGCAGGCCGGCTTGTCGGTTCGCGGACTGGTTGTGCCGCACGGCATTAACCTGCCGGTGGTCAGATCGCCCGAAACGGACCACAAATGCGTCGAGCCAAAGGCTTCGAATGATGCTGAGGCGATGAAGTCGATTCTCTTTCTCGGGCGACTGGATCGAAAGAAGGGGCTGGAACGATTGCTCGCGGCGTTCAGCCAGGTTGCCGCATCGCTGCCCGGCGCGGTATTGACGGTGGCCGGGAGCGGTGACGCCTCTTACGTTACGAACCTGCGCACACGAGCAGACGAGCTCGAGCTGGGCGATCGCGTGCGGTTCGTCGGCTGGGTGCAGGGCGCTGAGAAACATGCCCTGCTTGAGTCTGCGGATCTTTTTGTGTTGCCCTCGTATTCCGAGAATTTTGGCGTTGCGGTGCTCGAAGCCCTCAGCTACGGCCTGCCGGTACTGGTGAGCGAAGCCGTGGCGCTGGCTGCGGAGGTGGATGAGGCCGGTGCGGGTCTGGTGGTCAGTGGCTCGGAGCCATCGATCGCTGACGGGCTGCTGAAGCTGGGAAAGGATTTTGGGCTCCGGCGCCGAATGAGCTCCGCGGGTCGGCAGCTGGCCGGAGAACGTTTCAGCTGGCCTGGCGTGGCCCGCCAGCTGAAAACGCACTACCAGCAGATCCTGGCAGCCGCATGAAGCTGAGTGACGTCACGCCGCTGCTGCTTACCTTCAACGAGGAGGCCAACCTGGATCGCACCCTTGGGGCGCTCGCCTGGGCCAGCCGCATCGTGCTGGTGGACAGCGGCAGTACCGACGGGACGCTCGACATCGCGCAGCGCCATAGCGCGGTAGACGTGCTCGAAAGGCCGTTTGACAATTTTGCCGCACAGCGAAACTTTGGGCTCGACGCCGTGGAAACACCATGGACCCTGTCGCTCGATGCCGATCACCGGGTTGGCGAAACGCTGGCAACTGAGCTTGAGGGCCTGGAGCCTGGAGACCGGCAGGCGTTTACGGCTCGTTTTCAATTTTACGTCTGGGGTCAACCCGTACGCTGCGCCATCCTGCCGCCGCGTCCGGTCCTGTTGATGACCCGGTGCTGTCGCTACGAGGTGGATGGTCACGCTGAGAAGCTGCTGGTGCCCGGCGCCGTCGGCACGCTGGATGCCCGGATCGCCCACGACGACCGCAAGCCGCTGTCGCGCTGGGTTGGGTCCCAGGATCGCTATGCTCGCCAGGAGGCGGACAAGCTCGCCGGCGGCCAACGCTTAAGCGTGGCCGATCGTATTCGCCGGCACCCCTGGCTGGCGCCGCTGACGGTGTTTTTTCATGTGCTCCTGCTGAAAGGGGGAATCCTGGAGGGCCGGCGCGGCTGGTTTTACGCCTATCAACGGCTGCTGGCGGAACTCAATCTTGCGCTCCACCAGCTCGACGATCAGGGGCAGAAAGCGCTCCGGGATGAGGGCCATGGCGGCTGACGACGGCATACCTAAAGTTCGCCTCGATCGCTTCGACAACCACACCTTCGATCGCGGGCGGCCACGGTGGATCGAGGCGCTTTGGGTGGTCGTTGGAACCCTGCTGGCTTCGTCGCTCCCCGGCTCGGGATGGCGCTGCGCGTTGCTGCGTTCCTTCGGTGCAAAGCTAGGCGACGGCGTGGTCGTGAAACCCCGGCTGCGGGTGAAGTTTCCCTGGCGCCTGACCGTCGGCGATGACTCCTGGCTGGGTGAGGGTGTTTGGATCGACAACCTGGCGCCGGTGTCGATCGGTCAACATTGCTGTGTGTCCCAGGGCGCCTATTTTTGTACGGGAAGTCATAGCTCCCGCCTCCCCACCTTCGACCTGATGACCGCACCGATTGTGCTGGACGACCAGAGCTGGGCGGCCGCTTTTTCGGTGATCGGTCCGGGTTGCCGGCTCGGCGAGGGCGCTATCCTGCAGCTGGGGTCCGTGCTGATTACTGATGCAAAACCCTGGACCCGCTATCGGGGCAACCCAGCTGAGGCCTGCGGTGAGCGTCAGGTGGATTGCGGAGTTCCCGATTCATCGGCCGAGGTCAGCACCGCCCCCAGGAAAGACGATAGCGCTTCTGCCTGATGGTCGGCCTCAAGCGGGTAGTCCTCAAGCGCTACTGGCGCCGCGGGGAGCTGCCTGAGCCAGCGAGCAATGGCGTTGACCGCGTCCGGCGAAGCGCAGTCGATGAGCGTCAGGTGGGGCGCGAGTCCTTGCCACAGCCGCTGCGCCACGCTGCCCTCGTGAACCAGCGCCAGCACCGGCGGACCGGCCAGAACGCAGTTGTGGATCTTCGAGGCGTTGTAAGCCGCGTCACTCGAGGTGAGCACGACAATCCCGTGGCTCTCGCTCAGGCAGCGAAGGGCCTGGAAGTAATCCACCCGAGCCGGATATTCGCTGAGCGATTCGGCGAGGCCAGCCGCCTCGGCCAGCGGCAGCAGCGAAGCCTGCTGGCGACCGGCTGGGGCGTAAGAGGTCCCGATCAAATGCAGGTGAGACGGCGTGTTGCTGGCCTGCAACGCCTCGAGCAGCGGACGCAGGGATGGCCAAAGGTCCTCACCGCCACGGCCCACATGGACAAGCTGGAGCTGATCACTCTGGCCGTCAAAAAAACTCTGACGGCTGGCTTCGCCAGCGGCGCAGCGGAAGTCGTTCGCGGCCGCGCCGAACGGAAGAACCAGAAAGGGTTTGTCCGCCAGGCCAGGGTAGCGAGCTTTGAGCTGGCTCTCATAGGTGGGCGAGACGCAGACAATGCCGGCTGCTGCGCCCGTCACCACCGGCTCCCAGCGCTTTGCTTGCGCCATGGCGAGCCCAAAACGAAGCGAGCCGCCCGGTGGCTTGACCCCGTCGGGCAGCCTCTGCAGCCACGGGTCCTGCAGGTCGATGACAAAGTCCACACCAAACCGCTGACGCCAGCGAACCGCCAGCGGCAGCAGGCCAAAGGCGGTCGTGGAAAACAGCACGCCGGCATAGTCTCCCCGCGCCAGCAGTTCGTCGCCGCGACGCTGAACAAAGCGGCGGGCGTTGCGGCTGGTTGTGCTGGCACCAAACGCTCGGCCGATCAGCGTCGGACGGCAGGGGACGCGGTGAATCGTCAGTTTCGAGGGCAAGGTGACTTCGAGTCCAGGGGACTGATTGATCGGCAGGTCGTCCGGTTCGCAGCAAAGCACGTCCAGCTGCCAGCCGCGACTGATCAGCCCGGCTGCGCAGATCCGGATCCGGTGACCGTCGGCGGCGTTCGTCGGCGGAAAATGGGGACAGATGATCAGCAGACGTTGGGACATCACTTAAGAATACGGAGCAAAGCGCCGATTTGAAACGCATTGTGTTTATCAATCGCTACTACCAACCCGACCAGTCGGCCACCGCTCGGGTGCTGACTGCGCTGACCGTGGGGCTAGCGCGGCGGGGCTATCGGGTGCACGTGTTGACCAGCGATCAGCGCTATGAGGAGCCAACCGCGAGGCTGCCGGCGCGAGAGTCGCTGGACGGGGTGGAGGTGCATCGATTGGCCACCAGCCGTTTCGGGCGCCGCGGGCTGGCGGGACGGACCGCTGACTACCTGGCGTTTATTGCGGCGGCCAGCTGGTGGCTGCTGAAGCACCTCAGGCGCGGGGAGCTGGTCGTCTGCAAAACCGATCCACCGATGCTGTCAGCGTTTCTCTGGCCTGTGCTTGCCCTGCGTGGCGCGGTGCTGGTGAACTGGCTGCAGGATCTCTTTCCCGAAGTGGCTGTGGAGCTGGGCGTGCTGAGCCGTCGCGGCGCCATCCTGCCGCGGGCCCTGAGGAATCTCGGCTTAAGAAGAGCCGCGCGGAACGTGGTCATCGGTCGCCTCATGGCCAGACGGCTGGCGGCGCTGGGTATGGACGATTCCCGGCAGCGTCTGATCGAAAACAGCTGCAACGTCTCCGAGCTGTCCGCCCACCAGGGCGGCCGAGATGTGCGTGAGCGCTGGGGGCTGGAAGAAAACGCTTTTGTCGTAATGTATTCCGGCAACCTTGGCCGTGCCCACCCACAAGATTGGATTGGACGCTGCATGGAGAACCTGGCGGGTCATCCTACGATCCAGTTTGTCATGATCGGGGGCGGCGCCGGGATGGAACGGCTACGCCAGCGCTGTGCCGGGCTGCCGAACTGCCGATTCCTGCCTTACCAGCCAGAGTCTGAGCTGGCGGAGTGTCTGGCGGCAGGGGATCTGCACCTCATCGCGCTGAAACCCGAACTGGAGGGGTTGATTGTCCCAAGTAAGTTTTATCCCGTGACCGCGGTGGCGAGGCCGGCGGTCTATCTCGGCAGCGAAGCGGGGGATATTGCTCGCTATCTTCGCCGGAACCGATGCGGCTGTGTGGCTGGGTCCAGCGAAGAACTGGCGCAGGTCTTGCGTCGTCTCGAGGGCGACAGGACGGCGGTACATGCGATGGGGCAACGGGCCGGCGGCCTGGCCCGGGCACAGTTCAGCCTGAGCCGCAGCCAGACCCGCTGGGAAGCGTTATTGGACGATTTGGGCTTTCGCCCCGACATCTCGGAGATGGCCTATGAATCCTGAGCTGCTGGCCGCGATGGTCTCCGCACTGAGCTGCGCGCTGCTCCTGAAGGGTTTTGTTCCCGTCGCCGCTCGAATCGGGTTGGTGGACCAGCCCCACCAGCGAAAAATCCATGGTGCCGCCACGCCCCTCGTCGGCGGCCTCGCGGTTTTTGGCGGGTGTGTGTTCGGGCTGCTCGCGGTACCCGTGGGCCTCGGTGAGTACCGCATACTTTTTGGAGCCGGCGCGGCGCTGCTGCTGGTGGGCCTGCTGGATGACTTTCGCGAGCTTTCGGCACGTTCGCGCTTCGCGACCCAGATTCTTGCTGCGTTGGCGATGGTGATGGCAGGCGGCGTTGAGCTGATCTCGTTTGGACAGCTGCTCGACAGCCGGGAGTTGATGCTAGGCGCGTTGGCGCTGCCGATAACCGTGTTCTGCACGGTGGGCGTCATCAACTCGATCAATATGACCGACGGCGTCGACGGCCTGGCCGGCGGACTGGTCAGCGTTGCCCTGCTCAGCCTCGCGGGCGCAGCGCTGGTGGCCGGACGGACCGACACGCTCCTTCTTTTTGCCGCGATTCTGCCGGCGGTCTGGGTCTTCCTGCTCGCCAACTTTCGTCCGGGCCGACCGGCAGCCGTGTTTCTGGGTGATGCGGGAACCCTGTGGCTGGGTTTTCTGCTGGCCTGGCTGCTGATCGATCTGTCGCAGGGGACCGCGGCCGTCATTGACCCGGTCACAGCCCTGTGGGTGCTCGCTGTCCCGCTGCTGGATACCGTCTACGTCCTGATCGAACGACCCCGGCGAGGCGAATCGCCGTTCAGTGCGGGGCAGGACCACCTGCATCACTTATTTTTGCGGGCGGGGTTCTCGCGACGGTCGAGCGTGCTGTGGCTGTGGCTGCTTGCCGCCACCTGTGCGGCCGGCGGGCTGCTCAGCCAATGGCTGGCCGTGCCGCAATGGTGGCGCTTTTACGCCTTTTTGCTGCTGGCAGGCGTTTACCACGCCGCCGTGTCCCGGGCCTGGCGACGCCGTCGCTGGCTGGGCCGTGAAGTGAGCGACGTGCCCGCTGTCTGACGCGCGTTTGACGATCGACCGGGTTCTTTACGGCACGCTGCTGTGCCTGGTGTTCACGCTGCCGCTGCTCTGGGGCGGCAATCGCAACCCGGTCTGGCTGGCTTACGCGGCCCTCACTTTCGGGATGATCGCCCTCGCGGCGCTGTGTGTCGGGGTAGAGCAATGGCGGCTTTGTTGGCAGCGCTACCGAGTGGCTTTGCTGCTCCTGGCCGCCTGGCTTGCTGCGAATCTGCTGCAGCTGATTCCCTGGCCCGGAGGGGCGATCTCACAAGACGTGTTTACGTCTTCCGTAACGACCGTCCAGTCTTTCTTCTACGCCGGACTGTTCCTTCTGGCGGCGCTGCTGCTCACGCGACCGAGCCGGCTCCGATGGCTCGCGATGGCGATGCTGCTGGCGGGCTTTGCGCAGGCGATGTTTGGGTCGCTGATGACGTTGAGCGGCGTGGAGTGGCTGCTGCTGGAACCCAAGCGTTACGGCATCGGCTACGCAACCGGGACCTTTGTGAACCGGAATCACTATGCCGGCCTGCTCGTCACCTGCCTGGCATTGGGTGTTGGGCTGCTGCTTGGGCAGGCCGGCTCGCGTCGAAGCGGGCAAGGCTTTTCCCGGCGAGCTCGCGATTTGCTGCGCTGGATGCTCGGACCCGCCATGCGGCTGCGTCTGATGCTCGTCGTGATGGTGATTGGTCTGGTGCTCAGCCGCTCCCGCATGGGCAACGGCGCATTTTTTGCCGCCTTGCTGCTGACGGCGCTGCTGGCGCTCATCGTGATCCGTCCGATGCCAAAAAAAATCCTGGTGCTGCTCAGCACGCTCCTGATTATCGATATCGCCCTGGTAGGGACGTGGTTCGGCTTCGAGCAGGTGGTCGAACGTCTGCAGGGCACGGGTCAGTATGACAGCCTCGCGCGCGTCAGCGCCGACAGCGATCGGCTGAATATTTCCGCAGAAACCTGGCGGGCGGCAAAAGACTTTCTGTGGCTGGGCTCCGGGGGTGGCACGTTCGAGCAGATCTTTCCGGCCTACCGGCCCGTCGATCTGCGCAAATTCTTCGATCACGCTCACAACGACTACCTGGAATTTCTGCTTGAATATGGCGTGATTGGCTTGCTGCCGTTGGGCGGATGGATCGTGGGGGCGTGGATTGCCGCTTTTCGCGCGATGCGGGAGCGGCGTAACCGCCTGATGAAGGGCCTGGGTTTCTCGGTGGTGATGGCCATGTTGGCCGGCGCGATGCAGGGAACCGTGGACTTCAATCTGCATATCCCGGCCTGCGCGGCGTATTTCACGCTCGTCCTGGCGCTGGGTTACGCGGCGTTGTACATCCCGACTGTATCGGGAAAAACTGTTAAAATTTAATAATCTACTGCGGATTTTTCGATTTTCACTTAGAATTGTGGGCTAACGGCAGAGCGCCGGGGCCGCGAGGGCTGAGGACAGTTTGAAAACGGGTTTTTGCACCGGTGGGCCGCTTGGTAAAAAGCCTACTCGAGCCGCTGCGATGTTTGCGCTGGCGCTGCTGCTGTCTGACCCTGCCTGGAGCCAGGAGGCGGCGGTGCCGCTCGGGCCGTGGGACCTTTACCCGACGCTGGGCATCTCCGTTGGCTATGACGACAACCTGGCCCTGAGCGCCAACGAGCCGCAGGAGTCCGAGTATGTGCTGCTCCAGCCAGCCTTGAGGCTCGAAACCTCAACCCGCCGGAGCGAGGTCCGCCTGCAGGCGGCGCTGGATCGCGGTGAGTTTACGGGCTCAAGGTTTGACGATTACGAAGACTTCGAGCTCTCAGCGCGGTGGCAGTACGATCCGAGCGTTCGCTCGGCGCTGCTGCTGGCCGCTGCACGGGGGCGCGGCCACGACCGACGCGGTGAAGGTCTGCGTGAGAATTTTAACGAGACCCTGGACCGCGACGTCGATCAATACGATCTCGACAGCATCAACGGCCGCTACACCTACGGCGCGCAAGGGGCGCGAGGTCAGCTGGCGGTTTTTGCCGAGGGGCGAGACAAGACCTATCGCAACAATCGGGATTTCACCGGCGTCGGCGACTACCGACTGTTCCTCGCCGGGGCCGAATTTGGCTGGCGGGTTGCGCCGCGCACAACCGTCGTCGCCCGGGTGACCCAGGCAGATGTCGACTACGATGAGGCAAACCTCGACAGCGAGGAGCAGACCGTTGCGGTGGGGGTCGCGTGGGAGGCCGGTACAAAAACGGATGGGGAGGTACTGGTCGGCCAGCTGGATCGGGACTTTGATGACCCGGAGCTGCCCGGTTTCAGCGGTTCGTTCTGGGAGCTCAGGGCGTCGTGGCGTCCGAAAGAGCGCACGGAGGTGAGTGTGCTCAGCCGGCGTTCAACCGATGAAGCGTTTGGCGGCGCTAACTTCCTGGTGAGGCGGGAATCCAGCCTTAGCTGGCGCCACAACTGGCGGCCGCGATTTGTGACCGCCGTCGATCTGGCTGTGTCGAACGAGGATTTCCGGCCCCAGGGTCGTGATGATGACATCTTCCGGGTCGGCATCAGCGCGGATTATCAGTTCAGACGCTGGATGCTGGTGGGGGCCGGTCTGCGGCGGGTCGAACGAGAGTCGACCGTGGGGCGCTTTGACTACACGCGCAATGAGCTGCTCCTGTCGGTCCAGCTCAGTTTGTAAACAATTGCTTAACTGCCGAGAGAAAAACGGTTCAACGGGGTCAAAAGAGGCACGATCAGGGTTTCGCAGGCTTTTCTTAAGCTGCGCTAACGTATTGACGATAATGGAACATTGGCCTGCGAGGAGGTTGGCATGAAAGGCACCAGAAAGAGCAGATGGGTAATCCTGCTGAGCTGCGCCACGCTGTGGCTCACGCCGGCCTGGGCAGACTACCAGCTTGCGCCCGGCGATCTGGTGCAGATTGCCGTTTACGGAGAAGACGATTTGTCGCCGCGTATCCGGGTCGATGAGGGCGGTTCGATCTCCTACCCGTTTCTGGGAAAGCTGACTGTCACCGGCCTGACCACCGAGCAGTTGACACGGATGATTCACGACGGACTTAAGGGTGATTACCTTATCGACCCAAAGGTCTCGGTGAGTATCTCAGAATACCGACCGTTTTACGTCGGCGGTGCGGTGAACGCACCGGGCAATTTCAGCTTTGAACCGGGCATGACCGTTCGTAAGGCGCTGTCGCTGGCGGGCGGCACTACCGACCGAGCGAGCCTGAAAAAGATTTTTGTCGTTCGCGACGGCACGAGTGAGTCTGACCGGAGTAAGGTCGGACTGGATGACGCGCTCGGGCCGGGTGATATCCTGACCGTGGAGGAAAGCTTCTTCTGAGGGCCGGCAGGGCGCCCAGAAAAGCCAGGTGAAAGCGATGCAGCAGCTCAATCTGCAGACCCAGGTAGTCGAGAACGCTGAAAACGAGCGGCGGTTTGACCTGCGCCAGATTTGGCGGGTCATCGACAAACACAAGTGGGCCATCCTCGTGCTGACGATTCTGGCGACCGCGGTTGCAGCGCTGTTCGTCAATCGGCAGATACCCGTTTATCGAGCGACCGCCACGCTGTTGATCGAGCGAAGTCCAGTCCAGTTTTCGCCGGTTCAGGACGCCTACGCAGGCTACACCGACCATTGGCTCTACTATCAAACACAGTACGGGCTGATCAAACGGCGCGCGATCGGCGAACGGGTCGTGAATGATCTCGATCTGGCGACTCCTGCCGTCAGCCAGGCGCCGGCTTCGAGCGAAGGCTTTTCCTGGCGTGACCTCCTGCCCGATGCGCTGCGCAGTCCGGCTCCGGCGCCGCCGTCTCAGGCAGAGCGCGTGGACGGTTTGGTCAGCTGGATCGTGGGCGGGATTCAGGTCAGCCCGCGGCGCAACAGTCAGCTCGTCGACGTGAGCTTCTCCAGCACGAGCCCGCGGGAAGCGGCGGATATCGCCAACGCCGTCGCCGACGCCTACATCGCGGACAACCTCGACGGCCGCGTAGAGATGAGTCGCGCGGCCACCGACTATCTCACCGAACGGCTTGTCGAACTCAAAGACGCGTGGGAACAGTCCGAGCAGCAGGTACAGGCTTTTCTCGACTCCCAGAGTCTCCTGAGCGTGCAGGGTGCAGACAGCATCGCTAACCAGGAGCTCACGCTCGCAACGGAAAAGCTGAGCGCTGCACGCCAGCTGCGCCTCGACTCGCAGATCATCAAGGATCAGATCGATGCCGGTTTCGGTGACGACAGCGCGCTGCTGAACGACCCCCAGGTAGCGACTGCCAACGACACCCTGCTGGCAGCGCGCCGCAAGGTCGATGAGCTTGGTCAGCGCTATGGGCTTAAACACCCGCGGATGATCGAGGCTCAGTCCGAGCTCAGTTCTGCCCAGTCGGTGCTCGACCGCCAGGCCCAGATCGCCCGGCAGGATGCGTCGCGGCGATTCGACAATGCGCAGGCCGCAGAGCGGGCGGCCAACGCGGAGCTTGAGTTGGTTAAGGGTCGGCTGCGCAATATCGATCGGCAAGAGTTTCGGCTGCAGGCGCTGCAGCGCGAGGCGGACAAGAACCGCGAAATCTATGAGCAGTTTCTGACCCAGTACAAGTCGGCCTCAGCGTCGGGTGATATCCAGACCGCCAATGCGCGGGTCGTTGAGCAGGCGCGGGCGCCAGGCTACCCCGTCTGGCCCAACAAGAAGCGCAGCCTGTCGATTGCGTTCATGCTGTCGCTGCTGGGTGCGGTCGCACTGGCGTTCCTGCTGGAACATCTGGACAACACCTTCAAGACCGCCGACGACCTGGAAAAACGAACGGGTCTTGCGGTGCTCGGCGTACTGCCCCGTCTCAAGACCGGCGGCAAGCAGGACCTGACGCCGTTCAGCACGTTCTCGAACGATCGACAAAGCCTGTTCTCCGAGGCGATACGTACCGTGCGCACCGGCGTGCTGTTGTCGGACCTGGACGCCGATCAGCGGATCTTGCTGGTCACCTCGTCCGTTCCAGGGGAGGGCAAAACCACCCTGTCGGTGAACCTGGCCCGGGCGATGGCCGAGATGAAGACCGTGCTGCTGATCGATGCCGACATGCGTCGTCCGATGGTCGCCACCGCAACCGAGCGGGATAACAGCAATTTTGGGCTCTCTCACTTCATCGCTGAAGAGGCGGAGCTCAAAACCTGTATTCACCAGATGGACGCGGAGGGTGACCAGCAGCTGTTTGTGATGCCCGCGGGCAACCCGCCGCCAAACCCGCTGGAGATGCTGTCCTCGCAGCGTTTTGCCGCCGCGCTCGATCGCCTTTCCGAAAGTTTTGACTACATTGTCATCGACTGCGCCCCGGCGCTGGCGGTCAGCGACGCCATGGTCCTGTCCAAGCTGGCAACCTCGGTGGTTTACGTGGTCAAGAGCGATTCGACGCCGGTGCAGGCCGTGCAAACCGGCGTCAAGCGACTCGGCCGGGTCAACGCTCACCTGATCGGCGCGGTGCTGAATTCCGTTGAGCTGCGCAGCCAACGCTACTACGGCAAGTATGGCGCGTACGGGATGGACTATTACGCGGCCTACGGGAAGCGAACATCCAGCGACACGTGATACCCCGCCTCGCCGCGGCGGCTCTGCCGGGGCTACTGTGTATCGCCAGCCTGGCACTGTGCGTACAGCAGGCCTCCCTGACGTTGGCTTCCCGTGCTTTCGACCGCTGGACAGGCAACCCCGGGCTCCAAGCGCCCCAGCAGGTACAGGCCCCGCTGGCCGTGGCGTTACTGTTACCCGATCCCGCTGCTTACTGGCTTAAGGGCCGCTGGAAAATGGCGCAGAACCCGGCGGATGATTCGGCGCTCGCGGCCTTTGACCGCGTCGCCCAGGCGCGGCCCTACGATTTTCATCCATCGCTAGGACGAGCGAGCTGGTGGGCCGCCAACGAGCCGGGCAGTTCAGAATTTGCCGCGGCGCTGGCGGAAGCGATGGTTCTGGGTCCGAACGAATCGCGGGTGTTTGCCGCAATATTTCCCCTCGCGCGACTTCACTGGCATTATCTCTCTCCCGATCAGCAACAGCAGCTTGAAGCACTGCTGGTCAGCACGGCGGTCCGAGAACCCGCCTTGGCGATCGAACTAGCACGAGACTATGGGTTTGCCGGCCCGGCCTGTCGGTTGACGGCGGAAAACCTTTTGGCGGTTGGACACTGCCAGCGTCTCGGCATCATTGACAGGGAAGAGGGAAGTCCATGAGTGAGGTATCGATACCGGTTTCTTACGGTGAGCTGCTCGACAAGATCACCATTTTGGAAATCAAAGCAGAGCGAATTAAAGATGCTGCCAAGCTCGAGAATGTGCGGCACGAGCTCGAGCTTTTGTCAAAGGTCTGGGATACCCACGTCGACGACGCGAACCAGGTGACAGACGCCCGAGAGCAGCTAAGAGCGGTCAACCTGACCCTCTGGGAAATCGAGGACAAGATCCGCCTGAAAGAGGCGGCAAACACCTTCGACGATCGTTTTGTCGAGCTGGCGCGGGCGGTGTATGTCACCAACGACCGCCGCGCCGCGATCAAAAAAGACATCAATCTCGCCCTGGGCTCGGCGCTGATCGAAGAAAAGTCGTACGAGCCTTACTGACGCGGGAGCTGCGCGGCAAACGCGTCGAGCCGCTCCGTCACGTCACTCACCTCAATCAGGTCCATGACTCCGGGCCTTTCAATCTTTTGTCCCCACCGTAGCTGCGCAGCCGGCTTGCCCAGGTACTTGCGGGCCGCAGCGTCATACCGGTCCACGCACCAATCCAACGAGCTGTAGGGCCCGCTGCGTCGCGGGTTGCTGGCGGCATGGAGCCCCAGCACAGGGGTACCGACGGCGTTCGCGATGTGCATGGGGCCCGTGTCGGGCGCCAGCACCAGCTGAGACAGCTTTAGCAGCCCGGCAAGCTGTTTCAGTGTGTCTTTACCGGTCAAATTCAGCACCGGCTGGCGCATGCTAGTCTCGATATCGGAATTGAAGTTTTGCTCAAAGTCCGACGGACCGCCGGCGATAATGACCTGCATATCGTGGCGTTCCGCCGCGTGGTCGGCCGCTGCGGCGTAGCGTTCGGGTCGCCAGTTGCGCAGCGCGTGAGATGAAACGGGGCACAGCGTCAGCGTCGGTCGGGTGGCGTCGATATGCTCCCTGGCAAAAGCCAGATCGTCATCGGAAATCGGCAGATCCCAGGTTGGCGCTGCTAGCGGTGTTATGCCCGCCGGCGCGAGAAATGACAGGAGGGCATCCTGTACGTGCTGGCCCGAGTCCGCCGCAATTCGCTGGTTGATAAACAGTCCGTGGCCGTCACGCGCACGCTGACGGTCGTAACCGATGCGCTGAACGGCCTTGATCATCAGGGAAGCCAGATTGGCCCGCAGCGCAACCTGCTGGTGTAGCAGCACGTCGAAGGGTTCGCGGCCCAGCTCCCGCTGAAGCCGCCGATAGCCGGCCAGCCCTGCGCCCTTATCAAAGGTGACCAGCCTTACGCCGCTGATTCCCTCCATAAGGCGGCGCTCGAACCCGCCGATGACCCACGTTAACGCCGTATCGGGCTCTGCGTGCTGGATTGCGCGCACCACGGCGAGGGCGTGGACCGCGTCACCGATCGCTGAAATCCGCAGGAGGCAGACCCGCCTCATAGTTGGTGTGACACGATCTTGGCGAGCATAATGAAGCGGTGGAGCAGGGAATGATATCTCGAAAGGGCTCGGCCGTTATCTTAACCAACCCGGCGCTGAGCGAGAAAGCTGCGGTTGACGAGTGGTTTGATCCCGACTACTGGTCCGGCCGACAGCAGCTTGCCGGCAGCGCCACCGGTCGTGGTGCGGTGGTCTTTTTCGAGCACAACAACGAACGCTGGGCGCTGCGTCACTACCAGCGCGGTGGCCTGGTGGCCCGGTTCAGCCGCGATCGTTACCTCTTTACCGGCCATCGAAAGGTACGCGCTGTTCGCGAATTTGAACTCCTGCGCAAACTGGTGGGCATCGGCCTCCCGACCTCCGCGCCGCTGGCGGCGCGCTACCAGCGCAGCGGCGCGTGGTATCGCGCGGAACTGATCACCCGCTTTATTCCGCATCGATGGACGCTGGCTCAATACCTGATACATACATTGAGCGAGTCTGACGCCGATGCCGGAGAGACCCTTAACTCGCTGGGAGACACGTTGACCCGCGTCGGGGCCGTTGTGGGTCGATTCCAGGCGGCCGGCGTGCTCCATGCAGACCTCAATTGTCACAACGTGCTGCTGGCGGACTCGGGGGTGCACATCATCGACCTGGATCGCGGGACTCTACAAAGTCCAGGGTCCTGGCAGCAGCGAACCCTGGACCGGCTCAAGCGATCGGCGCTGAAGGTATCTCCCGAGAGGTCTCACGACCGGCTGCTGGAAAGCTGGCCGGCACTCGAGTCGGCCGAGCGGGCCAGCCGGCGCGCGACGCCCGACGCCCCGGCCGCTGTTACTGCCCGCAGCGCCCCAGGTCGTTGAGCTGCCAGTCGTAGTCGGTGAACTTCACCTTGAGGTCTGATGCCGGCGTCGTGGGCGGCAGGCCCAACCTGTCGGAATAGGTCACCAGGTAGTTCTCGAGGGTGCCTTCCGCGGCGGCAAAGTCCTCTTCGTACCAGTCAAAGATCGGCGAAACCCAGACTCGACCGCTGGCCGTGTCGTAGTAGTTTCGCTGCCGGTCGGCTAGAAATCCGCCCATAGCGGTGGCCAGCTGCTCATCGAGCGTGGCCGCTGCAAACGGTTCCGCCAGCAGGGCCGGGCAGCCGCAGGAAGCACAGTTCACGGCAGCGTGAATTCGCGGTTCAGCAAAGGTTCCCCGAATCATTTCGTGTTCCACCTCGTCGAGCGACCGCTCAGCGCCCAGCAGCGTAAAAAATTCTTGCTTCCAGGGTGACCGGAACAGCGATCCGAGATCCTTGATCGACTCGAGGTCCGGGTAGCGCGTCAGAATGAGCTCGAGCGTAAACGCGTTGTACGCATTGATCAGAAACGCCAGCTGAGCACTTTCCGGCCATTGATTGTAGGTCTCCTGCGCCACGCCGCTCAGCGCTTCCAGCACACCCTTGAGGTCCTGTCGGCGGTCGGCGAGCCAGGCGTAATCGACTTCGCTCGCGGTACGCTCATCGTTGAAGCGAACCGCACCTTTCAGCAGCGTCTTGTACTCGGCGAACCCTGGGTGGGGCATCACATCCTCGCCGCTGGCCGGGCGCATGGTCATCGTCAGTGCCAGCGCGGCGGCCACACTGATGGTTTGAGTGATTTTCATGAGCGGCTCCATCGATGGAATTTTTCAAGCCATGGCATCAGCCATTCGGGTTTGTTGGCGTCCTGCCAACGACCGGCGGCAAATTTCGTGGCTTCGCTGAAGGTCGGGTAGGGGTGTATGGTGCCCATGATCTTCTTCAGACCCAGGCCGTGGCGCATGGCAAGGGTGAACTCAGCGAGCAGCTCACCGCCGTGGTGGCCGACCACCGTGGCACCCAGAATTTTGTCGCTTTTGCCGGCCGTAATGACTTTGACAAAGCCGTGGGCCGCTTCGTCGGCAAGCGCACGGTCGAGCCCCTCCAGTGAATAGTGGATAACCTGGTGATCGATCCCCTGTTCCCTCGCTTCCGTCTCGTTGAGGCCCACACGCGCCAGCTCGGGCTCGGTAAAGGTCACCCAGGGCAGCACGCTGTAATCCACCCGAAACTTCCGGAACTTTCCAAACAGGGCATTCACCGCGCAGTACCAGGCCTCGTGAGAAGCCGAATGGGTGAACTGATAAGGCCCGATGACGTCACCGCAGGCGTAGATGTTGGGATAGCGGGTCTGCAGATGATCATTGACCGACACCGTTCCATTGGGCTCGGTCTCGATGCCCATTTCCTCCAGGCCAAGACCTTTGGTGTTGGCTCGGCGTCCGACGGCTACCAGCAGGCGATCAAACGGCAGCGAAACCTCGCCGTCGGGTCCTTCGCAGATCAGCGTCTTGCCGTCCTCGACTCGAACGGCGGTGTGCTGCAGCCGCAGGCTGACCCCGTTGTCGGCCAACGCCTGCTGAACGAGCTCCGCAGCGTCGGTGTCCTCGCGCGCCAGCAGCCGTTCGCCCCGCTCGACCAGCTCAACCTGGCTGCCCAGCCGAGCAAAAGCCTGCGCCATCTCGCAGCCAATCGGGCCGCCGCCAAGGATCACCAGCCGGTCCGGCTGCTCGCTGAGCTCCCAAAGCGTATCGGACGTGAGGTAGTCGCACTCGTCGATCCCGTCGATCGGCGGCACAAACGGTTTGCCGCCGGTGGCGATGACGATGTTGGCGGCGCTGAGACGCCGGCCGTCCACCTCAACCTCCCAGGGTGAGACAATTTTTGCGTGACCGCTGACGCACTCGACCCCGAGCGATTCGTAACGCTCTGGCGAGTCGTGTGGCTCGATGGTCTCAATGATCTTCTGCACCCGCCCCATCACCGCTGCAAAATCCACCTCGGCGCTGGCAGAGGCGAAACCGAAGGCCTGGTGCTGCCTGACGTCCTGCATAAACCTCGCGCTTCGCAGCAGCGATTTGCTCGGCACACAGCCGGTGTAGAGGCAGTCGCCGCCCATCTTGTCGTCGGTAACCAAAGCGACTTTGGCCTTCACCGCAGCGGCGATAAACGACGTTACCAGGCCCGCGGAGCCGCCACCGATGGCGATGATGTTTCGATCGATTTGCGCCGGCTTTTCAAACCGCGAATAAAGGCGACGGCGGCGGATTGCGTCAACCACTCGCTTGCCGATCACCGGAACCAGACCCAGCAGGATGAAAGATCCAAACAGCGCCGGACTGAGAATGTCTTTGGCAGACTCCAGCGTCGCAAGCTGCTGTCCAGCATTGACGTAAGCGAGGGTGCCCGGCAGCATGCCTAGCTGGCTAACGCCGGCGAAAACCAGCGTTCGGATTTTGGTCAGGCCCATAACCAGGTTGATGACAACAAACGGAAACAGGGGTATCAAACGCAGCGATAAAAGGTAAAAGGCACCTTCCTTTTCCATGCCGCGATCAAACGCAGCAAACGCCTTGGGAAATCGCTGGCGTACACTGTCACCGAGGACCAAACGGGAAACCAGGAACGCGAGTGTCGCGCCAAGAGTTGAAGCGAATGACACAAGGACCGTGCCACCAAGTAGGCCAAAAAGGGCGCCCGCAACCAACGTAAGCAGCGCTGCCCCAGGCACCGATAGTCCGGTCGCTAGAACATAAACAACAAAAAAAATGCCGGCAGTCAAAACGCTGTTGGCTGCCTGATATTCACGGAACTGATCAAGCCGCGACTTCAAAGCCGCAAGCGAGAGGTACTGATCCAGGTCAAACAAATAGAACGCAGCCACAGCTAACGCGATAGCCACAACAATGATAATTCTGATCCTGCCTTTCAATTCTCTCTCCCTACGCTGTGTCCGCTGAACCGTGGCTGAGTGTGGTGATGCCGGTCCACAATGAGGCCGCCATCATCGAGCGAACCCTCGTCGGCTTGCAAGGCCTGCGAAACCTCGGTGCCGAGGTCATCGTCGTGGACGGTGCCAGCAGCGACTCAACCGCTTCCATTGCAGACCCGCTTTGCGACCAGCTGCTTTCAAAATCCGCCGGTCGCGCGCGACAGCTGCAGGCGGGCATCGAGGCCGCACAAGGCCCGCTGGTTTGGATGCTGCACGCCGACAGCGTTGTCGAAACGGACCATTTCACCTTCCTGCAAAACCATCGTGAGGCGCCCTGGGGCTTCTTCAATATTGGGCTGAGTGGCCGCCTCTGGCAGCTGAGAGTGGTGGAGTGGAGCATGAACATGCGCACACGCCTGACCGGCATCGCCACCGGCGATCAGGGAATTTTTGCGCAGCGCGGCCTGTTGGAGCGCATCGGCGGCATACCCGCGCTGCCCCTGATGGAGGACATTGAGCTCAGCAAGCGGTTGCGCCGTCAGGCACGCCCGCTGATCGCCAGGCCGACATTGATCACCTCGAGCCGTCGCTGGGAGCAGCGGGGTGTGGGTCGTACCGTGCTGGAGATGTGGACGCTCCGTGCGGCCTATACGCTCGGCGTTAGTCCGGCTCGGATCGCCGATTACTATCAACGTCGGGCGCCGCGAGGTTGAGTACGCTCATTCAGGTTTTTGCCCGAGCGCCGGTGCTCGGGCAGGTCAAAACCCGGCTGATACCGGAAGTTGGGGCTGCACGCGCTCTGGCGGTTTATGAGCAGCTACTGCGCCGCACGCTACAGCAGGCGGCGGCAACCGGCTTTGCGCTGGAGGTTTGGATGGCCGGCGCTTCGGCGAAACCGCTGGAATCGCTGCTGAACGAGGTGGGACTCGAGGCGGCGATCCGGCGCCAGCAAGGGGACGACCTGGGCGCGAGAATGCACCACGCCCTGAGCGATGGCCTCGTCAGGCATCGGCACGTGATGCTCATCGGTTCAGATATCGTAGACCTTGAGACCCGGCACCTGCGTGAGGCCTCCCGTCGGCTTCAGGGCGGCGCTGATCTCGTGCTGGGGCCGAGCGCTGACGGCGGCTACTATCTGGTGGCCCCTGCGGCGCCCTGTCGGGCGTTGTTCAACGACGTCGACTGGGGTACCGCTTTGGTTTGGCAGCAGACGATGGCGCGCGTGACGGACCTCGGGCTAAAGCTCGAACTGCTGCCAACGTGCCATGACCTGGACGAGGGGGCCGACCTCCGGCGAGCGGAATCGCTTGGGGTGATTCGATGAGATGGTGGCTTCCTTCGCCAGCCACACTCCGGCACACGAGTTCACTGTTGCCGCTGCTCCCTTCCGGGCCTGACGGGGTCCACAATGGTTCGTTGCGAAGGGACCGACGAAGGTCGCCATAGCGTCCCGCGACTTGCGGGAGCGCGATTATAGCAGTCGTCAAGCTCTGGAGTTAAGCCGTGAAAACCAAAAAAAATCGGCCTGTGGCCCTGCTGACCACCGACGATCTGCACGGGCACGTCACCGACGACGAGCTGCTGGTTGAACCGTTGGCAGCACTTGGCAGGACGGCTGAGTTTGTGTCCTGGCGGGCGGCTGTCGACTGGCGCGACTACGCCGGTGTCGTGATTCGCAGTCCCTGGGATTACACCGAGGCGGCAGAGCAGTTTGTGGCGACGCTCGGGGCCATCGCCGCGGCCGGCACCCCACTCGCCAACAGTCTGTCGCTGGTGCGTTGGAACCTGGACAAGCGGTATCTCAGCGAGCTTGAGGGGAGGGGTGTGCCGGTTATACCGACACTGTGGCTGGAGGACCTGACGCAGAGTGCCATCGACCGGGCCTTTGCAGCCTTTTCTTGCCGGGAACTCGTGCTGAAGCCCGTGCTCGGGGCCAGCGCGCGCGATACCTTTCGCATGACACCCGGGTCGGTCGAGCAGACCACTCTGGGCTGTTTCAGCGAACGACCATGCATGCTGCAGCCGTTTTTACCAGAGATTGTCAGCGAGGGTGAACATTCGTTGTTCTACTTTGCCGGAGCGCTGAGCCACGTGGTGCGCAAACGGCCGGCGGAGGGTGACTTTCGGGTCCAGGAGGAGCATGGCGGTCAGCTAGAGGCCGTCGCCGCCGGCGCGCCCATGACAACTTTTGCCGACCGTGTGCTGGCACAGCTGGACGAGTCGCCGCTATACGCCAGAGTGGACCTGGTCGAGACCCAGGGAGGGATCCGTCTGATGGAACTCGAGCTGGTTGAGCCGTCGCTGTATCTGCGGCTGTCCGACGGGGCGCCGGCCAGGCTGGCCAGCGCTATCGATCGCTGGCTGTCAGCCGATGAAGGACCGCGTCATCGGTGACACGCTCGCCTGCATGAGCGCGTCCACTGCCGGCATGTCGACCCCGAAGTCAGCCGGTTTGACGATCAGCACGTCACCGGTGAGCTTGTCCAGAACCCGCTCGGCGGTACTGCCGATCAGCAGTCGCTGCAGTCGAGTTCTCGACACGCCCCCCATCACCACGAGGGAACCGGAGGTGGCGTTAGCGAGCTCGACAATCTCTTCCTCGGGATTGCCGACCACCACGTGGCTGTCGGCGCCGCGGCTACATTTCTCTGCATCCATCAGCCGACTCGTGGCCTGCTTGTGCGCGTCGAGCACCTGCTCGGAGACCTCGCAGACGGCCATAGCGGATTCCATGCCGCCCATCGGTGCGAGCTGGGTGGGGACAACCACGTTTACTACCTTCAGCGGCGCGCTGTGAAGTTTGGCCAGCCCGCTCGCGTGATGTAGGATTTTCTGATCGAGCGACGCGGGTTTATCGTCAAGATGCAGCGGGTCAATCGCGGCGATCACCTGCTGGTAGCGATCCGCGGTGTCCGATCTGGCGAGAAGCAGCGGAATGGGGCAGTGACGGATAGTCTCCCAATCTTCATTGCTCAGCGTCAGGCGCTGCCACCGGTTCTTGTGCACGGTCTGGGTTACCACCAGCGAGGCGTTCGACTGGGCTGAGTATCGAATCAGCTCCTGCCAACCCTGCTCGGCCCAAACCAGATGAATAGCTACCTTCTGGCCCAGCCGATCGCTGGCCAGCGCTTCGAGCTGCCCTTGCCTGGATTCCAGCAATAGGTCCCGGACTTCGTCGAGCACCTGATCCTGATTTCCAGGGTCATCCATGATTGATTTATGATAGACGTTGTGGAATAGGGCGAGCGTGGATTCCGGCGAACGGCACGCGAGCGCAGCGTCCAGCGCGGGCTGATCTTTACTGGTGGGATCAGCGATATCAATGACTATTTGCTGCACGGTTGTCCTACCTGCTCTTACTCTGATGCAAACTTTACGTCTGCTGCCCGCAAGTCTGCCAGACGGGGTGTCCGAAAAGGCACCTCGGAAACTACGTAGGGCGTTTTTCTCATGATGGGCGAAGTGATTACCCACAAGGACGAAAGTGGGCTGCTGAAAGCGCTGCTGGACGCGGCGGTGGAGGCGATTGTCATCAGCGATGAGAGCGGCGAAATCCTGCTGTTCAATCGCGGTGCGCAGACGCTTTTTGGCTACACCGAGGAAGAGGCTCAGGGTCAGAACGTCCGAATTCTGATGGGCAGCCACGACCATGCCCATCACGATCGATACATGGAGAGCTACCTCGGTACCGGCCAGCGCAAGATCATCGGCATCGGGCGGGAGGTCGCGGGGCGTCATCGGGACGGCGACGAGCTATCGATCCACCTCTCCGTTGGACACGCGTCGGTCGACGGCCGCCAGCTGTTTGTGGCGATTATGCAGGACCTGCGGCCCCGCAATCAGCTGCAGTCTGAGCTTCAGGCGGAACGGCGCAACATCAGCGATCTCCAGCAGACGCTGGCGAGCGTCCACCGCACGAGCACGCTGGGCGAGATGAGTGCGGGCATTGCTCACGAGATCAATCAGCCGCTTGCCGCGATGGCGACGTTCGCCGACGCCGGGCGTCGGCTGCTGTCCAAAGACCCACCCGACGGTGAACGCCTCAACTACGCGCTGGAGCAGATCGGTGAGCAGGCTCGACGGGCGGGCAGGGTGGTGGAGCGCATCCGGGCGCTTTCCCGCCGCGAGGACACGCCCCGCTCAACGCGGCCTATTAACGAGGTGATCCGCGAACTGATGGAGCTGGCGGAGCTCGAAGCCCGCGACAGCGGTGCCCCGATTGTTCTTGAGCTGGAGGAAAACCTCCCGCCGGTCGATATCGATCCCGTGCAGATTCAGCAGGTGCTGTTGAATCTGATCAGAAACGGCCTGGAGTCGATGGTTCGGCCAAGCCAGATCTCTCAGGGGCTCTACGTTATCAGCGAACAGGTTGATGGCGAGGTGCGAGTCGCCGTTGTTGACCACGGCACCGGGGTGCACGAGGATCAGCGCGAGCGGATTTTTGAGCCGTTTCACACGAGTAAGCCCAGCGGCATGGGCGTTGGACTGTCGATTTGCCGCACGATCATGAGAGGCCACGGTGGGCGGCTTTGGTGTGAAGAAAACCCGGCGGGAGGCAGCCGCTTTGTGCTGGCTCTGCCGCCTACTCAGGAGATACCAACATGAATGCTAGGGATCAAGACTCGGCCGCCGAGCAGGGTGATCAGCCGCCCGTCTATCTGGTGGACGATGATTCGGCGGTACGAGACGCCATCGCTTTTCTGCTGGACTCGGTGACAATCGAATGTAAAGCCTTCTCGTCAGCCGCAGAGTTTTTGGACGGCTACGGCGGCGACGCCGGGGTACTGATCCTGGACGTACGGATGCCGCAGATGAGTGGGCTCGAGCTTCAGGACCTTCTCCAGGAGCGGGGTATCAACGACCTGTCGATCATTTTTATTTCCGGCCATGGGGATATTCCAATGGCGGTCGAGGCGTTGAAGCGCGGAGCCGTGGACTTCCTGCCAAAGCCGTTCCGGGATCAGGATTTGCTGGATCGGGTCCAGACAGCGATGAACGAATGTCGCGAGGGCCAGCGCGAGGCGGCTGATCTGAAAGACATCCAGCGCCGCATCGAATCGCTGACGCCTCGCGAGCGGCAGGTGATGGGCATGGTGGCCGACGGTAAAGCCAACAAGGTTGTCGCTCTGGATCTGGAGATCTCACAGCGGACGGTGGAGATCCATCGAACCCACGTGATGGAGAAAATGGGGGTTAGAAACCTTGCTCACCTCGTGCGAATGCTGCACCAGGTCGACTACTTTTCCCGGCAAACGGAGTAGGCCGCGATCGATTAGTGTCGGTGATGTTGGTGGTGCTCGTGCTGCGCGCCATCCTCGCTAGGCGGCGGCGCGTGGTGAGCATGATGACTATGATCATGAGCGCCGCTCAGGTGCATCACCGGCATCGCGGACACGGCAAAACCGCTGGCGATCATCATCGCTCCCATCAGGGGCTTCAGGCGCGCCTTGGACAGGCCGGCCAGCGGGCTGCCGAGGAGGCCAACGCCCAGCATGGCGGGCAGGGTGCCGACGCCGAAAGCCACCATCACCAGCGCGCCACTCGTGGCGGAACCCGACACCGCAGCCAGAGCCAGCAGGCTGTACACCAATCCACAGGGGAGCCAGCCCCAGAGCATGCCCCGCGCCAGGCTGGCGGCAAATCCCTTCCGCTGGTTGAGTTTTAGGGTCAGCGGCTGCAGGCGCCGCCACAGCGGTACACCCAGCTTGCGGCCGACGAGATCGAGCGGGTTGAGCCGAAAACGCGGGGCAATAAGCTGCAGACCCAGCAATACCAGGATCACGCCAAGCGCAATGCGCAGCGCCGGGCCCGCCGCGGCGACGGGTGCGAGCGAGCCGGCAGCCATGCCCAGCGCCCCGACCAGTGCGCCGAGCAGCCCGTAGCTGAGCAGCCTGCCCAGATTGTGGGTGAGCGCCGAAGCTGCGGCCGCCCCGCGACCCTGTCGATTGAGCCCGGCCAGCGCGGCCAGCGGTCCGCACATGCCAAGGCAGTGGCCGCTGCCGACCAAACCGGCGATGAGCGCCGCCCCGATGGTCAGTGGTTCATTCATCGTTAGTACGATCCGCTGGAGTGACGTCGTCGGTCAGGATCCGCCATGCGGCGGCGTCCATATCCTCGAACTGGCGATGGCGGACCATCCAGAAAAAGCCCCAGACGGCAACGCTGAGGAGCATCAGGCTCAGGGGTATCAATAGAAACAGTATCTTCATGGCGTTATGTCGTCAGCTAAGCCGGTTGTGGCTGCGGAACGCTGTCGCGGTCTGCAGCGCGAGAGCGTTGGGACTCGTCAACGGCCAGATCGATTTTTGCCAGCCTGGCGGCGTTCAGGACGACAACCAGCGAGCTGGCTGACATCCCGAGCGCTGCGAGGCCCGGACCGATCAGTCCGGCCGCGGCGAAAGGGACCGCAATCACGTTATACGCCACCGCCCAGGTGAGGTTTTGCCGGACGATCAAGCGACAATAACGGGCGGCCCTTAGCAACATCAGCAGTGGCCCAAGTCTGCGGCCGGTCAGAACCACGTCCGCGCCAGCGGTCGCTAAGTCCGCTCCCTCGGCCATCGCCACAGACACATCAGCCCCACCCAGCAGCCCGCTATCGTTGACACCGTCACCCAACGCCAAAACGGTTTCGCCCTCGGCCTGCAGCTGACGGAGAAGCATGAGCTTCTGATCGGGCTTCAGCTCGCCCGCAGCGAAACGGATGCCCAGCTCGGCGGCGGCGCGCTGAACGCGCTTGTCGTGGTCCCCGCTGGCAATAACGATCCTGATTCCGGCGTCCGCAAGACGGCTGAGCGTCCTGGCCGTATCCTCCCGCCAGGGGTCGGTGACCTCAACCCAGCCCAGCACACCGGTTTCGTCCGCGAGGATCAGCGGTTCGTCTGCCCGGGTGACGTCGCCGGTAAATGCAGCGCTACCCAGCTTGAGGTTGCGACCCTCAATCGTTCCCTGAATGCCCTGGCCGGCGACCGCCGATACCGCGTCTGCCTGGGCGCTGCTTCGAATACCTCGGAAGGCCGCGGCGAGCGGGTGGTTGCTGTGTTTCTCAAGTGCAGCCATCCAGTCGAGCAGCGTGGCCCGGTCTACGGCCTTCGGGTGAGACTTATTCAGCCGAACGCCGTTGATTCCCGGCCGTCCCTCACTCAAGGTTCCGGTTTTGTCGATCAAGGCACACGTAACCCGCGGAAGTACTTCCAACGCGTCGAGCCGGCTGACCAGCAGGCCGTCTCGAGCGAGGCGCGTAGTAGCCGCTGAAAGCGCCGCCGGTATGGCGAGCGAGAGCGCGCAGGGGCAGGTCACAACGAGGACCGCCAGGGTTGCGCTGAAAGCTTGCTCAAAGCCTGCCGGCAGCCAGAAAAAGAATACGCCGGCAGCAACCAGCAATAGGCAGGCGACAAACACGCTGGAAACCCGATTGGCGGTGAGCACCTGTTGCGGCCTGCTGAGGCGAGCGCGGTTGAGAAGGTCAGCGGCCTGCGACAGGGTGCAGTCCCGGCCCGCGCGGGTGATTCGTACGGTGATGCTGCCATCGATATTGCCGCTGCCGGCGAGCACCGGCTCGCCGACTGCGCCAGCTCTGGGATGTGATTCCCCGGTCATCAGCGCCTCATTGATGGTCGTTGCGCCGCTCTCGATCACCCCGTCCGCTGCGATGGCGTCCCCGGGTCTGACCCGGATGAGATCACCCGGCTGAAGGCTGGCACGGGGGACGCTGACTTCCGAGAGCGCCTGCCCATCTTCGATGATCTTGATCACCGCATCGGGCAACATCGGCAGGAGCGCCCGCTGCGCGTCGACGGCCTTATGCCGGACGCCCATCGCAATAAAGCGTGCGGCCAGGAGCAGAAACACAAACATGGTTGCGGACTCAAAATACATGGGTCCCGTACCGCGGAAGAAGTTGATGGTGCTTGCGCCGAAGGCCAGCAGCAGCGCAATAGATACGGGTACGTCCATGTTCAGCTGGCGGGCCCGGAGGGCGCGGAGGGCGCCGGCAAAAAAGGACACCCCTGAGTAGAAAACCACCGGCGCCGCAACCACCATCGACACGAGGTACAGCAGCCGTTCGACCGCCGGGTCCATTCCGTTTTCCGGTCCGAAATAGGTGCCGATGGCAAACATAGAGACCTGCATCATGCCCAAACCCGCCACCGCCAGCTGCTTGAGGAACGCCGCACGTTCCCGGGCCAGGCTCTCGTCAAGCTCGCTGCCGGAAAGAGGGTGGGGTTGATAGCCTAGCGCCGCAATGGCTTCGAGCAGCGTGCTCTGCTGGACAAACTCGTTGGACCACCGCAGATGGGTGATGCCGGTCTGTTGGTCGACGCCGACGGAGTGGACGCCGCGGATTGCCTTCAGCTGGGTCTCGATCAGCCAGCCGCAGGCACCGCAGTGAATGCCGTCGATCCAGAAGGTCGCCTCAGCCAGTCCGTCTTTATCCACCGTTTCCTGGCCGTCAAAAGCCTGCCAGTCAGTCTCGGTAGCCTGAAGCTGGGGCCTGGCGGCCGGGCTCTCGCGGTATTCGTAGTAGTCACCCTGGCCACCGCTGATGATCAGTTCGGCCACCGCCTGGCAGCCGGTGCAGCAAACGCGCCGGTCTTCGCCGCGGTAACTCACCCACAGGTCCAGGCCGGGTGGGATCGGTTCCGCGCAGTGAAAGCACGTACCCTCCTGGATCAGCCCGTCGCTCAGCGCGACATGCTGCTCGCGGGACGATGGAGGCCGGTTGGCTTCAGCCGTCATCGTCCGGGCGAGGCTCCGTCAAACGAAACTCATCGCGCAGCTCCTGATACTGGCCATCGGTAATGACCAGCGGATCATCGCTGCTCAGCGCGAGCGAGAGCATCGTCACGCCGGACATCAGCGTGGCAATGAGTACGCCGGCGACCACTTTCATCGCGGACTCTTGGTACCAGCGGCTGCTGGCAGAGGAAGTTTGGGTTGGTTTCATGATTTCACCGGCAGAAAAAATTTGCTGTCACGAACAACCTGATCGTCAGGGTTGGTTTGACTGGTGAGCGAAAGCTGGATGGGAATGCTGCCCATACCCGCCTCTGGTGCTGCCTGAATGCGCAGCGGAAAAGCGGCGGTTTGATTGGCAGGCACGGTGATCTGCGGGCTTTCGACGGTCAGCTGAGGGTTACCCGACAAAACGAGCTCATAGCTTTCGCTCTGTTCGGTCATGTTGATCACCCGCAGGGTGTAGACGTTTTCGATACGCCCGTCAGCGAGCTCACGATAGAGCGCATTGCGGTCCCGAATAACCTCCATCCGCAGCGGCGTTCGCGTGCTGACCGAGGTCACCAGGCTGACGCTGATGACAACCAGCAGCACCGCGTAAACAATCATCCTCGGGCGCAGCACGTGCGCTTTGCCGCCACGCACGGCGTTGTTGGAGGTGTAACGGATCAGGCCGCGAGGGTAGGACATCTTGTCCATGACCTCGTCACACGCGTCGATGCAGGCCGCACAGGCGATGCACTCATACTGCAGCCCGTCCCGGATATCGATCCCGGTGGGGCACACCTGGACGCAGAGCGTGCAATCGATGCAGTCGCCGAGGCCTTGAGCACGGTGATCGACCTTTTTCTTGCGTCCGCCGCGCGGCTCACCGCGGCTTTCGTCGTACGCGATGATCAGCGTGTCATTGTCGAACATGGCGCTCTGAAAGCGGGCGTAGGGGCACATGTACTTGCACACCTGCTCGCGAAGAAAACCCGCGTTGCCGTAGGTCGCGAAGCCATAGAACAGGAACCAGAACCAGGCCCAGGGATGCAGGTCGAAGCTGACGATACCCGCGGCCAGCTCACGGATCGGCATGAAGTAGCCGACGAAGGTCATGCCGGTCCAGAGTGACAGAGCCAGCCATAGAAACTGTTTGGTGCTCTTGCGCACCAAGAACGTCCGGTTGCGCGGCCCCTTATCCAGCTTCATGCGGCGATTCCGGTCACCCTCAACCCAGCGCTCGATCAGCATGAACGCTTCGGTCCAGACCGTCTGTGGGCAGGCGTAGCCACACCACAAGCGACCGGCCAGCGCGGTGAAGAAAAAGAGGCTCAGCGCCAGCAGCAGCAGGAGCAGGGCCAGGTAGATAAAGTCCTGCGGCCAGAGCGTCAGCCCCCAGATGTAGAACTTGCGAGCCGGGAGGTCAAAAAGCACCGCCTGGCGCCCCTCCCACGTCAGCCAAACCACGCCGTAAAACAGACCCAGCAGAACCACCATGGCAATATTTCGCAGGCGGGCGAAGCGTCCCTTAACGTCTTTGACGTAAATCTTGGACTCTTTCTGGTAAAGCGATCCGCTGACCTCAACGGGTATCGCGTCCCGCTTGGAGTTGCCGCGCTTGGTCGGTGTGGCGGTGGTCATAGCTCCGGGTCCACAGGCAGGTCGGGCGGAACCTCGGGGAAGCTGTCCATTCGCCGTTCCGTGCGAATCAGCCAGGTGCTGAGCGTGCACGCGCCGGCACAGATCAACCAGAAAAAGAAAAAGCCCAGCGAATAGACAGCCTGATTGCTCATCTCCACTTGAAAGACAAAAGCCGCGAGCAGCAGCGCCGGGTCGATCTTGGCGAAAAACAGCAGTGTCGCCACGCTGGCCATCAGAAATGAGGGCCAGACGATGACGGCGATGCTGCGTTGGCGCCAGTTCCAGTGTTTAGCCATGGTCGATCGGTGCCTTAGCGCTCAGCGGCCGGGCTGACGCCCGCCCTCGGCTTCAGGGCGCTCCGGTGGCGTTGGTCTCGCCGCCGCCGAGAGACATGACGTACGCCACGAGCAGCTTGATTTCCTCCTCGCTGAGCAGCGTCTGGTGAGCGGGCATCACGCCGTTTCTGCCGACCGCAATCGTCTCGTACAGCGCGTCGTCGGAGTTGCCGTAGAGCCAGATGCCGTCGGTCAGATTGGGCGCGCCCAGCGCCTGCATGCCGGTGCCGGTGGCGCCGTGACAGGCAATACACACCGTGTTGTAGCGGGCTTGGCCTTCGCCTGCCATCGCCGCGTCGTGGTCCATCCCGGACAGCGACTTCACGTACTCCATGGTCTGGCGAACGCCTTCGTCACCGCCGAGGGCAGCAGCCCAGCCCGGCATCAGCCCTTGACGCCCCAGGGTGATCGAGTGGGTCAGCACCTGCGGGGAGTCACCGTAAAGCCAGTCGTTGTCGGTGAGGTTCGGGAAACCGACCGCGCCCCGCGCGTCCGATCCGTGGCAGGTTGCACAGTTGGCGCCATAGAGCCGGCCGGCGATGTCCATGCCGTCGGCATGCTGGCTCAGCGCCTTGTAATCCAACGCTGCCAGCGATGCAAATTTCTCCTGGTAGACCGCGTCGATTCGGGCGCGCTCAGCCTGGTATTGGCCTTTCTGGCTCCAGCCGCCCACGCCTGGGTAAGCGCCCAGCCCCGGGTAGTAAACCAGATAGCCCAGCCCCCAGATGATGGTGCCGACGAAGAGGTACAGCCACCAGCGCGGCAGCGGGTTGTTCCGCTCGCAAAGGTCTTCGTCCCAGGTGTGGTCCAGGGTGTCGCTGTTGGCCTTCGCCGCGTCACCCTGACGAGAAGACCAGAGGATCAGCCAGATACAGGCAATGATATTAATCAGTGTGATCGCCGCCACATACCAGTGCCAGCCGCTGCTCATCGTCATTGGTTGTTTCCTTCCATTTCCCAGTCGGAGCGGCGCGTTTGCACACTTTCGCTCCAGTTGTCTTCCGGTTGGTCATCCAGCGGCATCCGGGATGCCTCCTCAAACTCCCCTTCGCGTCGGGTGCTGTAGGCCCAGAAAACCATGCCGATAAACGCACCCAGCAATACGGCGGTGATGATGCCGCGAATCAGACCCAGGTCGAGTGCTTCAGCCATCATTGGGCACCTCCTGCGCCGGCATCACCGGCAGCTGGTGAACCGGCGTCTGCCACCGGCTGACCTTGCTGGCGCAGGGCGCCACGGCCGATGTTGGTGCCCAGCCCCTGCAGGTAGGCAATCAGGGCCTCCATCTCGGTTACGCCCTCGAGGGCGGCGGGAGCGCCGCCAATTTCCTCGTCGCTGTAGGGGTGGCCTAAGGTCCGGAGCGCGTTCATCCGCCCCGCGATCACCTCGCCGTCGATCACTGCGGTACTTAACCAGGGATAACCCGGCATGTTGGATTCGGGCACCACGTCGCGCGGGTTGATCAGGTGCACCTGGTGCCATTGATCGCTGTAGCGACCGCCGACCCTAGCCAGGTCCGGCCCGGTCCGCTTCGAACCCCACTGGAAGGGACGGTCATAGACCGATTCGCCGGCCAGCGAATAGTGGCCGTAGCGCTCTGTCTCGCTGCGAAACGGGCGAACCTGCTGCGAATGGCACACGTAGCAGCCTTCCCGGACGTAGATGTCTCTGCCGGCCAGCTGGATCGGCGTGTAGGGCTCGATGCCCTCGGCGGGTTCGATAATCTGCGCCTGGGTTGCCAGCGGAACAATCTCGACCAGGCCGGCCACGCTGATCACCGCGATGATCAGGATGCCCATCAGGCCAACGTTCTTCTCAATCTTTTCGTGTTTCATTTGCAGCTTGCCTTATGTTGCCGTTGCGGGAGCCAGCACCGGGCTCTCGTCAGAGCTGGAGGCCTTAACCGTCTTCCAGACGTTCCAGGCCATCAGGAACATACCGACCAGCACCAGCAGTCCGCCGCCGAGGCGCATCAGGTAGTACGGGTAGGTCACGACCAGCGACTCGATGAACGTGTAGGTCAGCGTGCCGTCAGGGTTGGTGGCCCGCCACATCAGTCCCTGGGAAATACCGGCGATCCACATGGAAACCGTGTAGAGCACGATGCCGATTGTGGTGGTCCAGAAGTGCACGTTGATCATCGGGATGCTGTACATCTGTTCTTTGCCGAAGACCCGCGGAATCAGGCAGTACATGGCGCCGACCGTCATCATCGCGACCCAGCCAAGAGCGCCGGAGTGCACGTGGCCAATCGTCCAGTCGGTGTAGTGGGACAGCGCGTTGACGGTCTTGATCGACATCATCGGCCCTTCGAAGGTCGACATGCCGTAGAACGACAGTGACACGATCATGAACTTGAGAATCGGGTCGTCCCGCAGCTTGTCCCACGCGCCGCTGAGCGTCATGATCCCGTTGATCATGCCGCCCCAGCTCGGTGCCAGCAGGATCAGTGAGAACACCATGCCGAGAGACTGGGCCCAGTCGGGGACCGAGGTGTAGTGCAGGTGGTGTGGACCGGCCCACATGTAGATCGAGATCAGGGCCCAGAAGTGCACGACGGACAACCGATAGGAGTAGATGGGTCGGTTGGCCTGCTTGGGCACGTAGTAGTACATCATGCCCAAGAAGCCGGCGGTCAGGAAAAAGCCCACCGCGTTGTGTCCGTACCACCACTGCACCATCGCGTCGATGGCGCCCGAATAGATCGGGTAGGAATGCGTCAAACTGGTAGGTATGGCCAGACTGTTGACGATATGCAGCACCGCAACCGTCAGGATGAACGCCGCGTAGAACCAGTTCGCCACATAGATGTGTTTGACCTGGCGCTTGGCGATCGTGCCGAAGAAGACGATGGCGTAGGCGACCCAGACAACGGCGATCAGCAAATCGATCGGCCAGATCAGTTCAGCGTATTCTTTACTTTGGGTAAGCCCTAGCGGCAGGGACACCGCAGCCGCCACGATGACCAGCTGCCAGCCCCAAAACACGAAGCTGGCGAGCCCGTCTGCAAAGAGCCGCGTGTGGCAGGTGCGCTGAACCACGTGAAAGGACGTGGCCATCAGCGCGGTTCCGCCGAACGCAAAGATCACCGCGTTGGTGTGCAGCGGCCTCAATCGACTGTAGGTCAGCCAGGGCAGATCGAAGTTCAGCGCGGGCCAGTAAAGCTGGGCGGCGATCAATACGCCAACCGTCATTCCGACGATGCCCCAGACCACGGTCATGATCGCCATTTTGCGGACGATCGCGTCATTGTACGTAGCGGCTTGAGTGTTCATGGGGCGCATTGTCCGGGCACTCAACCGAGTAACCCATCCGCAAAGCCCGCATCACATTTCGGTAACTACGTAGCGCCGTTTGGGCACGGTTCAAGATTCATTGACTTGGGCGTGTGGTCGTGCGAGTCGAAATGTTATAGTCCTATAACAATTCGTGAATTAAGCAACGGAGTCGATTCATGGGGATCAGCGAACTGGCGGTTCTTCGCTGGCTGCACATCGTGGCTATGGTTTACTGGCTCGGCGGCGAGTGGGGCGTTTTTCAAACGTCTTACAACGTGGTCAACCGAAAGCTCGGCATGGAGGAGCGTCGGCGGCACATGGAAACCGCCTATCGGATCGATATCCTCGCGCGTACGGGCATTATCCTGCTGCTGCCGCTGGGGCTTCATATGGGCCATTTCTGGGGCGTCCAGCCGCTGGGCGGCATGTGGCTCACCGGGATGTGGGTCGTTTTCGGGGTTTGGCTGGCGCTGTGCTGGGCCGCCTTCGTTTACCGTGAGACCGATACCGGGATTCGCCTGACCAAGATCGACGAGGCCATTCGATTTGTCGTGATCCCGGCACTGATCATCTCCGCCATCAGCTCGCTGCTGGGTTATGGCCCCTTTAAGGCGATGGAAGGCTTTTACTGGTACAGCTGGAAGATCCTGATCTACGCCCTGATGCTGTGCATCGGTTTGTATCTGCGCTTTGTGATGCGCGAGTGGACCATGATGTTTCGCGAGCTGGCGGCTCATGGCGACAACCCGGCGGTTGAGAATAAGCTGGAGACGTCGATCCGGAACTCTCGGAAGGTGGCCTACATGTACTGGGTGGGCATCTTGAGCGTCGCCTTCCTGGGCGCAACAAAGCCTTTCTAGCGGTCGAACGTCAGGCGCGGCCGGGCTCTTTGGCGATGTTGAGAAGCGCCTGCCTGAGCTCGGCGCCGCTTGTCGCGAGTTCCCCCAAAAGCCAGGCCCGGATCAGCCCCATCGCCTGCTCGGTGCGGCCGACCGCCTGGATCGGCGTTAAGGCCGAAACGGTTGTCGTCCGTCGACGCTGTTCCAGCAGCTCGCGCAGGAGGCGGCTGATCTGCTCGCGCCCCCGGCCGCTGAACGATCTGCGGGCCCGGTGTCGATTCTCCCAAAGGTGCTCCAGCAGCATCTCCATGTCGTCGGGGCTCCCCTCGCCGGCCAGGGCCGCAGCGAGGATCGACAGCGGGTAGGAAAACGCCGCCAGAAACACCTGCTGCGCATTGCCGAAGTGTTCGTAGAAGGTTGAGCGCCCCACGTTGGCGCGCGCCACGATGTCCGCCACCCGGATATCGTCCAGTTCCCCCTCGAAGAACAGCTCGTTGAAGGCCTGAATAATCGCTTTACGGGTCCGCTGCTTGCGTCGGTCGAACACTTCGGTCATGCGTTTGTTTCCGGACAATTGGGCCTCGATGTCCGGTAACAGACACTCGGGTCGCAGCGTCTGTTGGATGAGGCGGTGGGTCTCGGGCACCCTTTCATGGCATTCATGACAGCGCGGAGCAGCAATGGACGGACAAGAAGCTAACACAGTCGAGGTCGGAGCCCGGACGTATCATCAGAAGAGTTTTGGCTACCTGCTGGTAGCCGCAGCCCTGGGCACCGTCTTTTTTATGGCGCATCACCCCACCAGCTTCGACGGCATGACCGGCATTGCGGGAATGGTTCACGGGGTCATGCTGGTCATGGTCATTGCCCTCGCTACCGGGCTGACCCATTTTGCGATGGGGCTCGGGCTGGGCCACCTCCCGGTCCTGGCCGGCCTTGTTTGCTACCTCGCCGCGACAATCGGCAACAGCCTGGCCGCGGTGGTGAACGGGTTCGTTTTCCCAAGCCTGGCGGCTCGCGGTGAGGAGGAAATCGGTCACGATATTTTCGACTTTGCCTGGGACCTGAACCAGGCGCTGGCGAAGCTGGCGGTGTTTGCCGTGGCGGCCGCTTACCTCCTGTGGTCGGTTCAGCTGCTCAGAACGTCACCTCGGCACCCTGTCCTGGCCGGGCTTGGCTTGCTGACGGCCGCCGTGCCCATCGCGGTTCTGATCTTGGGCGGCAACGCAATGCACGTGTCCACGGCGCTGGCGATTTATACGATTCAGGTATTCTGGGCCGCCTGTGTCGGCGTGACGATGATCCGAGGCGGCCGGTAAGAGCTTTGCGCAGCACCGATGAATGAAAAAATCCAAAATGATCCGAACGCGGAGCGCGTTCGTCGACTGGCGCTTTCGCTACCCGCAGCGGAGGAGAGACCCCATTTCGATCGGTCGTCCTTTCGCGTGAAAAACAAGATCTTTGCCACGGTCGGGCATCCGCCCGGTCGCTGTGTCGTCAAGCTTTCCACGGCTGACCGCGAGGCGCTGCTGGCCACCCATCCGGACCGCTTTCACGACGTTGGCTGGGCCGCTCAGGGTTGGCTCGGCGTGAGTCTCGAAGGGCTGTCCGATGAGCGGCTGTCGGACCTGCTGAGGACGGCCTGGCGTCAGGTGGCGCCCGCCACGCTCGTCAAAGCCCATCCAGAGCTGGAGCCCTGACATAAGGTCAACCTCGATATGACTTCAATCGTCCTTAAACGCTTCGGTCTCATCTTTTTTGCGGTGCTGCTGGGACCGGCGCATGCCGGCGCAGCCGAAACGGAGAAAACGCCGCCGCGAGAGATCGCCCTGACTTTCGATGACGCCCCTCGACCGGATGGCATGATGTTTACCGGTTCCGAGCGCACTCGGGAACTGATCAAGGCGCTGCGCGAGGCGAACGTGACCGGTGCGATGTTTTTTGCCAACTCCGACAAGCTGGATAAGCCTGCCGCCGTGGTGCGCCTTCGACAGTACGCCGAGGCGGGGCACGACATCGCCAACCACTCGCACAGTCATCCCTCTGCCAATCGGGTCACGCCAGAGGTGTTTCTCGCCGACGTAGCTGAGGCCCACCAGGTGCTGTCGAGGCTGCCGTCGTATGTCCCGCTGTTTCGCTATCCGTATCTGCACGAAGGCCGGCCGCGCGAGCGGCGCGACGCCATCGTCGAGGGACTCAAGGAACTGGGTTTGAGCAACGGCTACGTCACCATCGACAACTACGACTGGTATCTGGAGGCGCTGCTGGGTGAGCAGCGTCGGCTTGGCATCACTTTCGATCGCGATGCGTGGCGCGAGGTGTATCTGTCGGTATTGATGCAGGGAATCGAGTTCTACGATCGGATCGCCGTGGAAACGCTGGGTCGATCACCGCGCCACGTGCTGCTCCTGCACGAAAACGATCTCGCCGCGCTATTCATCGGTGATCTGGTGAAGGCGCTGCGAGAAGCAGGCTGGCGGATTATTCCGGCGATACAGGCCTATGAAGACCCCATCGCCGCTGAGCAGCCCGATACGCTGTTTTTAGGTCAGGGCCGGGTGGCCGCGCTGGCGCAAGTGGCTGGCGCCCCCGCACGCTGGCTGGTCCATCGGCTGGAGAACGAGGCGGTGCTGCGCGCCGAGCTGGTGCGCCGATCCATGTTGCCCCCGGCCACGGGAAGCTACCTCGGCGAAGCGTCGCCGGGCCTCGATCCTCAGGTGTTTGCTCCTGGCGTGGTATCGCTGCCGGACCAGTATGAATACGGCTCGGTGTTCTCCGCGGACGGCCGGGAGATGTTTTTTGGCGTGGCGCTGGGTGGGCGTGACGAAATCCGCGTCACGCGGTTTGACGGTGAGCGCTGGACGCCGCCCGAAGTCGTGCTCAGTGACCCAAAGGCCGGTTTCAACGATCCGATGTTTTCACCGGATCAATCACGGCTGTATTTCATCACCACCCGGGCCGCGAATGGCGTCCGACAAGACACCTACGATATCGGATACATCGAACGCCGCAGGGATGGCTGGAGTGATCCACGGCTTCTGCCCGCGCCCGTCAATACCGCCGGTCACGAGTACTACGCATCGTTTACGAACCTCGGGACGCTGGCATTTGCCTCGACGATGCACACCAATGACCTGGACAACCCCGATCTTTACCTGGCCGCGGGCGTAGAGAGCCGAACTGAGGTGACCGTGACCCAGCTGCCCGAATCGGTAAACAGCCCGTCCTTCGACGCCGATCCTTTTATCGCCGCCGACGGCAGCTATCTGATCTTTTCCAGCACGCGAGCCGGTGGTGAGGGGCGCGGAGATCTGTACGTGACTTTTCGCTGGGAGGATGCCTCCTGGGGTGATGCGGTGCCTCTCGGGCCTGGCATCAATACCGCTGGCCACGAACTCTGCCCTTTTGTGACCTTGGATGGCCGGTACCTGTTCTACACGAGTAACGAAGACATCTATTGGGTCTCTAGCGAGGTGCTGACGCCGCTTCGCCGGCGAAGCATCGAGGGCGAATCGGACAAGGTTGCCGGCACCTCCAACTCCCGCTAAGCGGTGGCCTGCGCCACCGCGGTAATCTTCTCCATGAACTCCCGCCATCCAAAGGGATAGTCGGAGACGTCGGTGAAGCGCGAAAAGCCGGTATGTTCGAGGGTGAGTCGTGTCTTACCGTCCAGATCTTCCAGTCGCCACGTGACGGTTTGGTCCGGGACGGTTGGATCCATCCGCCAGTCTGGCCAGGAGATCGACAACATCCGATTGGGTTCGAAGGCCAGGATTTTCATGGGGGGCGGATTGATCGTTTCGCCGTCCACCTCAAAACTGAAGCCAAAGCCATAGTCGCCGCCTACCCGAGGGTCGACAAACGGCGCAGGGGCTGGAAACCACTGCTTGATGTACTCGGGCGTTGTCAGCACCGCAAACACCCGTTCGGGGCGGGCATTGATGAATAGCTCACAGCTCACCACCGGCGCAGGGTCAGCAAAATCCGGTCGAAACAGATCACGTTCGCCCTTGAGGAAAAAACACAGGTTGCCGGTGTGAATTCGCCAAAGATCGTCGAGCAAGGCCTCCTGACGATTGCCCTCAGGCAGTTGGTCGAACTCATGGGTGACGCTGATGCGCACGCCGGCGTCGTCTCCCGAATCCGGCTCTCGCAGTGCCCAGGTCACCGTGCTGTCTTGCCCGAGAAAGCGCCACGAGAACGTCAGCGTGGTTGGGGCTTCGACGTTGAGCACGGTCTGATCAACCTCGGCGGCCGTTGGCATCCCGTAGGTGTGCCGTCCCCAGAAACGAAACGACCCTCCCGGCGAAAGCTGGACGTCAACTTCTTCGGCAAACCATGTCCGAAGCGCGTCGGGGTCTGTCAGCGCTGCAAACACCGTTTCTAGCGACCCCTCAAGCGAGACCGGATAGTCGTAGTGATACCGAAAGGGCTTCTTACTCTTCGTCATCGGATTCTTCCTCCTTCAAGTCGGAAAGGTTTTCCGCGACCGCCTTGATGTCGACCATTCGCGCAGACCAGAACAAACGAAAAGGGGCCAGCCACTGGTCAACCTCAGCGAGGGCCGCCGGTTTCAGCGAGTAATAGCGTCGCTGCGCCACCGCGCGCTGCTGGAGCAGCCCGGCACTGCGAAGGATCCTGACGTGCCTCGCTATGGCTGGGCGACTGATGGGAAATCGCTTGGCTAGGTCCCCGGCATTAACCTCGCCGTGACGCATCTGATCGAGGATGGCCCGTCGCGTCGGATCGGCGATGGCCGCAAATACGGTTCGTTCCTGATCTTTTGTAACCATTCGGTTAAATTAAAACACAATACTCGCCGGCACAAGTCTTGAAACGTTTTTGCCGCGCGAGTTGCGCGGCTAGCAGGTCAGCCGTTGACGGGCCGGCGGAAAATCATGAAGTGCTGTTGGGGCAAGAGTGACAGCGTACGTTCCCAGGTCAGTCCGATCGCCGCCATCTCTTTTTTTGCCTGTTGCTCCGTCATCTTGTGCAGACGTTTAATGGGCACTCTCGGATCTTCCCCCCGGTATTCGATCAGCACCAGTTGCCCTCCGGGTTTGAGTGAGCGCGCCAGACCAAGCCCCATTTCGCGTGGATAAGAAAACTCGTGGTAAGCGTCCACAATGAGGATTAGATCAACCGCGGCTTCCGGCAACCCCGGGTCGCGCTCGGTACCGAGCACCGTGTCGATGTTGTTCACCGCGGCGGTACGCTTACGTTGCTCGATTATCGCCAGCATCTCGGGCTGGATATCCACCGCCAAAACCTTGCCTTCCGGCACGCGAGCTGCCATCGGGAAGGAGAAATACCCGGTGCCTGCGCCGATGTCGGCAATGATGTCATCGGGCTCCAGCGGCAGGTTCTGAACCAGCAGGTCGGTTCGCTCCTCGCGCACCCGCTCCGGTCGCTCCAGCCAGCGCGCCCCGAGGTGCCCCATGACGTGAGAGATTTCCCGGCCCATATAAATCTTGCCAATACCGTCGCGATTGGGTGAGCGCTGCTGATAAACGTCCCCACTTTCTTCGGCGGCACAGCCGGCACAAAACAGGAGCAGCAAAAGGGGAAACAGGGGGAATCTAAGCGTCATCGCCGTGCCTGGATTAGCTAAAACCACATGATTTCGTGCTGACCGTGAAGGTCATGTCGCCAAAATCCCGAACTCTGGTTTCAGATAATTCGTCGCTCGATTGTCGATTTCTTCTGGACAGCCTACCGAGTTAGGTTGCTATTATTGCGGGGTTTAATCCCGATAGATCAAAAGGGGCTCCATGCTCACTCGTTGTCTGTTTTCTGCACTGTTACTCACCTGGTCGTTGGTGGGTGTCGCCAACCCAATTTCACTGGAAGATTTCGTCCGTCCTGCGGAATACCGATCGCTGCGCATATCGCCGGACGGTAGCTATCTTGCGGCTCTGGTTCCTGCAGGCAACCAGAACGCGCTGGTGGTCATCGACCGGCAAAAAATGGCCGTGGTCTCCTCGATCCGGATGGATTTAGGACAGCAGGTTGGCCAGTTCTACTGGGCCAGCAATGACCGCGTGCTGGCGAAAGTCCTGTCGCTACAGTCAGACAACGACCGCGTGGCGGACTTCGGTGAGCTCTTCGCCATGGACGCGGATGGCGGTCGACGAAAGCTGGTCTTCGGGTATCGGGTCGGCGAAATGGGCACAGGCAGTAAGATCCGGAAAGCAGACGGCGAGCGCGCCTGGGGCGGCGTCCTGCATCCGTTGCCGGACGACAAAAAGCATGCGCTCATCATTTCCTATCCGTTTGCCAACCAGATGGCCGCGATACCGACGGTTTACCAGCTGAACATTGTCAACGGGACCAAACGCGCGGTGACCCGCCTGCCGGTGCCACAGGCACGGGCCGTCACCAACGCGAAGATGAGCCACTGGGCGTCGTTTGGCAGTGATCCGGAGGGCCGCGCGGTGCTGCACGTCCGGGGCAAAAAATCCGGCGATTGGCGCCTTCTGATGCAGGCCGAAAGTCTCGAGCAGCACCTTCGGGCTGTGAGCGTCAGTGCAGACGGCAGCAGCGTGCTGGCGCTGACGAACGTGGGCTTCGATACCATCTCCCTCGTCCGTATCGATATGGAAAGCGGCGCGGTAGAGCCGATCATTGCCGATCCCGACTACGATGCGGGCCGGGTGGTGATGGGCAGCGATCAGTTCACCGTGCTCGGCGTTTGTTTTGAGGCAGCGATGCCGAAGTGCACCTATCTCGATCCGGATCACCCCGAAAGCCAGACCCTTGCGAAGGTTCAGGCGGCTTTTACTGAGCAGTTCATGACCGTCGCGAGCTGGACGCGAGATGGGGAAGAGGCCGTGCTCTGGGTCACCGCCGATAGGAACCCCGGCGATTACTTTATGCTGCAGACCGACAAGCTGAAGGTTGATTACCTTCTGAGCTCTCGGCAATGGCTTGAACCCAGCGACCTCGCTCCGATGCAACCGATTACGTTTGCGGCTCGGGACGGACAGGAGATTCAGGGCTATCTCACCCGGCCGATCGGAGCCCTGGGGCCCCTGCCTACGGTCGTGCAGGTACATGGTGGGCCCCATGGCCCCCGAGACAACTGGCGCTACCAGCCCGAGGTGCAGCTGCTGGCCAATCGGGGTTTCCAGGTGCTGCAGGTCAACTATCGCGGGTCGGGGGGCTACGGCCTGGCGTTCGAACGAGCAGGGCATCGTCGTTGGGGAACGGCAATTCAAAACGACATTACTGACGGCGTGCGCTGGGCCATTGACCAGGCCCTTGTGGACCCTAAGCGCGTTTGTATCTCGGGTGGCAGTTTTGGCGGCTATTCGGCTCTGATGAGCGTAGCCCGGGAGCCGGACCTCTATCAATGTGCGGTCGGCCACGTCGGCGTCTACGACATGGCGTTGATGTTTCGCTCGGGGGACATTCCGGATGTTCGCGGGGGCGTTGAATACCTGAAACTCGCATTAGGCACGGACCCGGAGCTTCATTACGAGCAGTCTCCGGTGAATCACGTCGCGGCGATCAAGGCGGCGCTGATGATTTCCTACGGCAAACGGGACGAACGAGCTCCACCCATTCAGTCGACGCGCCTGGTGGAGGCGTTAACCGAGGCCGACAGGCCGTTCTCGCTGGTCGTGGAACGGCGTGAGGGGCATGGGTTTGTTAATCCCGCAACCCGGCGCGACTTTTTTCAGGCCAAGCTGGATTTCTTCAACCGTCATATCGGCCCCGCCGTGGCAACGGAGGTGGCGGGCCCCTAACGAAAGTCTGACGCTGCCTGTGAGCGCCTAATCGGCAGATTGCATTCGACGTCATGCAGCAGGCCTATCACGCCCATAGATATAAACTATTTCAATCGAAAACGTCGAATTGATAGCTTACCGCGGTTAATCTGCTGGCCGCCGCCAGCGCCCTTAATTCGCTCTTTATCACCACACTTCAGGAGAGATCCCAGATGACCCCCGAGAAGGTCCCAAGCGTAGTATTCAAAACCCGTGTTCGCGACGAGTCCATCGGCGGAGACAATCCGTTCAAGTGGCAGGACACGACGTCAGACGACATCTTTGCCGGCAAAAAAGTCATCATTTTTGCGCTGCCTGGAGCCTTCACCCCAACGTGTTCCTCAACGCACCTGCCGCGCTACGAAGAGCTGTACGACCAGTTTGCTGGGCAGGGCGTGGACGAAATTTACTGCCTGTCAGTGAATGACGCGTTTGTGATGTTCCAGTGGGGCAAGCACATCGGCGCGAACAAGGTAAAAATGCTGCCGGACGGCAGCGGAGAGTTCACCCGCAAAATGGGCATGCTGGTCGATAAGGACAACCTGGGTTTTGGCATGCGTTCCTGGCGCTATTCGATGCTGGTGAACGACAGCACGATCGAGAAGGTGTTTGTCGAGCCAGATTTCGGCGACAACTGCCCGACCGACCCGTTTGAGGTCTCCGACGCCGACACCATGCTGTCATGGATGAAGGGTGAGGCCGCGCCCGCTGACAAGCCTGAGCGCAACGCCTTTGTAGGCTAAGCCGCCGCAGCTTGCGACGTTTTTAAGGCCGCGTCCCGGGAGGGGCGCGGCTTTTTTTTGGGTGCCCATTTCGGCGGCGCCATCACTGCAACGGTTCGGAAAGCAGCGCCAGAACCAGGGTTTTGTATATGTTGGGGCGCACAGCGAACACGCTAAGCTGCGCTAATGATTCGAGACGCAACAGAAGCTGACGCGCCGTCGCTGTGTGAGATTTACAACCACTACATTGCACACAGCCTGGCGACCTTCGAAACCGAGCCGCTGGCGAGCGGCGAGATGGCGCGCCGGATCGCGGCGACCACGGCTGATTTTCCCTGGCTGCTGGGGGAAAGCAACGAGCGCATCGTTGGCTACGCATACGCAACCCGCTGGAAACCTCGGCAGGCCTATCAATATACCGTCGAGAGCACCGTGTATCTTTCGCCCGAGGCCGCGGGGCAGGGTATGGGCACGCGGCTGATGCAGGCCTTACTCCAGCGCCTGGCAGCGCAGGGCGTGCACGCGGTTCTTGCGGGAATTGCGCTGCCCAACGATCCCAGCATCGCACTGCACGAAAAGCTTGGCTTCGCGAAGGTCGCCCATTTTCGTCAGACCGGTCGGAAGTTCGATCAGTGGGTGGACGTTGGCTACTGGGAGAAGACCCTGGCAGAGGCGTCTGAAGCCGCGACGTAGGGGTACTAAGGCTGCCCAATCCGCCTTGTCAATAATAATAGACAGCAAGTGTCACCTCTGCTTGACGTTCGCGCGCTCGTCGGCAAAACTAAAACGCGTTGCGCTGGGACTCGACGACACCTTGCTGCCAGCTTTTCTGAAAAAGACCTTCTGGATTCTGCGCCTGGCCCTGCCCAAGGTCGCGGTCGGCTGGATGTTTGCGCTGCTGACCGTCGACTTCAACCGAGTTGCGGTGGTGGAGCTGGGTGTGGCCGCGGTGTTGGTCAGCAGCTTGCTAGCCATTCACTATCTGCTGGCCCCTTTTCAGGTCATAGTCGGACGGATTGCGGACTGTCACCCGGTGCTCGGCTATCGGCGTTCCCCCTACCTGCTGGCTGCCAGCACCGTGGCCAGCCTGGCGTTCCTGGCGCTCCCCCAAACGGCGCAGGCGATGGGGCAGGGTTCGACGCTGGCTGCGGTTGCTGCGGTGCTCCTGTTTACGGTTTTTGGTCTTTGTATGGCGGTGATCGCCGACAGCTATCATTCGATGATCGCTGAGGTCACGACGAAAAAGTCCCGACCGCTGGTGATTTCTGTGGTCTGGATTGTCATGATCTTCAGCACCATCGCCGCAGCGGTGCTGATGAATGTGGTCCGGCCTGAATACACGCCGGAAGCGATGCAGCGGCTTTATAACCTGACGCCGCTGATTGTCATCGGTTCGGTTTTGCTGGGCATCATCGGCGTGGAGCGACGCATGAGCCCGGAAGAACTCGCGGCCGCCCGCGAGCAGGCCAGGGCGTTGGCGCCGCCGGGCAATCCGCTGGCTTCGGCCGTTCGACTGCTGCGTGCCAACGAGCACGCGCGACGGTTCTTTCTGTTTATCGGCCTGGCGATCTTCGGCATCTTCCTTCAGGAGGGGGTCATCGAAATCTTTGGCGCCGAAATTTTTGGCCTCGGCGTGCGCCAGACCACCCGTTTCCAGCAGTTCTGGGGTATGGGAATCCTGCTGGGGATGCTCATTGTTGGGGTTGTGGGGGCGTCGCTCTCGATTCCCCGGCAGCGGCTTACCACCTTCGGCTGTATGGGTGCGGCCGCGGCCTTTGTTTTCCTGGGCCTGATCGCTCTCCTGCAGCTTGATCGCGCGCTGCTGCCAACGCTGATTGTGCTCGGCTTTTTTGCCGGCGTGTTCAACGTGGGAGCGCTGTCGCTGATGATGGAAATGACCATCAAAGGGGCAACCGGCATGTATATGGGGCTCTGGGGCGTGGCTCAGGCCGCCGGCATGGGCTTTTCATCGATCGGTGCCGGCGCGCTCCACACCAGCCTGATAGACAGCGGCCTGCTGGCCCCTGGCCTCGCCTACTGGCTGATCTTCACCAGCGAGGCGGTGTTCCTGCTCGCCGCGTGGCGGGTGCTGAGCGGCGTCAACGTCGAGCAGTTTCAGCAGCAGGCTCTGGTAGCGGTCGGCCAGCCGCAGCCGAGGCCAGAGTCTGTTCCGGTTGCTGTCGCCACGGCGTCGCGCTAGCCCACCTTGACGGTTCCTGCGGGCGGGCCAGGCTGCTGATCCTGCCTTCCATCGCCCGAGTCTTCCCTCATTTTTAGTTAAGACCCAACGTCCCAATTGTTATGACCGAGCCTCCCCTGGACTTTCGCTTCGACGAACGTGTCGCCAAAACGTACGACACCGTGCGCGCCCATCCGCCTGAGGTATCGCGGCGGGTTGGGGAGGTGCTGGCCGGCATTGTCGGCCCGGGTGGCCGGATTTTTGAGCCAGGCGTTGGTACCGGGCGGATTGCACTCCCGCTGGTTGCGGCTGGCTGTGACGTCGTGGGGGCTGATCTGTCCATGGAGATGCTGTCGGCCATGGAGGAAGTGCGCGGCACAGCCGCGGGCCGGCTGGAGCGGGTGCAGTGTGATCTCAATGCGCTGCCGTTCAGGCCGGCCGTGTTCGACGGCGTCCTCTGTGTGCACGTGCTGCACCTCATCGACGACTGGGCGTCGCTGTTGAGTTCCCTGGTTGCGATGCTGAAGCCCGGAGGCGTGTTAATCCTGGGGCGGGACTGGATCGATCCCGCATCCTTTGCCGGCATGATTCGTAACGAGTTTCGTCGCTCGGTCGTTGAGCTCAGCACCACCATCGAGTCGCCGCCCGGCGCTCGGGCGTTTGTTCAGGCGCTGGCCGAGCAGGGTGTTCACCCCGAGGGTGAGCAGCCGGAACAGACGGCAGCACAGTGGGAGGCAACGCTCGCACCCGCGCAGCTGCTGGATCAGATTCGTACGCGCGATGACGCGGAAAGCTGGGTGCTACCCGATGAGCTGCTCGGCAGAGTGATGGAGCGGCTGGATCGCTTTGCGCAGGCCCAATGGCCTTCGCTCACCGCTCCACAGGCAGTGACTCGGCGTTTTGTGTACTCGTTGATGCGAAAGCAGTGACCGAGATCAGAACTGGAACCTGACCCGTACGCCGAAGCTGCGCGGCTCCGGCAGATGCAGCAGGTAACCACGCCCCGGTGCAAAGCCGTCAGGATTGCCCAGGTCCACCACCCGCTGACCGTTGATCACCGTGTCGTCGTCCAGCGCATTGTCCACATAAGCTGTGACCTGATACCGGTCGTTGCTTAAGCCCAGGGCCAGGTTGAGGCGGGTGTACTCTGGCAGAAACGCCAGGTTCGCCTCGTCCATAAAACGTTTGGACCGGTAAATCGCTGTTGCGGCGGCAAACCAGTCGAAGCTCGTGCCGGGTATTTCGTTGCGGTAGTCGGCCATCACGTTCAGCGCGTGGTTGGGGTTCTTGCCAACTCGATTGCCCGAGAAGTCGGCCTCAATATTTCCTGACTCGGTTCGATTCAAGGCGGTGGACCGTTCTTCACCCACAATAAACTCATCAAAGGTGGCGTTGGTATAGGCGTACCCGGTGGCTACCCGCAGATTGTCTGTAGCCTGCCAGGTTGCGTCCAGCTCCAGACCGTAGACCTCCACTCGGCCGGCGTTGGTGATCCCGGGGATGGGGGTAATGCTGCCGGCCGGCTGCTGCTGAATACCGATCTGCTGGTCGCGGTAATCGTTGTAGTACAGCGCCCAGTTCAGGCGTACCTGCTGTTCAAGCCAGTCGGTTTTGCCCCCGATTTCGTAGGTCGTAACCCGCTCCTCGTTGTATCTCTGGCCTTCCAGCGAAACGGCCTCATTAGCGGCAAAGCCGCCGGGCTTGAAGCCGGTGGTGACTGACGCGTAGTACAGCGAGTTGCCGCCGGGACGATATTCCACGGCCACACGAGGCGTAAACACGTTGCTTTCCACGCTGTCGCTGACGCTGCAGTCGAACGCGACATTCGGGTAGCGCTGTGACTGAGGAACGTCCCGCGTATCGTTCTCAACGGGACAGATCGGCACCGGCACCTGCTGGAGCAGGCTCACCTGCTGACGGCTCCAGGTGGGCACGCGGTAATCGATGTTATCGACCGAGTAGCGGCCAGCTCCGGTCACGGTCCAACGATCGTTGATGTCGTAGGCCAGCGAAAAGAAGGCTGAATAGTGCTCGGTGTCCCGGTTTTGCTCATTGCGCGGCTTCACTCCCGGATTAGGTTCGGTTGCGAGGCCAAACGGGGGGCCGCCGAGGAGCGAATTCGGATTGCGCAGCCAGAACTGGGCGCCGTTGAACAGCGTGGCGTCCTCGAGATAGGTCATGCCGCCGACAATCCAGCTCATCCGGTCGGTCTGACCGGCGAACCGCAGCTCGTGCGACTGATGCTCGAACTGATAGTCCAGGATGTTGATCGTAGAGATCGAAAAGGCAAACGGATCGTCTACGGCAAAGTCCGTGTAGTCCGCGTCCGCTCGGTCCGTGCTGTCGTTCTGCAGAAAGCCGCCGAGATACGTCAGCGTGCCGAAGTCGGTCTGGTAATCCACCTGCAGCGTGCCGAAGCGCTGGATCTGGGCCATGCCGTCAAACGGCTGACCGGTCGTCGGATCGAGCGAATAATCGATGTCACTTTCCCGGGCGCTCAGCTCGCCGATGACAACCCCCCGGGTGCAGGCAAACTGCACCTGCGGCGGAACCGTGGAAAGATCCCCCGGGCAGGGCAGTCTCGGAGAGCCGGGTGGTCCTGCGGCAAACGTGCCGCCGGGGACCGGCAGTCGGTCGTCATAGGTCACCAGCGCTGAAGCCGGCTGACTGTAGTTTTCGTCGCTGAACTGAAATCGAGCGTACGCCTGAAGTTGCTCTCTCGGCTTCCACAGCACGCCCAGCGAACCGGACAGGTTGTCTTGCGCGCCCAGCTCTTCGCCGGTGTTGGGATTGTTGTAAAAGCCGTCGAGGCTGTGATCACTGACCGCAGCGCGGAAGGCTAGCACGTTGTCGATGAGTGGCCCGGTGACGCCGAATTCGCCGGTCTGGCGATTGCCGTTGCCCACGTCCAGGCCCGCAAAGGTTCCCCACTCGAACTCGGGTCGTTTGGTGATGATGTTGATGGCGCCGCCGAAAGCGTTGCGGCCGTAGAGCAGCGTCTGTGGCCCCTTCACGACCTCGATGCGCTCAACGTCCAGCAGTCGCGTGCTCAGCATGCTGGAACCGCCGGGAATACTGAGGTTTTCGCTGGACGCGTCAACGTGGTCAATCAAGACGGCAACGCTTGGTCGGCCGCGCTCGTTTTGCATGCCGCGCATGGCGGGCCGCGTGTCCTGGACAAACGCGCCGATGTCGTAGGTGAGCCCCGGAATGAGGAGGTTGGCATCGCTGACGTTGTCGAACCCCTGAATGTCGAGGCGCTCTCGGGTCAGGACCTGAAAGGCCATCGGCACCTCCTGGTGCTTTTCGTGGATCTTTCTGGCGGTTACGACAATCTGCTCCAACACAATCTTGTCATCGCTGAACGCCTCGACGGTATGCGCGTCAACACTGCCTGACATGCCGAGAGCGACCGCAGTCGAAAGCGTCATCAGGTTGATTAGATTGAGTTTTTTTCCTGGATTTTTCATCGAAAGGCGGCCCCTGATTGAGTCACTTGCGCACGAATAAGGCGTAAGGATACTGACTGTCACAATAAATTGACACACCACAAAGGATGAAAGTGTTGACACAATCCGTCGATACGTATTTCTACCCAGAATCAGCGTTGACTCAGTACCTCCCGATTTTTACCAAGCTCTGAACTACGGTTCCTGTGACCGTCTTCAGATAACGATCGTGTTGCCCGCAAAGCCGGTGAAGCGAATTTCGCCCGCGACCTCGTTATAGGTTTGCCGCAAGTCACGCAGCATGCGGACAGCGACGTCCTCGCCCAGCAGGATTCCGTCGGTGCCGTCCGTACGCCAATGGACGCCGGCCAGATTGCGGCCAATGGCGATGTTGTTGGCCAGCTTGTTGAGCTCTCCTTCGACCGTAAGCGCCTCTGGTCCGCTGTAGGGTTGGAGCGCTTGACCGTCTGAGCCGGGCACCACCTCAACCGGCTCTGGAATGACGCTGCTGCCGTCGAAGAACGCTTTGAGCACGGTGACGCAGGCGCCGGCAATCGCCGCGTGCCCTGCGGGGTAGGCGGGGTGTGTCGGTGAACCCTCGGGGTAGGCCATCGGGAGCCAGAGCTCGCCGTTGTTGGCGTCTGCGACCGCGTCGAGTACCGGCGAGTTGAGGAGTTCGCTGTTGATCGGGTACGACCGCTCACCGGAGCGCGTGAACTGGACGCGGCCTCCAAACACCTCAGGCCGCAGCCTCCGGTGGACCTGCCACTTCTGGTACCACGCGGCCCGAAGCGCCTGCAGCGCCACGTCACCGATCTGAGAAAGCACCTCCGCCGCCCCAAACGTGACAAAACCTCCCTGGGTGGCGCTGGTGTTGTAAGGGTTCCCGGCGCGCAGCGGTGCGCCCAAGCCGAGCAGGATCAGCGCGGCCTGCAGATAGGTCTGATAGGTGTAATCCTGGTGGACATATTCGCCAAGGTCGCGAGCAGTCGTAATAAACCGGGGTTCCGGCTCAAAGCGGCTGACGGTGGCCGGGGCGCCGCCTCGGAGCACGTTGAGCCAGTCCTCACGGTTCAGCATATGGTCGTCCCCCGGCACGGTCGTCTGGTAGCGCTGTTCCGTCAGCGCAGCGCCCTGTGGAACCGGCAGCAGCAGGAACTGAGAAACATAGTTGCCAGTGAGATCGCCGGCAAAGGACCCTCGAAACAGCGTGGACGGCGTCACCGTTCCGCCCTGCAGGGGGCCGGTGAAACCGGAAAACGTGCTGAGCTCGCGCGCGGCGAAGTCCGCGGAAGGATCTGAGCCATAGGCCTCAAAAGGCACGTCGCGAAGCAGCGCGTGAAGGTAGACCTCCGCCATCTCGGCTGCGGTCTCCGCGCTGCTGAAGCCCGGCGCTGGCGGCATAAAAAATGCGTGGGAGTCACCGCCCACCAGACTGAACGCCAGCGACGCCTGCGGATTGGCCAGCTTCCGGTCCGCTTCGGGGGCGAGCGCAATGTGTTCCCACGCCGTGTCGCTGCGACCCTTAAGCGCCTGCAGGTAAGCGCGATAGGCTTCTGCATCAACCTCCCCCACCGCATTGTGCGGCAAAGTTTTCGTAAAGCTGCCAATGAAGTCCGGCAGCTCATCTTCATCGCCATTCGCTTGATTGACAGGGCTACGAACGAGGAACTGCTCGCGGGCGACGCCGACGCGCAGCGACCTGGCCGCCACGCTGCGCACCCGGGAAACCCCCACCTCACTCTTGTCGCCGGGGACGGCGGTTTTTGCGTCGACCGTGCCGGTCATCATCGCCGCGCCCGTGCCGGCCGCAGCCGCTCCGACCTGGCTTAAAAACTGTCGGCGTGAGTTGCGCTCAGCGGTTTCATGCGCGTTGCGGGAGCTTTCCTGGTTCGATCGGCTGGCGTTTGTTTGGGTCATTTGTTCTCTCATCGATTGTGTTCAAGCTTGGCGGTGGGCATGGCCAATGAGCCAGCGCCCTGCATACGGGTTCTGACGTCCGGCACGCCGGTCATCCCTTCATCATTAATACGAGACGGAGGTCAAATTTACTCGGAACAAAACAGGAAATATTCGGAAATTTCCGGAGATCGACGTAGGTAAACGGCTGATTTGAGGTGCCTTCTCAAGGCGCGGTGAGTGTCGGTGTCGCCCCGGCGCCGGTGACGGATTTGTCGGCTTACCCTATTGCACTCCGCCAGCGCAGCGACATGCAGGATAGTCCGGCGTCGAGCTTGCTGATTTCGTTTGTCTTGAGGGGCTCGAGCGAATATCCCTGCCCGCTAAGCTGGTCGATCGTTCGGTGGAAGTGGCTCCCGATCAGCACTCGATCGTTGATCCGCAGTGCGTTGGCCGCAGCCTCTTCTCCTTGGGGCACCAGGATCGTTCTGAGGCCGTTAAACACCCCGCTGGCGGCCAGCCTGCGCGTCGACAAAACCGTTTCGTTGTCGAGCATCGAGCAGTCGGACTTGAAATGCAGGACGTCGGGCGGCGTCTGCACAATGGCGCCTCGCAGGCCGAGGTGGTTCAAACAGCTCATGAGCGCTTCAGCGCCTTGGACGTTGGTGCGTTCAGATAGGCCGACCAGGACCTTGTCGGGTGTGATGAGCACGTCCCCGCCTTCGACGCTGCCGGGGCCGGGCAGTTGAAGGACGTTCGCGAAATGCTCCCGCAGTACGGGCAACATTTCAGCCGCCTCGCCGAACCGTGACGCGGCACCCGGGCGAAGCGCAACGGCGCCGTTGGAAAATACCAGCGCCGGATCCTCCACAAACACGGCGTCCGGAAACGCGGGCGCGGGTGGCAGCACGGTGACCGTTACGCCGGCGGCCTCCAGGGCTTCGACGTACGCGAGGTGCTCCTCGCCAAGCTGGTCGAAGTCCGGAGCTCCCCGATCTACCGCGCGCAGGCCGTTGACGACCGAGGCCGCGGGCCGCCTGACAATGGCTCGATCAAACTGAAATAGGTCCATACTTCTAGGGTCTGCTCAGCGCCCGGCGAATTTGTGGTTTCAAGAAGCGAAAGCCGTAGCGTACTCTGCCTGCTGGCGCGCCGCTGGGCAATCGCCAAGCCCGGTTAGCACTGACGATGGTGAGGAGCGCTGCGGTCGGGATAGGTAAGGTCGGAATCCATTCCTTGACAGAACATTGCCACGTCTCTGTGCTCTACTGGCAGGTAACCAGCGGCATTAATCCGGAAAAGCCATTGACGAGCAGCCACTTCCCCAAACGACTTCACGGTCGCCGGACCCCGCCGGGGCTCGAGCTCACCGTGTTGCGCAAGATGCCGTTACTGTTTCTTGTCACCACGCTCTCAGTCGGCTCCTTGTCGGCGGTCGTTCGCTGGTTTCCGAGCAATGATTCGCTTGCCTCAGCCGCCAAGCAGATCGCCAGCGTCGACATTTTTGTGATCGCCACGGTAGTGACGCTGTGGACCGTCCTGCTGACAGTCTCTATCGGGTGCGTTCTGGTGCACATCATGAAAGGGCCGGCGTACGTTGCAGACGGCTATGCGCCGGAAGAACCGGCGCATAAGACCAGCGACCCCCGATCTCACTGAATGGTGCTTTCACTTTCCCAATCCTCCCCGCGACGCTAGCGCGATGAGCCAGCCACCTCGCAAACCCTTTGATCGGGTGAGCCACGCGCCACCGATCGCTGACCGGCGCCCCGTGACAACGACTCAGCATGGCGTAGCCCGTGTCGACGACTATGCCTGGCTGCGTGACCCACAGTGGCAGGAGGTGCTGCGCGACCCGTCTCGGCTGGACGTGGCGATCCGCGACCATCTGAATGCCGAAAACGCGTATTACGAAGCAGCTACCCGCGACCTGGAACCGCTGCGCCGCCGGCTGGTCCGGGAGATGCGGGGGCGGATCAAAGAGGCGGACAGCTCGCTGCCAAGACCCGACGGGGACTTTGCCTATGCGGTTCGCTACCGGGACGGCGGCGAGTACCCGGTCTATGTGCGGACAACGCGGGAGGGGCTCAGGGAGCAGATCCTGTTTGATGGTGACCTCGAAGCGAAAGGCGAGGCGTTCTTTCGTATCGCCAGCGTGGTCCACAGCCCGGATCACTCACTGATCGCCTGCGGCGTCGATCGGTTGGGTTCTGAGTACTACGATTTGACGGTCCGCCATATTGAGTCAGGCGAAGCTCTCCCCGAGACCATTTCGCAAACCGGTGGGCATGTGGTCTGGGCCGCAGACTCGCGGTCGTTTTTCTACGTCGAACGTGACGAAAACCAGCGTCCGAAACGCGTCAAACATCACCTGCTGGGGAGTACGCTGGCTGAAGACCTGCTGGTGTATGAGGAACCTGACGACAGTTATTTTCTCGGAATTCACGCCAGCCAGAGCCGCGAGTACCTTTTTATTGGCAGCACCAAGGGCACCTCAACGGAATATCGGTATCTAGCGCTCGACGCCAGTCCGGGGACAGAACCGCGCGTGATGGCGCCTCGCGTCGAGGATGAACTCTACTACCCTCATCATCACGGCGAGCACTTTTACCTGCGCACCAACGCCCAGGGAGCGATGGACTTTAAGCTTGTTGTCACCCCGGTTGCCTCACCCGGTCGGGAACACTGGCAGGACTGGCTGCCGCACCAGGACGGTCGCTACGTCAGTGACCTGATTACGTTGAAGGATTGGCTAATCCGCCTGGAGCGGCGCGAGGCTCTTCCGCGGCTGGTGGTGTCCGACTACGCCCGCAGCGAGAGCTTCGAGCTCGACTTTCCGGACCCTGCGTACAATCTGGAGCTCAGCCGTGGTCTTGAGTTTGACACCCGGTCGCTACGCATCCACTACGAGTCGCCGTCCACACCGGTCCAGACCTTCGATGTGGATCTAAAGTCGCACAAGCGGGTGCTGCGGAAACAGCAGGAGATTCCCAGTGGCCACGACCCAGGTCTCTACGCGGTGGAACGCCTGTTTGTGACGGCTGATGACGGGGCTCAGATTCCAGTAACGCTACTCAGGCTCAAGACCACCCGGGCTGACGGCACAACGCCTCTGCTGCTTTACGGTTACGGCAGCTACGGAACCACGATGCAGGCCTGGTTCAGCAGCGCTTTGCTGTCGTTGGTCGATCGGGGTGTGGTATACGCAACAGCTCATGTTCGAGGCGGTTCTGACAACGGCCGACAGTGGTATCAGGACGGCAAGCTGGCCAACAAAAACCATTCGTTTACCGATTTTGCACGGGTTGCCGAAGCCCTGCAGGACCGCGGTTACGGGGGGAACGGCAGGACGGTCAGCTATGGCGGATCCGCAGGCGGGTTGCTGGTTGGCGCCACGCTGAACCTGCGGCCGGATTTATTCGGCGGCGCGATTGCCGCAGTACCCTTCGTCGATGTGCTCAACACGATCTCTGATGCGGATCTGCCGTTAACGCCGCCCGAGTGGGTTGAGTGGGGGGATCCGATCAACGACCAGACGGCTTTCCAGACGATTGCCGGTTACTCGCCCTATGACAACATCCGCAAAGACGTCGACTATCCACCGCTGCTCGCCACCGGCGGGTTGACCGACTACCGGGTCACCTATTGGGAACCCGCCAAATGGGTTGCAAGGCTGCGGGCAGAAGCAACCGGAGGGCCGTTTTTCCTAAAGATGAATATGGCAGCCGGCCACAGCGGTTCAGCAGCGCGATTTGAGCGGCTTGAGGAGCGCGCCCACGAGTACGCTTTTGCGCTCAAGGTTTTTAGTCTTGAGGATCGAGCGCCGGTGAGGCACGGGTAGATGGTGGCCAGCGCCCAGTCTATGGCACTGCTTGAATATTTCCGGCAGGCGTATCAACATCTCCCGATGGAAAAAATTTCCCGTACTGTCGACGAGCGTTGAACGATACGGCGGACGACAACGGGGCGGCCGCCGAGTCGCTGCAGCGTCAGCCCGAAGCGGGGCCCGTTGAGCCGCCGGTGATGCCGCCGGCGGAGGAATCACGAGAACAACGAACTTCACCGGTAATCCCTGACTGGCGGAGCGACCTCCTCAAGCAGATCCGCGTGGTGCTCCTGGCAGTGCTGGCCATTACGTCGATGCTCATTTTTGTCTTCGAGAGCAGCCTCAGTTTTCGGATCGTAAGCGTCTTGCTGGGTGTCTCTCTGGTGCCGGCCGCGTACCTGTCGAGCGGACGGTTTTCCTATCTGGTTCGCGTCTGGACCATTCTCAGCCTGTCGCTTGCCGCATCCTTGGCAGCGTTGTTTTTTGTTGGGGTGGCCGCCGGCCCTGCGCTTTGCGTAGCTTTCTGTTTGGTTTTCTCCGCTCTGCTGCTAGGCAGGGTGGTGATGGTTCGTCTCCTGCTCGCAACGATGGTGGTGTTGTTCGGATTCTTTGTTGTGCAGTACCTCGGATGGTGGGCCGGGCCCGAAAACGTCAGCTATGCCGCCGGTGGTCCCATGCTTTGGGCCAGAGCCAGCATTCTTTCGGTGCTTTTCTGGGCCGGGATGGCGTTTTCTGTCTGGTTTGTCGTGAGCACCATCGAAAAATCGCTTTCCGGCCAGGATGCGGCGCTTAGGGAGCGAAACCAGGCGGTCAATCGTTTGCGCACCGAGATCCGACAGCGGCAGGATGCGGAGCAGGCCTGGCGTGAGGCGCAGATCATTGCCAGCCAAACACAGAAACTGGACGCGCTCGGCAGACTCGCGGCAGGGGTTGCGCACGATTTCAACAACGCGCTGCTGGTGATTCAAGGCTGGACGGCCCTCCTGCGCGACGACAGCAGCGAAGCATTCCGCGACAAGGCGATCGAGGCCATCGACAGCGCTACCGGACAGGCGAAGCAGCTCTCGGACAAGCTGCTGATTTTCGGTCGCCAGGAGGTCCGTTCGCCGAGCTACCTGCGTGCTTCCGAGGTGGTGGCAGACACGGCAGAAACGCTCAAGGCCTTACTGCCGTCCAATACCGCTATCCGGCTCGATCTCGATCCCGAGGCCGCCATCTATGTTGACGAAACGCAGCTTCGTCAGCTGCTCTATAACCTTGTGCTCAACTCGATTGACGCCATGCCTGACGGAGGGGAGATCCGCCTGCGCACGCGCTGTGTTGCCCCGGCTGATGCGTCCCAGCCCGATCGCGTGATCGTTGAAGTTGAAGACACGGGTGTCGGGATGGACGCTGAGACGCGGGAACAGATCTTCGATCCGTTTTTCACCACTAAGGGTGTCGGAAAAGGGACTGGCCTCGGTCTCTCCAGCGTGTTCGGCATCGTTGAGCAAAGTGATGGGGCCATCGATGTCTGGAGCCAGCCGGGCGAGGGCACTCGATTCTCGATCAGTTTCCCGCGCGTCACCCTGGCGCCGGACGCTGCGGAGTCGTCATCCTCGGACGAGCAAGGCGACGGGAACGATACTGATCCCGTGGCCTTTCAAGGTCGTCGCGTATTGGTGGTCGAAGACGATCCGCTGGTCCGTCAGCTCATTGTTTTTGCGCTGAGCAAGGGTGGCTTTCGGACCGTCGAAGCTGCCGATGGGGAAGCGGCGCTTAAAGCGCTTGCGGAAATGGATCAGCCTTTTGATCTGTTGTGTACCGATGCGGTGTTCCCCGGAGCGCCTCTTGCTGAGGTCCTCGAAGTCTTTGAAGATCGCTGTCCGCAGGGCGGGGTACTGATCTGTTCTGGCTATGTGCCCAGCGAACTGGCGATTGACGGCATCGAGTCCGGTCGCTACGGCTTTTTGGCAAAGCCCTTCACGGCGGAGCAGCTGCTGCAAAAGCTCACCCTGGTCCAGCCATAGGCAACATGTCGGTTCACGGTTGCGCGGTCGCTTCATCAAATTGCTGAGGATGGGGTACAGTGGCCCCACTTCGAAACCCGGTGCCCTTCGTAGCATGCTTCCAGTCTCCCTGTGCCGGCAAGAACGCCAAAGGACAAACGACTGATATGTTGCGTGCCGCCGGCAGCGTGCTGTCAAACCGCCTTCAGCGCTGGATTCCAGAACCTTTTGTCTTTGCGATCATTCTGACGCTGCTGGTTGCCGGGTTGGCGCTGGTCTTTACCGACCGGAGCGTGAACGCGGTGGTGGACGACTGGTACCGCGGGTTCTGGACACTGCTGGAATTTGGCATGCAGATGGTCTTGATCCTGGTAACCGGCTACGCGATTGCGCTGTCGCCGTTCATCGCTCAATTGATCAATCGGCTGGCAAAGCTCGCAGCCACACCCGGCGCGGTGTATGTGCTGGTGGTGGTGGTGGGTGGCCTGTTTGGTCTGATCAGCTGGGGCTGGGCGGTGCTGACCGCCGTGCTCGCCCGAGAGCTGGCGCGGCGCGTCGACGGTCTCGACTACTCTTATCTTGTGGCCTGCGTCTATCTTGCGGGCCAGCCCTGGGTCGGTGGCTTGTCGAGCTCCATTCCGCTGCTGCTGAATACCGAAGGCAATTTCCTGATCGAGACCGGCGTGTTGTCCGAGCAAATCCCCATTTCCGCGACGCTAGGGAGTCCGCTGAACTGGGCTTATATCGCTCACCATTTTCTGGCGGTGCCTTTGCTCATGTGGCTCATGCGCCCACACGTGCATGCGAGCCGTTCGATGCGCGACCTCGCTGACCCTGCCTATGAAGAACGCGGCACGGTGGCTGAGGAAGCAGCTACGCATGTGCTGACTGGAAAATCGATTTCCGACCGCTTAAACAACACAATCTGGCTGCAGCTGGTCATTGCCCTCGCAGCGCTGAGCTACGTCTTTCGCCACTTCGCGCGCAACGGCTTTGATATTGATCTCAACATCATGATCTTTATCTTTCTAGCCGTTGGCTTGCTCACCCACGGGACGCCGATGCGCTACGTCATCGCCATGAAGCGGGCCTGCGCCAACGTCTCCGGCATCGTGTTCCAGTATCCGTTTTACGCCGGGATTATGGGCATCATGATGTTCAGCGGTTTGGGTACGCAAATCGCCGGCTGGATGTCCGAGGGTGCCACGGTCGGTACGCTTCCGTTTATTGGCATGCTGAGCGGCGCCGTTGTGAATTTTGCCATCCCGTCCGCGGGAGGTGAGTGGGCGGTGATCGGACCGGCCTTCACCGAGGCCGCGGCCAGTTTGGCGGCGACGCTGCCGGAAGACCAGGTCCAGCCGTTTATCGCCCGGGTGGCGCTGGCGGTGGCATACGGCGAAACGTCGACCAACCTGCTCCAGCCGTTTTTTCTGCTGGTCATTCTGCCGGTGATGGGGGCGGGCGTTCGCATTCAGGCCCGAGACGTTATGGGTTATCTGGTGCTGCCTTTTCTCTATATTTTTGCATCCTCAGCGCTGTTGGTGACCTTTGTTCCGTTGTAATAAATTGAACCGGAATTCCAGCATCGTTAGGCTCAGCGGCGTGGAAAAGTCGCGGCGCCGGCAAAAGGAGTGGAACGCATGACAACAGCACTGGTCACCGGCGCCAATCGCGGCATCGGACTGGAAATCTGCCGGCAGCTTGCGGCGCGCGGCAACACCGTGATCGGCGTTTGCCGCGGGGCCAATCGGGAGCTCGGCGCGGCCGGAGCGGAGGTTGTCGACGGTGTTGATGTTTCCAGCGCTGACGACGTAGCGCAGCTTGCGCGCTCGCTGGGCGGGCGAAAGATCGACTGGCTTATCAACAATGCCGGAATCCTGCGCGGCGATCATTTCGACAGCCTCGACTACGACTCGATGCTGGAGCAATTCCAGGTCAACGCGCTAGGGCCGTTGCGGATCACTCGAGCCCTTGCCGGGAATCTTCAGGACGGCGCGAAGGTCGGCATTGTCTCCAGCCGGGTTGGCTCCGTTGAGGACAACGGCAGCGGCAACAACTACGGCTATCGCTGCTCCAAGGCGGCGGTCAATATGGTGGGCAAGAACCTGAGTCATGACCTCGCGCGTCGCGGTATTGCGGTGGCCCTGCTACACCCGGGGTTAGTTGCCACGGAAATGACCGGTCTGCGAGGAATTGAGCCCGCCCAGGCGGCTGCCGGATTAATCGACCGAATGGACGAGCTGTCCATGGATAACACCGGTCGGTTCTGGCACGCGGAAGGCTACGAGCTTCCCTGGTAAGAAGCGCGGCCAGGGGTGCTCCTGACGCCGATTAACTCAGCCGACCGCTAGGTTTTCCCTTCCTTCGCTAGCCACTCAACGAAGGCGGTTGCCTTTGCCGGCGGACGCCGGCCAGCGGGATAAATCGCCCAGACCCCGGTGGTTGGTAAGGTCCAGCCTTTGAGGACCTGCCGAACCTGACCGCTGGCCAGCTCCGCCTCCATCATGCGCGATGACACAACGCCATAGCCAAGACCGGCGAGGATCGCAGCGCGAAGCGCTTCGGCGGCGCTTACGCGAATGCCGCTGTCCAGCAGTACCTCGCTGGTACGACCTCCGCGTTTGAAGGACCACCGGGTTGGTCCTCGAAAACCGGCGTAGGTGATGACGCGAAACCTCGCAAGCTCTGCCGGTAGTTTGGGCTCGCCGTACTGCTCCAGATAGGTCGGCGCGCCGACCACCAGTCGGTGTGAGGTATCGATGCGGCGAGCGACCAGCGAGGAGTCTCGCAGCTCACCGGCCCGTATCCCGACGTCCACACCCTCTTCCACCAGATTGATCAGACGATCATCGAGCACAAAGTCGATGCTGAGATCCGGGTGATCGTTGGTAAATTCGGCTAAGCGAGGAATGATCTGCGAACTGGCGTAGACCGGCGGCGCAGCAACCCGCAAACGCCCGGTCAGGGCGGTACTTTCGTCTCTGGCGGCTTTCTCCGCTTCATCCACCTCATCCAGCACACGTCTGGCCCGCTCGTAGAATCGTTCGCCGGCGTGAGTCACGCTGTGCGACCGGGTCGTACGAACGAGCAGCCGCACGCCGAGGTGGTCTTCAAGCGCTGCAATCGTTTTGGAGACCGCGGGTTGACCTACGTTAAGAAGGCGGGCCGCGGCGGAAAACGAGCCGGCGTCTACCACCGACACAAACTGGCGCATCGCGAGCAGCTGATCCATATATATTCTCAAAAAGAATAAATATTATCAGTCTTACCCCACTTCTGCATGAGCGATGGGGCGGGCAGGATAGCTCCCAACATCCATCAACAAATCAACAGGAGTTCACTGATGTCGCAGTTATCAATCCATGACGAAACCACGGCCCCGGAAGGTCCGCGGCAACAACTGTCGCAGGTCAAAGCCAGCTGGAGCTCAATTCCGAAGCTGCACGCCATCTTGGCAGAAAGCCCCGTTTCCCCGGAGGCGGAGGACCTTCGCTGGCTCTACCCGCTAGGCAGGACCCGGCGGCAGCAGGACGATCCAGCCTGATGACCCACCTTGCGATCCTCGGACTTGGCGCCATGGGGTCACGCATGGCGCACCGGCTTTTGGCGGCTGGCCACACGGTGACGGTATGGAATCGAAATCCCGGACCGGTTCGCGAACTGGCAGAGCGGGGGGCGAGCCCGGCCGACTCACCCGCGGCGGCGGTGAGCGGCGCCGCGGGCGTCATTGCGGTCTTGCGCGATGATGAGGCCTCCCGTTCCGTATGGCTGGACAGAGAAACGGGTGCGCTTCGGGCGCTAAAGTCGGGTGCCTGGGCCGTAGAGTCGTCCACGCTGTCGGTGGATTGGGTCAAAGACCTTGCCGGAGCTGCGGCGAGTCACAAACGACTATTTGTTGACGCCCCGGTGCTCGGCTCACGTCCCCAGGCGGAGGCGGGTCAGCTTGTTCATCTCCTCGGCGGCTCCGACGACGCCGTGGCCCGTGTATCCCCCGTTCTCGCCCAGCTGGGGCAGGCGCAGCTCCATGCTGGGCCAACGGGTGCCGGAACGGCACTGAAGCTGCTGGCCAATACGCTGTTTGGTATCCAGGTTGCTGCGGTGGCGGAGCTCCTAAACCGAAGTCGGGAACTCGGTCTTGATCCGCAAAGAAGTTTTGCGCAGCTCGGCGAAACACCGGTCATGAGCCCGGCGGCCAAAGGTGCGGCCGGTCTGATGCTGGCAGGTCGCCATGAGCCGCTGTTCCCGGTTGAGCTCGTCGCCAAGGATTTCTCTTACGCCATTGGGAGCCACGCCGCGACGCTGCCGGTCAGCAACGCGGCCGCAGCGGTGTTTGCCGGCGCCCTTGGCGCCGGCATGGGAGACGACAATCTTACGACGGTCGCGAGGCTTTACGCTGACCGTGAGCTCGCGCCTCAATAGCCGAGCCGAGGATCGACCACATTCAGCAGCGCGTCGCCGGCGGCAAAACGGCGGAGGTTTTCTTTCAGGAGGATCATGTGGCGCGCGAGGCTGCCGCCGCGTGCCGCTACGTGAGGCGTAATGAGCACATTTTCCATTTGCCAAAGGGGGTGGTTTGGCGGCAGCGGCTCTGGATCGGTCACGTCCAGTGCTGCGCCGCTGATCTGCCCGCTGCGCAGGGCGTCAAGCAGATCATCGGTGACCACCACCGGGCCTCGGCCAACGTTCACCAGCTTCGCCCCTCGCTTCGTTGCATTGAAGAATTCTCGATCGAGGAGGCCGCGTGTGTCCGGGGTCAGGGGCAGGGTAACCACAATAAAATCTGCCTCACCCGCTAGCTTTAGTAGCTCATCGGACAGGCCAACGTAATCGATGTAGGCAGGGCCCTCTCGCGAACTGCGGCGGGTGCCAATGACCCTCATATCCAGAGCATCCGCTCGCTTTGCCACCTCCATGCCGATGCCCCCCAGGCCGACAACCAGGAGAGTCTTGCCCGCAATCGACTGCATGCGGTCGGTGGCCAAAGACTGTTTGCGCCACTGGCCGGTGGTCATCTGTTTGGCGAAGTAGGGGAGCTGGCGCGCCAGGCTCAAGGTCAGCGTAATGGCGTGTTCGGCCAGCACGGGTGAAGACATTTTCTGCATGTTGGTCAGCACCATCGATCCGTCAGCGATGGGTCCAGCCGTTACGCAGCGTTCGGCTCCGGCGCTAAGAATCTGGACCCACGCGATGTTATCGCTCGCCCTTAACAGCGGCTCGGAACACCAGCCGATGATCGCGTCCGCGCCGCGCGCGCTGTCGATGGCCTGGCTTTCGCTGACAGCGAGGACCACCTCAACGCCCGGTATCGCTCGCTCGATTTCGCTGCGCGGTAGCCCGACGTCCCGAACGATAATCTTTTGAGGCTTTCTCCAACCGGGTAGCTCGCGTAGCGCTACGCTCCCCTCCTCAACGCCGGTCTGCGCGATGAGTTCCTCAATATTGGACTGCGCGATGGCGGTGCCGGTCAGGCTCAAGCCTGCAACCAAAACGAAAAATTGCGGAAGGTTCATACGGATCTCCGTGCGTCCTGCGTATGATCGCTGCCACTATGGCGCGAATGCAACCGCCGCCGGCCGGGCGCGGTACTATGAGCAACGGCACCCGGTATGCAGGAACCGCGATCAGAGGATTGGGAGAAGAGTGATCAAAGGCAACCTGAAAAAAATGACGGTCAGTCTAGACGAGGTCGTGAGCTACCGCCTGCCGATCGGTGATTCGGGTATCGATCTCAACCCGCGCATTGGCCAGCCGATCTCACTTCGCTACGCCGGGCTTATCCACTGCATCAAATGTGGCCGGGAGACCAAAAAGTCGTTCGGCCAGGGATTCTGTTTCCCGTGTTTTCGCTCCGCGCCCGAAGCGAGCGAATGTATCTTGCGTCCCGAGCTGTGTCGCGCTCATGAAGGCGAAGCCCGGGACATGGCGTGGGCCGAAAGGCATTGTCTTCAGGAGCACGTGGTCTACCTGGCCAAAAGCTCAGCGGTGAAAGTGGGCATCACTAGAAACACACAGATTCCCACGCGTTGGATTGATCAAGGTGCGTCGGAGGCGGTGGTTTTCGCCCGCACGCCAAATCGCTATACGGCCGGTATGCTCGAAGTCGCGCTGAAAGCACACCTTACCGACCGGACCAACTGGCGTCGCATGCTCAAAAACGAAATCTGCGGCGAAGATCTCCCGGCCTTCAAAGAGCGCCTGCGCGGCGAGCTGACGAGTGACCTCTCCCAATATGTCGACGACGACGACGCGGTGTGGCGAATCGACTATCCGGTGCAGGTTTTCCCGGAGAAGGTCAAAAGTATCGGCTTCGATAAACAGCCCGCTATCGATGGCACGCTGCTCGGGATCAAAGGGCAATATCTCCTGCTGGATGACGACCGGGTGCTCAACATTCGGAAGCACCAGGGCTACGAAGTGGCCGTCAGCTGATCTGCTCCTCAAGAGCCTTTAACCGCAGGCGTTGCTTCTTGAAGTGTCATCAAAACGCCCCGTGATCGAGGCGACAGGCCTGTCCTAACTCAAGTTCGACGAATCTTGGCCGCTAAAGAGTGTTAGGCCGTGCCGCAATGGCCGGCCTCAATTGACATTGGCGGAAGCCAGGCGGTGACCTTTGAGCATCTACCCATTCGCTGAATTTCATGGCTGATACACAACAGCTAAGAGAACTCGACCTCGTTGACGCAGCGCCGGAGCAGAATTTTGACAGTCTGACCGAACTTGCGGCACATCTCCTGAATGTCCCGGTAGCCCTGGTGTCCATCGTGGACTTTGACCAGGATCGCCAGTTTTTTAAGAGTCAGCACGGTCTGCAGGACCCTTGGCGCGAACGGCGTCAAACCCCGCTAGACCACTCTTTTTGCCAACATGTTGTCGGCCGCGATTGTCCACTGGTTGTGGACTATGCCCCGAGCCACGAGTTGGTGAAAGACAACCTGGCGATCCCGAATCTTGGCGTGATGGCCTACCTGGGAACCCCAATCTACGGCGAAGGCGAGGAACCGGTGGGTGCGTTTTGCGTCATCGCTGATGAGCCTCGGGAGTGGACGGAGAAAGATCAGGCATCTGTCCAGAAGATTTCTAGCTGCGTCTCAGACTTGATTCGACTGAAAGCAGCGCGGATGACCAGTGAGCGATTGCGCCTTGAGCAGCAGGAATTTACCAACGTGCTTTCCCACGATCTGAAGGCGCCCACCAATACGCTGGCGCTGCTGCATACCGAGCTCGGTCTGCTGCTGGAGTCGGACAAGGACAGCGAAGCGCTGATGATGCTCGAACGATGTCATCAAACCACCGGCCGCATGAACCAGCTGATCGAGGATGTGATGAGTTATACCCGGGTCTCAGGCACCGAGGTTGATAAGCAGTCACTGGATCTGGCGATCGTGGTCAACGACGTGATTGATGACCTCGCCCAGCAGATCCAGGTTTCTGGTGCGACGGTAAGTGCAGGCAAGCTGCCCCGGGTCGTCGGCGTGGCTTCGCAGCTGCGAATCCTGTTCCAGAATCTGATTGGCAACGGATTAAAATACGTGGCCCCCGGCGTTGCGCCGAAAATCGAGATCGCCATTGGGGGTACGGAGGGGAGCCGCGAGTGTGTGATCGACGTCAAAGACAACGGCATTGGCATCGATCCCGAAGACCACGGCCGAATTTTTGGCATGTTCAAGCGGCTCCATCTGGCTAGCGAATACTCAGGGACCGGAATCGGTCTTGCGCTGTGCCGTCGCGTGGCCCTCAATCACGCCGGCAACATCGACGTTCACTCACGGCGAGGCGGAGGATCGGTTTTTTCGGTAACGCTTCCGGTGGCAACCGATGGGTGAAGCACACGGCGTCATCGGCAGCATGGTGATGATCGATGACGATGAGACAGATCAGTATCTGTACCGACGTATCATCGAACGATCTGGGCTTGTTGCCACCCTGAACTTCTTTTCCCTCGCTGAAGACGCTCTAGCTTACCTGCGCCGCAAAGACCGCCCGCGAGTTGACCTGATCACCCTCGATATCAACATGCCTCGGATGGATGGTTTTGAGTTCCTGGATCAAGCGCAGGCGGAGTTCGGAACGCGTTTTGAACATTCCGTGGTGGTGCTGCTGACAACCTCGCTGAATCCGGCAGACCGGTCCCGAGCGTTGGCTTACCCGATGGTGAGGGACATCCTGAATAAGCCGCTGACGTCCCAAAACGTCGCAACGCTTGCCGAAGTTTGTCGAGAAGAGGCTGACGTGTCAGAACAGAGCGCCTAAGCGCTCGGCAGCGACTTCGGTTTGGTGCCTAGATTCGGACCTGGTCCCCCGCAACATTCGATGACCTTAGCTGGGGCAAATACTTATAGTGAAGCGGCGGTCGATTTGTGAGGATGGGGAATAAGGACTGAACCCGATCAGGAAGGAGGTGGAGTGATGGGACGCTCCGTATCCAAAACCGATTTGGCTGCGAGTCTGGCCGTGGAAACTCCCGCAGATCCCGACTGCGAACAGGCATTTTCCAAGGCTGGGCGTCGCGCAATCGACCAAACGGTCTACGTTGTGGACGATGATGACGCCATCCGAAGCGCGCTGACGCTGCTGCTTGAATCTGTCAACCTGAAGTGCCTGGCGCTTGCTTCCGCCCAGCAGTTTCTCGATGTATACGACGGCCGGCCTGGGGTGCTGGTTTTGGACGTCAGAATGCCGGAGATGAGTGGCCTGGAGCTGCAGCGGGAACTCATGACGCGAGACTACCGTCAGCTGGCACTGATTTTTATGTCGGGCCATGGCGATATTCCGATGGCGGTCGAGGCGCTGAAGCTCGGCGCCGTCGATTTCTTGCCAAAACCCTTTCGTGACCAGGACCTACTTCATCGCGTAAACGAAGCGTTGGAACAAAACCGTGCGGGCCACGAGTCCGCGTTGGAGGCTGACGAGGTCAACCGCCGGATCGACAGCCTGACGCCCCGGGAACGGCAGGTGATGGCGCTGATTGCCGATGGTCAAGCCAATAAGAGTATCGGCGTGGAGCTTGGGATTTCTCCGCGGACCGTAGAGATTCACCGGTCGCATGCCATGGAAAAAATGTCGGTTCGCTCGGTGGCGCAACTGGTGAGGATGCTGGATCGCGTCGGGTTTTTTGGCGAGGCGCGCAATCGTATTGCGCTTGCCTGACTCGGTATTTTTGCTCCGGCATCTACGGCGGCAGACCGGCTAAAACAGCTTCTGGTCGCCGGCCTCTTGACCGGCCATACCCTCGGTCAGCACGCGCTCGTAGTGATCTCGAAGCGTGATCTTACCGGTGCTGGGTGTGGCTGATTCGTCGTAACGCGCGCGGTCCTCGTCCCAAAGCAGCATAGATTCGGTAGCGTAGTAGCGTCCGATGCGCGCCAGCTCCGCCTTGGCCGCCAGGGCCGGAATGATCTTGCTGAGCGGATTCAGCAGGCTCAACGCCACCGAGAAAAGGGCTGGAGGCACCCGCTTGAAGCGCGGCGTTTGGCCCGTCAGTTCAAACAGCATCTCCCCCTGCTCGCGTGGTGTCAGGGCGGGTCCCGGTCCACCGATGGGCAGCACTCGGTTTTGTTTGTCCTCATCGGCGAGACACTGAACAATAAATGCCGCCAGATCATCCTCAGCGATAGGTTTGCAGGCGGTCAGCGAGCCGTCGCCAAACAGCAGATAGGGTTTGCCTTGCTGCACGCGAGGGACCTGACCCGACAGGGATCGAAAGAAGGCGGTGGGTCGGACGATCGAATAGGTGAGGCCGCTGGCTCTCAGGTCGGCCTCAAACGCGAGCTTGGCCTGCTGAAATGCGAGTTTCGGCCGCTGGACGCAGATCGCTGACAGCAGGACAAATTGATTGGTTCCGAGCGCTGAGGCAACCTGGAGAAGATTCCGATTGGCCTGATAGTCGACACGCCAGGCGTCTTCGGCGACGCCGCTGCGCGACGCGATGCAGGAAATGATGGTCGATGCACTGATGCCCGCGAGAGCCGAGGAAAGTTTGTCGCGGTCGTCCAGCTCGGTAGGGATTACCCGGCAGCCGGGCGGCGCCTGATCCGGTCTACGCAGCGGCGCGATCACCTCATAACCATCAGCGAGCAGCTTGGCCGCCACCGCGCGACCGATGTACCCGGAAGCACCCGCCAGCAGCACGCGATGTTGGTTGGAACCCAAGGTTCTTACGTTATCGATAAAAGGCGCGAGGCGCGTGCGCGGTCCGGCACTATCTCTACTCCAGGCTACTCGAGGCCGTCGCGAAAGACCAGGTCGCCGACAACGCTGCGGGTCACCGGCAGTGAGACGTTGCCGTCATCATCAACCGCAAAAGCCGCGACGCTCAGTCTCGGTGATTCGAAATCCACCATCGGCAGTTCGCCGCCCCAGCGACCGTTCCCCAGGTTGTTGAGCACCTGGGTGACCTCGCAGCTGCCGTTCATTCCGATCACCGCCACCACGCGGTCGATGGTGCCCGTAGTCGTGATGCCGCTCACGGTCAGGTTGTACGCGCTGCCTTCCGTCACCACCGACGGTCCCTGGGTCGACTCGATCAAGGGGTCATCCCCAGCCAGCAGAATCCCGGAGCCAATTCTATAGGCACCCGCCGAAAGGCCGTCGAAGAGCTGGTTGGGAACGTTGTTGCCGTCGGTGTCGATTTCCGGGTTCTGGCAGTCCGCGGCAAAGCGAATGCCGCTGCGGGCCTGACGGAAGGCGTCGAATACCGTGGCGCCGTTGAGCGTCTGCGACCAGAAGAACCGGGAAAACGACACGACGCCCTCTAGCGCGTTGGCCGCGACGTCGGTACCCGACGCGCTGGCGATTAGGAATCGGCGGCCGTCCGCTGGACTCAGCTGGTTCACAAATTCGCCGGCCAGATCGCCGTCGACGATCACCGTGACCCGCCCCGGGTTGGCGGCCTCGGCGATGTCCAGGAACCCGTCCAGCGCTGCTGCGGTCAGCACGTCACCGCCCGCAAGCTGAAAGCCGCCGCCGCCGCGAGGACCGGTCAGGTAGACCGTCAGATCCTGGGTCTCGGTGGCGCCCCATACCGAAATGGCGTCTTCCACGTTGCTGAGGGTTGCGGTGGCGTCAAAGCCCGCAACCGCCTCGGGCGTAAGAAACTGCACGGCGTCGCAGATGGCGTTGTCGCAGGAGACGCCGTCCGGACCGTAACCCTGCTGTTCCAGCGCCGCGTAAGCCAGACGGGTGTTGGCGCTGACCGCCGCAAAGCCGGCGTCCGATTGATCGCCCCCGGCGATAATCACGGCGCGCCGCTGTAGTGGACTGTTGACGGTCACCGTGCTGATGCTCGGTACCGAGACGTTGCCGAAGCCGTCCTCGGCGTAGATCACGACCTGGTAGGTGCCGATTTCGGAAAAGCCCGCAAAGGTCGCCGAGAAGTCGTCCCCGCTCTGCGAGTCCAGATTCACCGTGGGCAGTTCACTCACGGGGTTGTCGGCTGAGCCAGGCACGTAGCCGGGAGGAATCAACGTTGCCCAGACCCGGGCTACGCCGTCGGAGTCGGTCACGCCGAACGCGGTCAGCACGGTTTCATTGCCGTTTGCGAGTGTGGTGGGCGGAAAAACGCTGGTGATGATGGGCCGGGAGCCGCTGATGGTGGTGCCGTTGCCGATAAAGCCGCCGCCGATCAGGTCGAGCACGGCAAAGTCCGCGGTTTCGTTCCCGATGCCGTTGCCGTTGCTGTCCAGGATTGGGTTTTGCGTGGGAAACGCCTGCTCGATCACCTCGGTAGCCGCCTCATAGGCTGCCTTGAGCGACTGCCCGTTAAAGATTTGCGTCCAGAACTGGTTGGAAAAGGACAGCGCGCCCTGCGAGACAAAGTAGGCGCTCTGGTCGGCCCGTGCGCTCGCAATCACAATCCGATTCGCGCTGCCGGCGCTGATCTCGTCGACAAAGGAGCCGGACTGGCAGGCATCGTAGATCACGGTGATGCGCTGGCCGCCACTGGCCTGCTGCCAGGTGTCCAGCCACTCGTTCAGCTGTGTGCTGGTGACCGTCTCCGTGCCGCTCAGCCGGAACGTGTCGTCGCCGCCGTGATCCACCAGGTAGATCACAAGCTCGGTGGCGTCCGCGGAAAAGGCCCCGGTGATCGCGGCCTCCAGTTCGCTGCCGATCGCCGGCGCGTCGATGTCGTCCTCGACGCCGTTCTGGTCCAGGTCGGCATTATCATCGGACAGGTATTGAACGGCATCCTTGTCGAACCCCTGGTTGAGCAGGGTGCGATACCCAAAGTTGGCGTTGACCCGGGTGGCGTCCCACAGGGCGTTGCCGGGATAGGGGCCACCGCCGGCAACCACAATCGCTTTAGGATTTTCCGTGGTGGTTAAAGCCCTGAGGTATTTCACTCGGTTGTTGCGGCCGTCCGCTACGACAATCTGATCGTTACCGAGATCGACGGCGGAGGAGTTTGTAATGTCGCGTACCTGCCCGGGCCCGATACCTCGAGGCAGCGGGGTTTCCTGGGTCAGCTCGCCTTCCAGCGTGTACCGTCGCAGCGCTCGCGAGCTGGTCACCAGCAGATCGCCGAGCTGCGTATAGGTGATGTCACCACCACTGTCCCCAATGTCGAAGTCTCGCTGCGGCACACCGTTCTCATCATAGAAAACGACCCTGTCGCGCCCCAATGCGATCAGGTGGACACCGTCGCTGGTCAGCGATCTAATTCTGAACGGAGCATTAGTCTCCGGATTTATTGAGTCCCACTCGCGCAGAAAATCGTACGTGAGGGTGTCAAAGACCTTGACCGAATCGTCTCCGCCATCTGTCAGATAGAGTTCAAAGCCATCAATCGTGCCTGCGCGCTTGCCGCAGTTCTGGATAAACTCGCCCGGCTGGCTGCCCATAATAGTGACCAGGGGGACATAAGTGACGCCGTCACCTGAGAAAAACTTGACACCTCGACAATCTGTAACCCCGTAGAAGTTTTCGGTTAGGCCGGTAAACGGTTCCTGGATTGGACCCAGGTTGACGATTTTGCTGGGCGCGTCCAGCGTATCGAACTGTGCGGTTGTCCGGTCATAAATGCGAACGAGTCGGCCTTCATCGTCCAGCACAGATACCCGGCTGTTTCGAAATTCGGGCACGTACACAAGGCTGTTGCGGTTATCTACTGCGATATCCAGCGGTTCATCAAAGAACCCCTCGGCGGGTGATGCAGCCTGAAAAGTGCTCAACAGCTGGAACGTTGAGCTGTAGCGGTGTACGGCGGAGATTGATCCCAGAAGGTAGGTCCCGTCAAGCGCTCTGGTGATCGCGGGGAAAAAGTTGCTGCCACTTTCAGGTGGACTGAATCGATCCAGCACGGCGCCGCTTTCCGTAGCCAAGACTGCGACGTCCCGGTCGGTGGCAACCAGTAGTTGGCTACCATCACTACTGAACACCAGGTCCTGTGGACGCGGTGTATCGGCAAAGGAACCAAAAGCCCGCAGCAAGTTGCCCTCCACATCGAACTGAATAATTTGGTTATTGCAGCTGTCAGTTACGTAAACCGTATCGTCTGGCGCGACCAACAGGCCCTCCGGGGGGATGGCAAAGCCGGCAGTGCACGGGCCGAAGCCTTGAAAGCTCGACTGAAAGTTGAAGTCAGCGTCATAGACTTTGACGCTGTTGGCACTGCCGTCAGGTACCGAGAAATCGACGTCCAGCAGCACAAAGCTGCCGTCACTCAGGAAATCCAGGGCATTCGCTAACGCGATTTCGCCTGGCTCTCCGATGGCGCCGCCAACGAGTAGCTCCGTCGACTCAAAATTCTGGTCCATGCGGACCACGCCGCGAAACGTCGGTATGTAGAGCATGCCGTCTCTGGCCACAAGGTCTTGCGCATTGTTGGCGCCGAACGGCGAGCCGAGCGTGATGACTCGCCCGGTGCGGCTGAGCGCAAAGGCGTTGCCTTCGCTTACCGCAAAGACCGTGTCGCCAACCGCAGCAATACCGTCAACCCCGTCGGAGAAGTACCAGGGCTGCTGAAGTGCCGGCACGAAGCGCTCAAAGCGCAGGGATTGGGAGTGGGCGCTGCTCCAAACCAGCGGCAGAAACGCCATTACGAACCCGGCCGTGCGGGCTGTCCAAGAGCGAGAAATCATAGGGTTAGCCTAACGGCATCCTGCAGAAAAGCCACCCGTTGTGGCGGTGGAGGGACTGTACGTCAGCGCGAAGCGTTACATCCCGTCATTGCGTCTTTGTTCGTGTCATCAGCTGTGGCCATCCGGCGGTTCGTGATGTCAGACGGCGGAAAGACAGGGCGGCCGTCCTCGCGGTAAATGCCCTCCGCGATCGCCAGATCGCAGGGCGTCAGGCGATAGGTCATCTCCGGGCTGACTCGGCCGCCGAAAGCGGGGCTGTCGTAGCTACACACGCTGCGGTCTACGCGTGCGACGAAGTCGCCGTCGTCGTCGTGCCACTGAAACCTGCAGCCGTCGGGAAATCTGAGGAGCTTCTCCTCCGTGACCTGGGTGAGCTGCAGCGCCATGTCCCAGTTGCTGTCCAGCGTGACGCCGCTCTCTAGCAGCACCGTGGACCGCATGATCAGGTCGGTGCCTTCGAAGGCATAAAACTTACGCTGCGCTGCGGGGCCGCCGAACGACTCCGTGCTGATGTGGTGATAGAAAATCTGGCCGCCCAAGGTGGGCACCCGCAGCGGCACGATCCGATGATAGACAGGGCCCCGACTTCCCTCGCCGAGGTAATCGCCCGGGAGGAGTGCCTGAATCGCTGCCAGCGAGTCAGCTTGATCGTTCGCCTGGCTGAAAGACCAGCAGCAGGTAGCAAGGACCGCGGCGAAGATGCCCACCCTTCGATGACGTTCGACGGCGTTCATGCGGCTGCCTCGGCAACCCGCTTGGCCAGCGGCTTAGGTAGGGCTTCGGAGAATCTCGTCATGTCCACTTCAAGCAGCTCTGGATGAACCGTGCTGGCTTTTTGGAAAAACTCCGCCGGCAGCTGGTCGACGGACTGAAGCTTGCGACCGTTCCAGGTGGCGAACATATGGCCGGGCCGGTCGCCCATATCCATCCATTCGGGCCAGGGGAAAACATAGCCGCCGGAGGTGCCGGTCGGGAGATCCAGAATACTGTCGTCCTGAAAGAGCGAAAGCGGCGACCAGTTGGCCGACGTTTCGATAAACGTGGCGGGCCAGGAAGCCGGCGGCTGGCGCACCTGCTCGATCTTCATCAGGTCTCCCTCGATCAAAAACTGCTCGTGACGAATCCGCGGCGGCGCTTCCGGGCTGTCGAGGGGGATCACGCCGTCCGGTGTGTAGAGATAGCCTGGATCGCCGGTCAGGGTGATTGCGGGAACCGCAACCGTTTCCCCGGTGATCGGATTGACCGCGCTGTCGGTCCAGCGTCCTGTTTTAATGTCGCGGGGAAAAGACAGGTTGTGACCGCCGATGCGGTACATACCCGGCCCAAGGTTTTGATGATGGGAAAGCTCAATACCCTCCCAGCGCACCACCGCTTCGGGACGACGCCCGTCCTGCACGGCGTACATTTGAAAGTGGTACCAGAACAGAACGTCCGCGTTTTTACGCATATTGCGCAGGACCCGGAAGCTCTGTCGCTGATGTTCCAGCGGATTTTCGTAATTCACGAATTCGGATCGAATGCGGCCACCGGGAAAGGCAGGCAGCGCCGCCGGGCTCGCGAGCGCTATTGTGCCGGGTACGGCCGCCGCGCTCGCTGCCAGGGTTGCGGTCATAAATCTCCGCCGTTGGCTCCGAGTGGAACTTGGCCGCTTTACATTTGAGTGCAGGCTTCTCAAGGCGCGCGTCAAAAAATAGCTCATCGATTGAATCCTGGCAGGTTTGGCTTCACCACATACGCCCTGGCGCCCGAATCCGGTTCCAGAGTCAGCGCCATTATGGCCCAGTACCCGCGTCAATTTGCGTCGTCTTCTCACATTGGCCATGCAAATGATGAGGGTTGTCAGAACAAACGCGCATGGTTATCCGCAGCCTTCTGCCTTGCGTCCGCAGACAAAATGCCGGAGCCTGGGGGTGGCGCAACTTATGGGGTCTTGACCATGATCAGCAGACGCAGTTTTGTTTCCGCCGCCGGCGCCGCCGGAGGTGTTCTTGGCGGCAGCACCCTAAGCGCGGAATCCGGGATGTCCGTTGCGCCGGCGGTGAGCCCGGTCGTGTCGGAGTTTCTGGATTTCGATGACCCGGTTGAGGAGTTTCGCGCGCACATGCGCATGGAGCGCGACCTCGTGGAAGAGCAGGGCACGACCCTGACCTGGTACCACTGGATTGTTTTTATGATCCCTGGGGGACGGCGACCGGAACCGCTGCTGCGCTACGAGGGAATCGAGTACAGCTATTTCCGGCATCTCGGCAATAACAACTACCGAATTCACGCCCATAACCTGTCTTACCCGCGCGATCTCAAAACCAACAAGTTTACCGACAGTGTCATTAACCCGATAACGGAAAAGCGGGTTGAGGTTCCGGTATCGCTGCTGTTGAACGATCCCGGCACGATCGGCAGCCCAGCGGGCTTTCGTAACATGAATGGCGGCGGGTATACCCAGGACGTTTTTCGCCAGTTCCGCATTGAGAACGATCTCATCAAGCTGGACAGCGTTCGCAGTGCGCCGCCGGACTGGCCGGCTACCCACATTGAAAACTCGTGTCAGTGGGTCGAGTTCGACCTGTTTGCCAACCAGAGCATCACTTCTCTACCCGTGCATTTTTGCGGACATTACGCTTACGAGTATCCCAAGTGGCTTGGAATGCCGGAGGGTAAGGGCCACCTTTCGGGATTCTGGGATGGCAAAAAAGTGAACTCACCCGCCGAGCTGCCCCGGGAGATGCTCAATCGCATGGAGCGAGAGTATCCCGAGCTGCTGAAGCCGCGCTGGGACGAGTTTGATCGGCCAATTCCGTTCGAGGTCTAGCTGGGTCTGACGCGCCGCTCAACCGGCTGAAAGCTTAGGCGTCCAGCAGCGCGGCGGGGTCACGGTGCGTTGAGGCCGGCAAGAATCAGATTCGGAAGGGTGGAGGTTTGCCACTCCGGGTGATAATAGCCCAGCCGCAGAATCACTAGCTCTTCCTCCGGCAGCACGATCATCGTTCGATAACCTCCACCCTCCAGGAAAAAGAAACGCTCGCTTTCGACCGGCGGGCCGTGTGGTGCGCCCATCTCCTTGCCCTGGATGTAGGGCCGGCGATCTGAGTTCGGCGGGTTCCCGACCCACAGCTGGAGTCCATAGTTGGGATAGATCGCCGATGGGGTGGCCATTTGCTGAGTCCATCCCTCCGGCCAGATTCGCTGACCATCCACCATCCCGTCGGCGGCGAGCGCCGCCCCGTAGCGAAGCCAGTCACGGGGCGTTGCGCGAAAGCAGCAGTAGACCGCGGGCATACCGCGCGGTCGGTCCATGTAGAGCTCCGCCGGGCCGGCGCCAAGGAGGCTCCACAGCCGATCGTTCAAATAGTCTTCATAGGGAACACCAGTGGCCGACTCCAGGACGGCCCCAATCAGCTGCGCGTTGGCATTCGATAGCCCGAAAAACGTGCCCGGCGTGTTCTCCAGGTCAAAGTTGAGCGCCGCCTTGCGGAAGTCAGAGCTCAGCGACACCTGCGCATTCTTGGCCATCGGATCGGGATCTCCGGCCAGCGGGGGGTTCTCCAGACCGCTGATGTTCTGCAGCAGCTGCCGAAGCGTGATCTTGCCTCTTGCGTCGTTGCGCCATTCGTCAAGGTAGCGTCCGACGGGGTCGTCCAGCGACCCGATATGGCCGTCGCTCATCGCCACAGCGACCAGCGGTGGTAAGAGTGACCGGGTCATTGCGCGCCCGGTGAACAGCGAGTTGGGCCCGATGTCCTGCCAGTAGCGCTCCAGCTGAATTTTGCCCCGGTGGAGGACCAGCAGCGCAGCTGAGTTGTGGGCTTCAGCCCAGGCGGCGGCAGACTCCAGGATATCGGCTGGAACGCTGCGCTCGGCGTCGCTGGCTATGGGAAAAAACGCCTGCTCGTTGCCCGGCAGCTGGTGCTTGGGTTGGTAGAAACTGGCTGGCCACTCGCCCGGGTCTTCGGGCAAGTTGTGCCACCGGTACCAGAATCGCCAGTCAACGGTTGCTGCCCCAACAGCCAGCACAACCAATACCAGCGCTGCCATTGCGCCAACGACGCGGCGTTTTGCCATGGGCCTCCCCGAGGACTATCGATAGGAAAAGTATTGCACACGGCCCGACGCCCAGCCTATCGGGATTAGGCAGCCGCCCATGCGTTAGGGGTATTGGCGCGGTTTACGGTTCTGGTGTTTCGTGAGCCCGCAGGCTGGCTTCGACAAAGGTCCGCAGCTCGCGATTGAAGCGCTCTGGCTGCTCGAAGAAGACGGAGTGCCCCGCGCCCTCGAAGACCGACAGGCTGATGTTCTTGTGGCCTTTGGCCAGCGCCGCGCCGTCTTCCAGCTGGAGCGGGTTGTCTTCCGAACCCAGCGACAGCAACACCGGCATGTCTAGGCCGTCCAGCAGATCCTCGTTGTTAAACGGGCGCTGCATCATGGGGGTTCTTGCGTAGGCTGGCAGCATCTGGGAAATGGCGTCAAACAGACGTTTTTCGTCGTCTGCCATGGGCGTGGCGGTCAGCCATCGGCTCATACCCTCACTCGCCCTGATCTTGTCCGCCAGGTTCGGGCTTTGGCGTAACTTCCGCAGCCGGAGGAATTCTTCCGTGTTTGGGTCGTTGGTCGGCAGACGAACCGGCACCAAAGAACCTAGAGCACCCGTCAGGTTGATGGCGACCAGGTTGTCAGCGCCTCGCTCCCGAATGTAGTCCATCAGTACCAGGGTGCCGTAAGACCAGGCCATAACAACGGGCTTTTGGATGCCTGTGGCTTCTATGACGGCGTCAACGTCGTCCGCCCATACGCTCCGGGGCTGATAGGCCTCCGGCGCCCAGGGTTTGCCCGAGGCGCCGTGGCCGCGCAAGTCAAAGGTGACGAGGAAAAAATCGTTGGCCAGGTCGGAGTTGAGCTGGTGAACAAAACTGTAGTGGCTTTGCCCGATACCGTGAATAAACAGAATGGGCGGAGATTCCGGGTTGCCTGCGGTGACCACGTTGAGCGGGACCTCGCCGGCGCCTTCGACCGTTTGGTGGGTCCATTCGGCTCGGGCTAGGGGGCTGAGGAGAAAGAAGAAGAAAGCTAGCCTGGCAATTTTCACGGGCGTCACCTACTGTCATAGAAAGCAGGTGCAGGATAACAGGGGAAGAGTGGCGGAGAGAGAGGGATTCGAACCCTCGGTACGCTTTCACGCACACACGCTTTCCAGGCGAGCCCGTTCAACCACTCCGGCATCTCTCCGCGGGGGCGCAAGGTTAACCGAGCCGGTGTCAGGACTCAAGATGTGGGAATTCAGTTAGATTCTGACGGTCAGCCCGTCAGCGAGTGAGTTGCGGTAGCCCCGCCAGGCCGGGACCAGAGCGATCAGCATCGCGGCGAGCGTCACGGCGCCGACCACCAGCAGGTCGAACATGCCCGGCAGGCGTGGGGTCAGCGCAATGCCAAACGCCTCGAGCACCAGATCTCGTGAAAGCAAAAGCCCGAGATGCACGATGGCCACTCCAGCGACGGCTGCGAGAAATGCCAGGATGGCGGCTTCGCAGATGAGCAGCGAGAAAATCATGCCGGGTCCCGCGCCGACCGAGCGCAGGACCGCCATTTCGCGGCGTCGCTCGTTCATACTGGTCAGCAGGGTGGTGAGCAGACCGAGCAGGCCGGCGACTACCACGAACCCGCTGACCACCAGCAGCGCGGTTTCGGCTGTGCTGACGAGACCCCAAAGCTCAGTCAACGCAACGCCAGGGATAATCGCGGAGAGCGGTTCGCGGCGGTAGTCGTTGATGATGCGCTGCAGGCCAAACAGCGCGGCGCGCGACTTCATGCCCACGACAAACGCCGTAATGATCTCGGGTTCAATCGTGGCCTCAGCGTGACCTTCACCGCCCTCCCCACTATGGTCGTGATCGGCTCCCTCAACCTCGGCGCCGTGCATGATCTCAATGCCCGCCAGCGTGACGTGCACGGTTTGATCAACCGGGGTTCCGGTCCGCTCCAGGATGCCAGCAACCCGAAACGGATTGTCGTCGTGCTCCGCAAAGCTCCCGGCACCGATGCCGTGCGACACCACAATCGGCGTCCCGACCTCGTAGCCGAGCTTTGCCGCGATTTCAGCACCGATTACGGCGTCACCGTCGTCGGCGAAAAGCGCGCCGTCAGCGAGCTCAAGGCCTCGCCCGCCGCCATAGCGGTAGAAGGTGAAGTAGTTTTCGTCGGTGCCCAGCACGCGGTAGCCCCGGTGGGAATCTCCAAGCGATATGGGA
>JBCDKA010000004.1:0-80857 GCA_038747195.1 Pseudomonadota bacterium
CCTGATCCGCGCTCGGCGCAGCGCCGCCGCAAGCTCAAGGCCTTCCAGTCCCTCAGCCCTCAGCGGGGCGTTCGGCACCGCAGCCACGGCTGTCATCACCGTCTCCAGGTAAGCGGCCTGCGGATATGGCGCTTCAGCGTTCCCGCCTTCCCGCCCCCGAAAGTCGGCCTCGCAGGCGCGCAGTATCTCGACAAATCGCTGGGGGCGGCGCAGGCCGTCCGCAGCCTCGATCAGCTTCATCACCGTGCCGGGCTTGAGGGTCAGCGCCTGATGGACCTGCAGGTGATAGCGGCACACGAGCTCGGCCAGGCGGCGATGCTCCTTCGGCACCCGAAGGCGGTCGCAGAGCTGAGCCAGCGGCTTCAGCCCGGAAGCTTCATGACCATGATGCTTTGGCAGCTCGTCCTTCGGCGTCAGGGCTTTGCCGAGGTCGTGCGTCAGGCAGGCGAAGCGCGCGGCGCTGGATAGGTCCATGCGCGCTGCCTGCGCCAGCACCAGCAGCAGATGAACCCCGGTGTCGATCTCCGGATGGTGTTCCGCGGGCTGCGGCACGCCAAACAGCGCATCGACCTCGGGCAGCACCACCGCCAGGGCGTGGCACTCGCGCAGCACCGCCACAAAGACTTCGGGATTGGCCGTCATCAGGCCTTTTTCGGTTTCGGTCCACACCCGCTCCGGCGTCAGCGCGTCGAGCTCACCGGCGGCCGCCAGCTGGCGGGCAAGCATAGTGGTCTCCGGCACCACGGAGAATCCCAGCGACGCCAGGCGAGCGGCAAACCGCGCTAGCCGGAGCACCCGGACCGGGTCTTCGGCAAACGCGTCGGTAACGTGACGCAGGCGGCGCGCCTCGATGTCGTCGACGCCACCAAATGGATCGATCAGTGTCCCGTCAGCGGACCGGGCAATGGCGTTGACGGTCAAGTCGCGGCGCGAGAGATCCTCTTCGAGCGTCACCTCGGGCCCGGCATGAAACTCAAAGCCCCCATAACCGGCGGCAACCTTTCGCTCACGGCGAGCCAGCGCGTATTCCTCTGCGGTTTCCGGGTGCAGAAAAACCGGAAAATCTTTGCCGACGGGTCGGTAGCCTTGCGCCACCATCTCCTCGGGGGTGGCCCCGGTGACCACGTAGTCGCGGTCCACGACGGGCCGTCCCAACAGCTCGTCCCGCACCGCGCCGCCGACTAGATAGATTTCCATGGCAGATGCTACCCGCGCCGACCCGCTGCCAAGGGCGGTGCCAGGAGGGTTCTAGGGTGCATTACCGCCCGGCGCGACTGCGGGCGTCGTCGAAGCGATGGGCCCGCTGCTGGCGACCCAGGTAGGTCGGCGCAATCGCCTCCAGCGGCGTGGGCGTGACCCCGAGCGCCTCAAGCGCGTTGTCTTCCGATACGCTGTCGAGCTGCAGCGAACGATAGTTGTCGGTCGAGAAGGGTTTTCCCGGCACCAGGTTCATGACCAACGCCTGCAGGTAGCTCACAAAGCCGGGGAGACCCACCACCTTCAGCCGCCGTCCCTTCAGCGCGATGACGTACTCCACCAGCTGCTTGAGCGTGTAGGTCCCGGGGCCGACCAGGTCCAGCACTCGACCGTTGCCACCCTGCTCAATGACGTTGGCAAACGCATCGGCCACGTCACCCACGTACACCGGCTGAAAGCGACTGCCGGCACAGGCCAGCGGCATCACCAGCGGCGTCAGGCTGATTAGCGCGGCAAAGCGGTTCAGGAAACTATCGGCAGGACCAAAGATCACGGACGGGCGCAAAATAGCCCAGTCCAAAGCGCTGTTGCGGACCAGCGCTTCGGCCTCAGCCTTGGATTTGAGATAGTGACTGGTGCCTTCGCCGGCCCGCAGAGCACTCATCTGCACATAACGCTCGATACCCGCCTTCTCGCAGGCCTCCAGGGCGTTGCGCGTCACCTCTACATGCGCCTTGCGAAAGCCGCTGCCGTCAAAGCCCTTTTCGTTCAGGATACCCACGAGGTTAACCAGAACGTCAGCTCCGGAAATGGCCTCTACCAGGCTGGCGACGTCGTAAGGATCGGCGATGCTCACCGTGATGTTGGGTCGCGCCGAGCGTCTTGTCGCCGGATTACGGCAAACGATTGTCACCTGCTCGCCGCGCGTGGCCAGCTCGTTGGCCAGGGCATCTCCGACAAACCCGCTGCCACCGAGTAAAACCGTATGTGTCATGTTTGTACCTTTTACGAGGGGCAGCGCGGGACAACTCGTCCCCGGATCCCGAAGTCGGTCACGCCGGGTCGAAGGTCGAGCGCCGGCATGCGCTGCGCCAAAGGCACCATTTTACCCTCACGGCGCCAGTCATAGAGCGTTGTGAAGGCCAGCACCCGCATCAGGTAGTCCCGGGTCTCGTAATACGGCAGGCTTTCGATCCAGCGATCAGGCTCCTCCGGCAGATCCAGCGCCTCCCAGCGGGCGACGGCGTCAGGCCCCGCGTTGTAGGCTGCCAGCACCTTCAGCGGATGGTTGTAGCGCTCGAACAGGCTAGCTAGGTACGCGCTGCCTAGCCGCAGGTTGACGTCCTCGCGGAGCAGCCCCCGGCGTCCGGGATTTGACTCACCGAGACTTGAGGCGACCTCCCGACCGGTCTGGGGCGTCAGCTGCATGAGGCCGCGAGCGCCGGCGCCGCTGACCGCGTCCACCACCAGGGCACTTTCCGAGCGCATCACGCCGTAAATCAGGCTGGCGTTGAGCCCGAAGCGCGCGGCGTTTTGGGTGACCTCCGCGTGCCAGGCCAGCGGAAAGCGCAGGTCGTAGCGATCGGTATGCCCGGTGTCAGCCAGCGTCAGGATGGCTCGGCCGAACCAGCCGCTGCCGTCGGCGAGCACCGCAGCCTGGCGACGCTGCTCTCGGTTCAGGTTTCGCGTGGCCACGTTCCACTCCGAGCGAGCGTCGCGCCACTCACCCAAGGCGTGTAGCTCCAGCGCTCGCTGCATCGCTGGTCGTGCCGTCAGCGCGGTCAGCACCGCGGGGTCTGGGTCGCGCGGCGCCGGACACAACGCATAGGGTGCGCTGACCCGATCGGCCGACGCAAAGCCAAAATAGTTAGGCTTCTTAGCCAGCTGCTCGAAGAGCTGCAGCGCTTCGCTGCCGCTGCCGCTTGCAGCCAGGGCCCGCGCTCTCCAGTACTGCCAGCGGTCGCGGTTGCGGAGCTCCGCCGGCAGGCTATCGAGCGCCGCCAGCAGCGATGACCAGTCGCCTTCCTTGATCGCGACCCGCGCCCGCCATTCGACGATCTGCGGATCCTGCAGGGTCAGCGCCGTGAGCTTGCGCTGTGCGTCCAGCGGATAGTCCGTGGCGTAAAACAACACCAGATTGCGATCGACTTCCGCCACCTGATCGGCGCTGAACGAGTAATGGTCTCGCAGCGTTGGCCAGGCGGACAGCGCCAGCGTGTTGTTGCGGCTTTTGATCCGATCCAGCGTGCTCAGCACCATCTGCCGGTGAGGCGGCGAGTCGGACCAGCGACTGGCCGCCGCCAGGTTACGACCCGGATTACTCTGCAGGGCGGCCCAGCGCTTCACCTCTCCCTGGCGGGGGCCGCTCAGCCGTCGGCCGAGAAAGCCGGCAAAGGTGGACTCGCCCGCTTTGGCCGCCAAGACGGCGCGCTCGAAGTATCGATCAGCGGTGAGCAGCCCTCGCTGGCGCCAGTGGGTGAATACCGGATCACAGGCATCTGGCTGGGATCGACCCACCAGCCAAAGATCCGGCTCATAACCCACGCTCCCGTGCACCCGAAGCGTGGCCAGCGCGTGCTGGCAGCGCAGCTCCATGTCGCGCTGCGGCCGGTAGTCGGTCAGGAACTCATCCCAACGCTCACGCCGGGCCAGCTCGCGCAGCCAGCTCCGGCGCAGACGATAGCTGGGGGGCATGCTGGGGTAGTCTTCCAGCAGTTTCCGCACCGCCGTCGGCTTGGCGGTCTTGAGGCCGGTACTGACCCGGGCGATCTGCAGATAGGGATATAGGGGGTAATCCTGCAGCTGGCCGGCCAGCTCGTCGAAGCGATCCAGCTGTTTGCGATCCAGCGCCTTGAGAGCGGAGAGATAGGCCTCTCGTGGATCCAGCGTGGTGGCTTCGGCCGCCCACGCGCCTCCGCCGACGCTGAGCAGCGCGACAAGCAGCAAGGGCGAAGCAAAGAAGCGGACGCGAGCCCGTTCGGTCATTACAGCGCGGCCACCTTTGCCGGGGCCGGCATGGCCGCGGCCGGATGGTGAAACATGGCGCTCAGCGGCACGCTCACGTCAGCCGCAACGGGACAGTGATCGGAGAGCTCAATCGGCAGGACGGTGGCCGCATTGAGCTGGACGCCCGGGCTGAAGAACATGTGATCGATGCGCCTTGCCGGTCGCCAGCTCGGGAAGGTGGATAGATCGCAAGGCAGGCTGAGCAGCTCGGTACGTTCGAGAAACGCCTGGATCTCGGGCGCGTGGAGCGGCGCATTAAAATCGCCCATCACAATCGCGTAGCGGCAGCCGGCGAGGCGGTCAGCCAGAAAATCGAGCTGGCTGCGCCGCGCCCGGCGGCTGAGCGCCAGATGAACATTCACGATGGTCAGCCCGAGCGCCGCATCACCGAACCGGGCCACGAGGGCGCCACGACCGGACACACGCCCCGGTACCCGACCTGGCAGGCGGTGATCCTCCACGGCCTGCGGCCGAATTCGGCTAAGCAGGGCGTTACCGGTGCTCGCCAGTCGACTGACCCGGCGGTTGGACTGCTGCGAAAAGTAGGGGAACTCGCCCTGTTCGGCGACAAACTGCGGCTGATTGAGGAAAGCGCTGCGGAGCGACCCGCGATCCGCCTCCTGCAGTCCCACCACGTCATAGCTGCGGACCGCCTCACCGACGGCAGCAACCACCGCGCCGCGGCCGGGGAACGGCAATACCTGCTGCCAGCCGCGCGTCACGTAGTCGGCATACTGGGTTGTCTGCGCCCCCGCCTGAATGTTGTAGCTCAGCAGGCGGAGGTCGACGCTTGGGTCGGGACGCGCTTCCATCAGATCAGTTTAGCAATAACTCCCGATCCAAAGCGTGCTGCACCCGTGGCGATCCGACCAAAGCGGCAAAAAAAAGCGCCGGGTGGTGCATAAACCACCCGGCGCTCGGTGTTTCGATTGCGGTGTTGCGGGCACTCAGTGCGAGGATCCGGCCTGGGTTGCGTCTTCCTCAGCAGCCTCTTCAGCCTGCGGCGGCAGCGCGGCGAGCTCCTGGGCCACCAGATGATCCACAATCTGAATCAGCCGCTCGTAGCTGCCCGCCATCGAGCCGTTGGCCAGGTATTTACCGTTAATGACCACACTCGGTGTGCCGGTGACGCCCCAGCGGCGCGCCTGGTTGACGCCGCGGGAGAGCTTGGTCTGCACCGTAAACGACTTCGCGGTGTTATCGAACTCTTCGCGAGTGACGCCAAAGCTGGTGAAGAAATTGGCCAAGTCGTCGGTGTTGCGCAGCGGACGGCGTTCGGTGTGCAGCGCCCGAAACAGCGCGTTGTGTGATTCTTCCAAAATTCCTAGCGCCTCGGCGGTGTAATAGGCACGCGCCAGAGGCTCCCAGCTCCGCTGAAACACCACGGGAACACGCTGATACGTGACCCGATCCGGGCGATTTTTCGACCAGGGTTCGATATAGGGCTGGAAGGTCGCGCAATGTGGGCAGAGATACCCAAACACCTCAACAACCTCAACCTGCGTTGCGTCGTCGGTCGGCTGGGCCGGTTCGATGAGCTTGTAGTCTTTGCCCGGAACGTAAGCGCCGCCCTGGCCCATCACCTGAGCAAACGCTCCGGAACTGAGCAGCAGCGCTGCCAGCGTGATCCATCTCATGTTGGTTTTACTCCGATCTGTCACCTGCCACCGCCGGCAGGCGCTCCCGTTTGCTCCGACCCCGGCCAGCCCAAATGGTTCCTTCAGACCCGCAGGCCCGGACCAGCGGCGCGAAAGGCCGGTTCGACGGCCGCCGGTTGTCAGAAGGTCAGTGCAGCCCTTCGATGTAGCTCGCCAGCGCGGTGATTTCCTCATCCGTCAGGCGGCCCGCGATGGAGGCCATGATGGCGTTGGCGCCCTCACCCTCACCCCAGACCTTGCCACCCTGGAAACGCGTCAGAACCGACGAGGTGTAAACCGCATGCTGCCCGGTGACGGAAGGGTATTTTGCACCCGGATTGCCGCGACCGCCGGGGCCGTGACACGCCATACAGGCGGGGATCCCGCGCCCGGCGGCGCCCCCTTGATACAGACGCTTGCCAATCTCGACGAGCGACTCGTCGGCGGTGCCCGGCTTCACTTTCTGCTGGGCAAAATAAGCGCCGATGTCAGCCGAGTCCTGTTCTGTCAGATTGACGATCATCGGGTACATCAACGCATTGTCGCGATTCTTGGACTGGAAGTTCTTGACCTGCCTCACGATGTACTGCTCGTGCTGCCCCGCCAGCTTCGGCCATTCGGCAAACGTGCTGTTACCATCGACACCGTGGCAGCCCGCGCAAACCGTCGCCTTGGTCTGGCCTGCAACCGGGTCGCCGACAACCTGGGCCGCCAGCGGAGAACTCAGTAAAACGCAGCCGGCAAACAAAAAGGCCAGCGTCTTGCGGTGGGGCAACATGCTCTAAACTCCTGTTCGATGCGGCGAGGTGTTCATGGAGGCCGCAATACTTTTCCAAAACGGCGCCTATTGTGGCCGGTATAACGTCATATCGCCGTGAAAGACAGCCGATTCTTATAACAAGCGAAACTATGACCGTCAACGAATACCAGCGCTTCCGGGCCGCCCGCTACGGCCTCAACGCACACCGGGTTAACCAGCTGCCCGACGACAGCGGCGGTGAAGTGGCGTTTGCCGGGCGCAGCAACGCCGGCAAGTCCACGGTTATCAACGCGCTGACCGACCAGAAATCACTGGCCCGGACCAGCAAAACGCCGGGGCGAACGCAGCATATGGTGGTCTTTGAGCTCGACGGGGGACAGCGACTGATCGATCTGCCGGGCTATGGCTATGCCAAGGTGTCGCAAAAGCTGCGGGAACATTGGGATCAGGAGCTGGACCGCTACTTTCGCAGCCGGCGAAGCCTTCGCGGACTGATTCTGATTATGGACATCCGACACCCGCTAAAGCCGTTCGACCTGCAGTTCCTCAAGTGGTGCCAGCGAGTGGAGCTACCCTGCCACGTGCTGCTCAACAAAGCGGACAAGCTCAAGCGCGGACCTGCGAAGGCTGTGCTGCTCAAAGTCCGAGCCGACCTCAAGAAGCACAAGCTGCGAGCGACCTGCCAGACCTTTTCTGGGCACACGCGTGCGGGGATCGAACAGACCTACGAGGTGCTGGAAGGCTGGCTGGGCCCGCCGGAACCGCAGCAGACCCCGTCAGCCGTGCCCGCCGGATCCTGACGACTGATCGCCCGCGGCCGGCGGCTTCTGCGCTTCGAGCATCGCGTCGATATCGAGGGTATCGAGCAGCATGGGTTCACCCAGGTAGTGGCCCTGAACAAAATCCACTTCGGCCAGACGTACCGCCTCCAGGGTCTCCTCCGAGTCCACATGCTCAGCGATGGTTGCCAGCCCGAGCGCGTGCGCCATCGAGGTAATCGAGTTGACCATGGTGCGGTCAACGTCGTCGTTGACCATGGCCTGTACAAACATGCCGTCAATTTTAATGAAGTCGACCGGCAGGTGTTTCAGGTGAGTAAAAGAGCTAAAGCCCGTGCCGAAGTCATCCAGCGCAAAGCGGCAGCCGAGCTTGCGTAGCTCCAGCATAAACTTGCGGGCACTGTGCAGACTGGCCATCTCCGAGGTTTCGGTAACCTCAAAGATCAGCCGGTTGGGCTCCATGCGCCGGGATTCGATGACGTCCCGAATCAGCCGGAGTGCGTCGAGATCCTGCAGCGTCACGTTGGAGATGTTGACCGTCAGGCAGACGTTGTAGTTTTCCTCCGCCATCTCCTCCAGCTTGATCAGCGCATTGCGAATCACCCAGAGGTCGACCTCTTGAACCATGTTGACCCGCTCCGCAAGCGGCACAAAGACGTTCGGGGACACCCACTGACCGTCACGGGAAACCATGCGCAGCAGCAGTTCGAAGATCAGCTCTCGCGGTTGCTCCTGAACCACGTTGCCCGCATCGTCCACGAGCTGGAGCGTCGGCGACGAGTCGATGGGCGTGATGGGTTGCGCCAGAAACACAAAGCGATCGTTTCGAATGGCGTCTTTAAAGCGGTCTTCCCAGCCGGATTCGAGCTCACGTGCCGTCCGGGTGTCTTCCTCAGACAGGTAGATGTGCGTCTGATTGCGGCCCTTTTTCTTCGCGTGGTCGCAGGCGATGCGCGCATGCTCCAGCGCGTATTCCGCTGACGGCGTCATGCGCGTCAGGATCACCACGCCGATGGAGCCGGTGACCGGACGACGTACGCCGAATCGCTCGGCCTGTACCTCCGCCAGCACGCCGCGGAACTCATCGGCGATGGTAAACAGCGTGGACAGCTGGATGCGCGACAGCAGCAGAGCGAAGCGGTCCGCCTCAAGCCTCGCGAGCAGGTCGCGGTCACGCAGGCGAGTCCCCAGGCGTTCGGCCACCTCAGCCAGCACGCGGTCACCTTCGGCCTCACCGCCCGATTCGACAATATCGCGGAATCGGTCGATATCCACGCACAGCAGCGCGTCGTAGCCCCCTTCCTCGTGCAGGCGCTCGAGCTGCCGATCGAGGTGCTGGCTGAAGTGCCGCCGGTTGGCGAGCCCGGTCAGCGAATCGTGAGAGACTTCCCAGCGGAGCTGATCCACCGACTTGCGCTCCGAGATATCACGAAACACCACCACCGCACCCTTGCGCTGCTGCTTAATCGATAGCGGAAACACGGTGCACTCCACCGGCAGCGGATGGCCGCGGCGGTGTTTAAACATGGTTTCCATGCCGCTGAGCGCGTGGCCGCTGCGGTAGCAGTCCTCCAGCCGATCATTGTGATCCGCATCATCATGATGCAGGTGATCGGTCGCCCGCTCGCCCACCAGCTCGGCCTCTTCGGCATAGCCGAGCAGCCGCACGCCGGTTGGATTGATGAACGTGATCTCACCGCCGGTGCTAACGCCGTATACACCATCACCCACAGACCCGAGGATGCCGTCGAGGCGCTGGCGCTCGGCTTCCACCGACTTACGGGTCAAAATTCCGCGGGCGATGGACGCGACCCGGGTGATGAACAGCTCCTTGGCTTCGTTCTTAAACATACACTCGATGGCGCCCGCCTCGAGACAGCTCTTGATGATCGTTTCCCGGTAGCTGCCGGTGATGATCGCCAGGGTGGCACCCGCGCAATTGGGCAGGTTCCGGATTTTGCGGCAGAGCTCATCGCCGGTGCCGTCGGGCAGGTAGTAGTCCAGGATCATCAGATCGTAGTCACCCTGAGCCGCCATCGCTTCGGCGCCGGCGACCGTGCTGGCGACGTCCACCGGGAAGCCGCGACTTTCCAGCAGCTGGCGGTAGGCGTAGCGCGCGCTCTGCGAGTCATCCACAAACAGCACGCTGACGGCGCTAGCGTCCGGTTCGTCGCTGGCGCTGGTCTTTTTGGGCGTTGGCTCGGGAATCATGCCGGCGAGGATCGCCGGTATCTGGGAAAATCGCTGCCAGGGAACAATCGCGCTGTGGCCGCGGTTATCCGCCCAGCGCTCTAAGATCACGTGCTTGTCGTGAATCACCAGCAGAAAAGGGATCTGGTTGGCGGGACCCTGACGCTGCAACAGTTTCAGCAGCGGTTTGATCGGATTGGCCACGCGCGGCGGCACGCCGAGAATGATCGCGTCGAAGGGGCGTCCCCGCTCCACCGAGTCCTTGATCAGCGTCAGCGCCTCTTCGAAGTCGTGAGTGACGGACGTGAGGCTGTAGCTGCCGGCGCTTAGCGTACGCACCAGCAGGTTCGACAACGTCGCCGACGGCTCTATGACCAGAACGCCCTGAGACATCATTCCCCCGAATGAAATCAATGAAATACGAGCACTTCCCAAGCTCGAATCTCTCATCGTACCGCCGCATTGACAGTCCAGCAAGCGATGGTAAAGTCCCGCCATGCCCTTTCCAGCCACCCGCATGCGGCGCATGCGCCGCGCTCCCTTCTCGCGCCGCCTGATGCGCGAGACGACGCTGACCACCAACGACCTGATCTACCCGATGTTTGTCTGCGAGGGCGAGCAGCAGATCGAGCCGGTTCCGTCGATGCCGGGAATCGAGCGCATCAGCGTCGATTTATTAAAAGCAGAAGCCCAGGAAATTGTGGATCTCGGCATCCCGGCGGTGGCCCTGTTCCCCGTCACGGCACCCGAGGCCAAATCGCTCGACGCTCGAGCAGCCTGTGATCCTGACGGCCTGGCACAGCGCGCCGTGGCGACGCTGAAAGACGCCCAGCCGGAGCTGGGGGTGATGACCGACGTGGCGCTCGACCCCTTCACCACGCACGGGCAGGACGGCCTGCTGGATGACAACGGGTATGTCACCAACGACGAAACCGTTGAGGTGCTGGTGAAACAGGCGCTGTCCCACGCTGCTGCCGGTGCAGACGTTGTGGCGCCCTCAGACATGATGGACGGGCGCATTGGCGCGATTCGAGAAGCGCTCGAGCAGAGCGGCTTTCGTAACACCCGCATTCTGGCCTATTCAGCCAAATACGCCTCCTCCTTCTACGGGCCTTTTCGCGACGCGGTGGGTTCAGCGGACAACCTGGCCGGCGCCGACAAGTACACCTATCAAATGGATCCCGCCAACACCGACGAAGCTCTCCAGGAGGTTGCGCTGGATCTCGAAGAAGGCGCCGACATGGTGATGGTGAAGCCGGCGCTGCCCTATCTGGACATCGTGAGACGGGTCAAACAGCAGTTTGGCGTGCCGACCATGGCGTACCAGGTCAGCGGCGAGTACGCCATGCTAAAGGCCGCCGGCATCCAGGGCTGGCTGGATGAAGAGGCGGTGGTGATGGAATCGCTGCTGTCGATCCGGCGCGCCGGGGCGGATGCAATCCTCACCTATTTCTCCAAAACCGTCGCCGGCTGGCTTAACGAGCGTTAATGGACAGCTATGGGGTGATCGGGCAACCCATCAGCCACAGCCTGTCACCCTCTATTCACCGACGCTTCGCCGAGCAGACTCACCAGCAGCTCAGCTACGACGCGCTGGAAGTTGCGCCCGCGGACCTTCCGTCTTTTATTGCCGACACAGGCCTGGCCGGCTTCAACGTCACCCTCCCTCACAAGCAGCGCGTGTTTGATCTTCTGACGGACGTCAGCGACCGGGCTGCCGCCGCAGGAGCGGTAAACACGGTCTCTCGTGACTTGGATGGGCGGCTAAGCGGCGACAATACGGACGGCGCCGGGTTCATCAAGGACATCGACGGACACTTCCCGCTGGCGGGTCGGCGCGTCCTGCTGCTCGGCGCCGGTGGTGCCGCGCAGGGGATTGTGACACCCGTATGCGATGCCGGCGTCGGCGAACTGGTGATCGCCAATCGAACGTACGACAGGGCCCGGCGGCTGGCAGGCAAGGTCGGCGGGTCCGCCGTTCGCTGGGAAGAGCTCGCCAAAGCGGAGCCCTTCGACGGCGTGATTCACAGCACCGCCGCCGGCCACCAGCAAATGCCGGATTTGCCGATATGCTTAGTGAGAAAGGACAGCTGGTGCTACGACCTCAGCTACGGCTCGGCAGCCAGACCCTTCCTGGCATGGGGCCAGGCGCAGGGCTGTCGGGTGCGCGACGGCCTGGGGATGCTGGTTGAGCAGGCGGCGCTATCGTTTGCCATCTGGCGCGGCGTTCAGCCCAAAACGGCGCCGGTTCTGGCAGAATTGCGGGCCGAGGGGGCCGAATGAAGCCTTGATCTGAATGAAGCCTTGATCTGCGCTTCATCAAAACAGAACAGGCCGTTAATGGCCCGGGGATTAGGATTATTGCTATGAATAAATGGACGTTGTTCATCAGCGCGCTTCTCCTGAGCGCCTCAGCATCAGCCGAAACCATCGTCAAAACGATGACCGGCTACGCCACCGACGCAAAAACCGGCGAGCTCCTCTATCTGGAAGAACACGAGCGGACGGTAGAAGACGGTGAAACCACCAGTCAGATCATCCGCTATCGGGCGCCCGAAGGCGACGTGTTCGCTCAGAAGGTGCTCGACTTCCGCGACAACCCGCGGCGGCCGCTCTTTACGCTCGAAGATACGCTTCGCAACTACCGCGAGGGTCTGCGCGAAACCGATGGCGGCCTCGAGGTCTTCAGCGCCAAAGCCGGCGACCTGAAGAGCGAGATGCTGAAACAAAACCAGTTTGTTGCTGATGCCGGCTTTGACCGCATCATCGAGAACGACTGGAGCACACTGGTGACGGGCAAACCGGTCAAATTCGATTTTCTGGTACCTGCCCAGACCCGCACGGTGAAATTTCGCGTGAAGAAAACGGATGAGCGCGAACACGAGGGCCGGGAGGCGGTCGAGTTCACGATGGAGCCCGCCAGCGGCCTGCTTCGCTGGCTGGTCGACCCGATTGTCGTGCTCTACGACGTTGAAGAAAGGACCCTGCTGAAGTATGACGGCATGTCCAATCTGCGCAACGAGAAGATGAAAAACTACGACGTCGACATCAGTTTTCCGCACGCCGAACGGAAAGTTATTGACGGCGGATTGACTGCCGAATAAACCATCCGCGCGGCTTTTCCCGCGCGTTCTCTTAACACTCGAAACTGCGGTTACACGGCGCCGCCTGGACGCCCTGCACGGACGTATGTTCGCCCGACGATAGAGATATCCATGGCACAATCGTTGCTTAGGATTTGCCATGACCCTAAGAAACCGCATTCTGATTCTCATCGCCGCACTGCTCAGCGTGATGCTCGCGCTCGGCGGGCTGGGCTCACGCTGGCTGGCGGCTGAACTTTCCAACGAACTCGACCAGCTTGCGCTGGGTGTCGGCCAATCGCTGCTTGAAGTAATCGATGACGAAGAGTTCGCCGTGCCGGAAGAAAACAGCGACGTGGTGGTGCTCGTAGAACGGATTGTCGAGGACGACGACGGCAAGATTGTGCGTACGGGGCACCGACAGGTCGGGCAGCAGATCACCCGGATCGCTGTTCAGGTCGAGGACCAGCCGGCCCAGCTCCTGCAGCTGCCGCGCCAACCCTCATTAACCCAGGTGCGAGCGCTGCAGGTTGAAGCCGCGACCCAATCACTCAGCTGGGAGTCCAGCAACGCCGATCTCCGGCTGGTCAGCGACACGCTCGATCGGCGAATCCCGATCCCCAAGGCTGGCGTGGAGCAGGCCCTGCAAAAACACTCCCAGCGACTGGCCGGTGGCCTTGCGGCCCTGCTGGTGCTCGGCGTGCTCGGCGCGCTGCTCATCGCCCAGCGAGTCGCTCAGCCGCTCCGAGAACTGCGCAGCGCGGCCCGGGCGGTCGGTCAAGGCGAACCAGGTGTACAGGTGGCCACCGGCAGCGCGGTCTCCGAGCTCAAAGACACCGTAAGCGCCTTCAACCAGATGTCCCGTGACCTCGAAGAGCTGGCCGCTGCGCGTGCGCGCCTGGCCGACCGGGACTACCTGTCGGAACTCGGTGAAATCGGTCGCGGCCTGGCGCACTCGCTGCGCAATCCGCTCAACAGCATCGGCCTGACCATAGACCGCCTCGCCACCGGCCACGTCAGCGACGAAGAAAGCCGGCGGCTGGCGACGGAGGCGCGAGGTCAGATCAACCGCATCGACGCGCGCATTCGCTCCTTTCTCACCCTGGCGAGCGCCACCCAGGCCGTCGGTGAACCGGTGGACCTGCGGGCCGTCATCCGGGATGTTGCGCTGGAGCTGATGCAGGGTGACAGCGGCGTGGAGATTGTGATCGATGCCGACAAACCGCTGGAACTCAGCGGGGTGTCCGGAGAACTCCGGGCGATGGTGCAGGCCCTGATGGTCAACGCCGTGGAGGCCAGTCGCGCCGGGCAGCAGGTCCGCGTATCGCTCGCCTCTCGGGAGGGCAGCGCTTTGATTCAGGTGATCGACCAGGGTGACGGCATCAAGGCCGAGGTCGCGGACCGTCTTTTCCTGCCGCATACCACCAGCAAAGCTGACGGATCGGGCATGGGACTGTATCTGACCCGCCGCCTGGTGGAATCTCATTACGGCGGCGAGGTGTCGTTGAGCCGCGACAAGGGCGGCCAAACCCTTGCGTCACTGACGCTCAACGCCCGACAGGTGGGTGGCGATGAGCAGTAACGGTCAGTACACGGGTAGCGTGCTGGTGGTCGAAGACGAGCCGGCCCAGCGCCAGCTGATGACGGACATCTTGACCGACCTGGGCCTTACGGTGACCCAGGCGGCCAGCCAGGCCGCGGCGCTCGCGGCGGGCCAGGCCGAGGCGCCGCAGCTGATCATCTCGGACTGGAAGCTGGAAAGCGGCGATGGTCTGTCGCTGCTGCGGGAGCTTCGCGACAGCGGCGTGGACAGCAGCTTCATCATGGTCACCGCTTACGGCAGCATCGCTCATGCCATGGAGGCGATTCGCGCCGGCGCAGACGATTACCTGAGTAAACCGTTTGAGCGGCAGGCGCTGCTGCTGGCGGTGGAGCGAACACTCCGGGCGCGCAATCTGCAGGCCGAAAACCAGCGCCTGGCCGAAGAGGTCGGCGAGCGCGATCGGCTGGTCGATCTCGTGGGCAAAGCACCCGGCATGCAGCGGCTGTATCGGCGCATCGAAAAGATTGCCGACACCCAGGCCTCGGTGCTGATCGGCGGCGAAAGCGGTACGGGCAAGGAACTCGCCGCTCGGGCGATTCACACCCTGTCCGGCCGAAACGATGGTCCATTTGTGGCGGTCAACTGTGGCGCCATTCCCGAGGGGCTGATGGAAGCGGAGTTTCTGGGCGCAGAAAAGGGCGCGTACACCGGCGCCCACCAGCGCCGCATTGGCAAATTTGAGGCCGCGGGCGGCGGCACGCTGTTTCTTGATGAAGTGGGTGAACTCCCGCTGGCGATCCAGCCGAAGCTGCTTCGAGCCCTGCAGGAGGGGCGCGTCACGCGGGTCGGTGGGAACAGCGAGATCCACACCGACGTGCGAATCATCGCCGCCACCAACCGAGATCTGGAAGAGGAGGTTGCGGCAGGGCGCTTTCGTGAGGATCTCTACTATCGGCTCAACGTGGTTCCCATCGAGATGCCACCGCTGCGGGAGCGTCGCGAAGATATCTCGGCGCTGATCGACCATTTTGTCGCCCGAACAGCGCGGCAGCATCACCTTGAGCCTGCCGCGATTCCGCGATCGGTGCGGCGCCGGCTCGTCGACCACTATTGGCCCGGCAACGTCCGGGAGTTGGGCAATGTCGTGGAACGCCTGATACTGCTGGCGGACGACAGCGAGGTCACCGCAGACGATCTCCCGGCCAGCTTTCGATCATCCGCACCCGCCGGCAGCGGCTTTACGCTGCCGCCCGAAGGCGTCAACTGGGAGGCCCTGGAGCACGAGGCGCTGAGCCAGGCTCTGACCATGGCGAGCGGCAATCGCGCCCGAGCGGCGAAGCTCCTGGGTCTGTCCTATAAGGCCTTTCTCTATCGTCTGGGCAAACATGGCCTTGGCCAGGAGGAATAAGGTGGCGGCCTCAGCACGGGATGGCTTGTCCCCATTTGGGGAATCGATGGCGCAAATGGGGACTTTTGAGGGTACAACCTGGCCGAAATCGCCGTTTTCCGGCGGGCAAAAAAGTGGCACGGCGGTTGCAACAGGCCACGGACAAACACCATAGGAGCTTGTGATGAATCTGTTTACTCTGCTGAACCCCGTGATTGGTATCGCCGGCCTGCTGGCCCTGACCCTCAGCGCGACCATCGCTTTTGCCGAGGTTCGGGAAACCCTCAAGATCAAGGTCAAGACCGATGACGGCATTTCTGAAACCGTCACCATCGAAAATCTTGCTGAGGGACAGTCTGAGGTTTTCACGACGGAAAGCGGCAACGAGGTGCTGGTGACCCGGCACGCTGACGGCCTGGAAATGGAAGTGGGCGGTCGAGTGATCGACGTCAAGCTGCCCAACGTGATGGCCCATTCGGAAGGTGCGCACGGCAGCCACGTCTTTCTGTCGGACGGTGAGGCGCTGCTGGACGGCGAGAACGTGTGGATTGAGCACGGTGACAAAGAGATTAAGGTCATCAATTCGAGCTCCCATCGCGTCGTGATCGACACGCAGGGCGACTCGCTGAGCGAAGAGGAAATTACCGCGTTGATTCACGAGCACACCGAAGGAATGGACATCCAGGTGGACGTGGAAAGCGCGCTTGACGGTGATGGCGATCAGGAAGTGATCATCATTAAGAAGCACGTTGTCACGGTCGAGGACGACAACGACGAGTGATCTCAGGATCGGAGCGGCACCAAAAGCCGTTCGTCGTTAATGCCTTAACAAACTGCCGCCGGCCATCGCTGGCGGCAGTTTTTTCCGGAAAGCGGGACCGACGGCACATTCACCGACGGTCTGACGCTGGCAAATTGGCCGAAAGCTGCCGATAACCCGTTGTAAATCGTGAATATCCAAACGCGCCACTGCTTTACCACCCTACTGCTGACCGTGCTGCTGAGCGCGGGCGTCACCGCGCAAACCACTCAGGGTGATCTGGGAGACCGGGTCATGCAGGGTATCCAGGACTATCCGGACATCGTGCACTATCGCGCTGCGGTCCGGTCTTACAAGGACGGCTTCAATACGCACGCCCGCGAACAGTTTCAGCTCGCCGCTGGCTGGGGCAACAAGGAAGCCCAGTTCAACCTGGCGCTCATGCACTTTGCCGGTATCGGTGTCACCGTGGATCGCGTGAAAGGCGCAGCCTGGGCGCTGCTGGCTGACGAGCGAGGAGACGGCCGATTCCGGAAAACGCGCCGCGAAATCATGGGGCTCCTAGCGCCCGAAGAAAAGCAGGCGGCGCTGGACCTGGCCCGCGAGCTGAAGAACGACTTCGGCGACTTTCAGGCGCTGGAAAAACGCGCCAAATGGGTTCGCAAGCAGAAGCGCGAGCTCACGGGCTCACGTACCGGCTCCCTCGCCAGCGCCGTCCGGATCACGACCGTCGGCGGCCGCTTTGCCGGACGCGGCGACGAATACCTGGGCTACCTCAATACCTTCGAGCAGCAGCTGTTGGATGTCGTGACCAGCGTCGAATACAAAGATTTTGAGGTGCTGGACGAGGACCCGGAAGCCGCCGCAACGTCAGACGCTGACGACAAAGGCTTAGAAGAAGCCGAGGACCCCGACAGCCAGAACTAAAGGCCGGCGGGCCACCGCGTTTCGTCAGCGCTCAACCTGAGTCCACAGCGCCGCCGGCGCCGCTTCGAGGTCGGTGGCCAGCGTGCTGTTCCATCGGTTCAGGAATCCAAACATCGAGATGACCGCCACAATCTCCAGCTGGGCGTCCAGGTCAAAGTGCTCACCTAGCGCAGCAAAATCCTCGTCGGTGACGCCATTTGGCGATTGGCCCGCTTTGAGCGCCACCGTCAACGCCGCCCGTTCAGCGTCGCTATAGAGCGAGCTCTCGGCGAACGTCCAGACCTCCCGCAGCTTTTGTTCGCTGACGCCGAGGCGATGCGCGGAGAAAGTGGTGTGGGCCTGGCAGTACTGACACCCTGCGGCGGAGCTGGTGATCAGGCCCAGCAGGCGCTTGAGCTCCTGGCTGACTTTTCCCGGCGCGTAGATCGTCTGCACGAGCTTGAGAAACGCCTGCATCAGCGGCAGGTTGTGGGCCATCAGCAGCCCATCATTGGGACTGAATCCGAGCATCTGCTCTGCGGCCAGCAGGTTGGAACGAGCTGCCTCATCCAGCGTTTCAATATCAGCGACAGGAAGGCGCGCCATGGTTTGCTCCGTAAACGATTGTGGCCCCAACCATAGCTGAAAAATAGACCCGCTTCCGGCGCTCACTCCGCTGGTATGATCTGCGCCATGAATTTGTCCGTAGAACCATGAAAAAGCTGGCGATCGCTGTAGGGGTACTCTTTCTGGCCCTTGCCGTTGCCGCCGCCCTCAACTGGCGGTTTGTGCAGCGCTACGTGAGCTATCTATCGCTGGGTGCCGACCCGCTGACCACACCGATCGAGTGGTTTGACCCCGTGGTCGCGCTGGATACCGGCGAGCTGATCGAGCTGCCGACCACCGATCGACCCACCATTCCGCCGCAGGCGCTGGAGCAGGCAGCCGCCTACGCCCAGGCCCAGCGATCTCTCGGGCTGCTGGTCGCCCGCGGCGGGGTCATCGAATTTGAGCGGTATTGGGAAGGCTTTCAGCGCGACGACTGGTTTAACCCGCAGTCCATGTCCAAAACGGTGCTGGGCATGGCCGTCGGGGTAGCGGTGAGCGAAGGCTTGATCCGGTCGGTTGACGACCCGGTCGGCAGCTACGTCAGCGAATGGGAAAACGACGCTCGCGGCGCAATCACCATCAAGAACCTGCTGCAGATGTCCGGCGGTCTGGCCCAGATCTCCGAAGACTACACGCCGGTGCCCTGGTCCAAGGGTGTGCTTCAGCACTTCGGCACCAATTTTGATTACTGGACGCTGAGACTCCCGCAGGTCGACCCGCCGGGGAGCCGCTGGGACTACAACAACAACGAAAGCAACCTCCTGGGTCTTGCGCTCGAACGCGCCAGCGGCATGAAGTACCAGGACTTCCTGTCGCTGCGGCTTTGGCAGCCCATGGGGCTTGGCCCCGCCGCCATGTATCAGGATGAGCCCGGCGGGCATGTAATGAAGTCGTGCTGCATCCTGTCCCGCCCCGTCGACTGGCTGTCCCTGGGGCAGCTGATGCTCAACGGAGGCCGCTGGAACGGCCAGCAGCTGGTGCCCGAGGCCTGGGTCAGTGAGATGCTTCAGCCTGCCGAGACCAGCGAAGGTTATGGCTATCAGATCTGGCTGGGTAACGGCAGCCTCTGGCATATCGGCAACCATCCGGGTCCCGATGTCTATACCTGGTGGGGCTCTGAACCCTATGCCGCTGATGACATCTATGCGTTTGTGGGCCACGGCTACCAGAACGTCTGGGTGATCCCTTCGCTGGAGCTGGTGATCGTCCGGGCGGCACGTCAGTGGCCACCCCAAACCTGGGATGTCTCCCGGATTCCAAACCTGCTGACCCGGGCCCTTACCGATCCATAAAAAAACCCCGCGCGAGGCGGGGTTTTTCGCGTTAACCGTAAGTTCCGGTCAGAAGCTTTTGCGGAACGACAGCTGCCAGAACTTCGGGTCGTTCAGGTAGGTAAAGCCCGCCAAGACCGAAACCACCTGCAGCCGGTCGGTGCAGTTGTCACACTCCAGGCTAAGCTGCCAGTTGTCTTGCTCGTTGGCCAGGGTAAGGCTGGCGTTCAGCAGCGTGTAGCCATCCACCAAACCGAAATCTTCACCGGCCGTACCGACGTTGTGATCACCATAGTCCGTCACGGTTACGCTCGGCGTCAGTGTCAAATTGCTCGTGATGGGGTAGTCGTACCATCCGCCGACGGTAAGCTGGTAGTCCGGTGCCCGGACCGGATCTGCGATGTTGCCGCGCGGATCGACGATTCCCTGCGCACACTGCTCGCCGGTCGTCTGGCAAACCTGCTGCTGAGCGACAATCGACGGGTCGAGGTTGCTGTACTCAGAATCCAGCAAACCGGCGTTGGCAAACAAGGTCATGTTTTCCGTTGGGAGCCAGAGCAGCTCCATCTCCAGACCCTGGGTATCGAGGTCGGCGAAGTTCTGCGTGATGAACTCGATAGCGCCTGCGCTGTTGATGAAGGCTGACGGAAGCTGGAAGTCTTCGACGTCCGCCCGGAACGCCGTCAGGTTGAATCGCAGCGAATTGTCCATCCACTCCGAGCGCATGCCGAGCTCAAAGTTGGTGACCTCCTCAGCCGTGAACGGCTGCAGCGTTTCTGCCGCCGTGCCTCGTGCATTCCATCCGCCCGACTTAAAGCCAGTGGTGATCGAGCCATACCACATGAAGTCTTCGTTCACCTGGTTTTCGATGGCAATCCGCGGCGTGAACTGCGATTCGTTCAGCGTGCGCGGTACGCCGGCAGCATCCAGGTCAACATTATTGATAATCGCGCCCGCACCAGGGTTGCCGTTATCACGAATACCTAGATCCTTGTCTTCCTCGGTGAATCGCGCGCCAAGTGTCAGCGTCCAGTCCGGCGCAAAGTTCCAGTCAACCTGGCCGTAAACGGCCCAGGATTCCGTGGTGTTATCGAGAATCCGGTCGTACTGAATCAATGGGAATCCGCCGGGCAGGAACAGGCCAATCGCGCCCAGGTTGAAGATTTGCGCGTAGTCGGTCTCGTTGTCCTCGTCAAAGTAGAACAAGCCGGCAACGTAGTCGAACTTGCCGTCGTCGGTCGAGCCGGACAGCTTAAACTCCTGCGTAAACTGATCGTGGCTGCCTTCGTTGGCAATCGTGAAACCACCAGACGCGAAGGGCCCCTCAAAGAAGTCCAGCAGGAAATCCTGGTCCAGCGAGAGATAGCTGGTCAGCACCTCCACGTCACCCCAGCGCGTAGCAAAGCCCAGGTTTGAGGTGAAGTGAAGAGAGTCGGTCTGGTTGCCCAGGGGCAGGTTACCCTTGTTGCCGACCACCAGATCGCGCACCGGGGATCCAGCTTCGGTCAGGCCGGTTCGGGTAAAGCGGTCACCGCCGGACTCGAAGTTAAACATGTTGGCATGTTCGTTATCGATGTAGGTCAGCGACGCGTTCCAGCTGAGCTGATCATTGATATCCCAGATCCAGTGTGCACGAACGCCTTTATTGTCCTCGAAGTTGAGGTCTTCTTCGCCGGTCGTCAGGTTATCGACAAAGCCGTCGTCCTCCACATAGTAAGCAGACAGCTTCAGCCGGAAGTTTTCCGACGCGGGCAGGTCAACCGAGCCGCGGGCGACCAGCTTACCGAAGGCACCAAAGCCGATTTCGGCGTTACCGCCAAACTCCTCGGCCGGATCGCGCAGGATCATGCGCACGGCGCCGCCGGTGGTGTTACGACCAAACAGCGAGCCCTGCGGACCGCGGAGGACCTCCACCCGGTCGATGTCAAACAGCGCGTAGTTGTTGCCGTTCTGCCGCTGAATAAAAAAGTCGTCGATGTAGGTGCCAACCGGCGGGTCGAAGGTGGCGATCGACTCGGTGTTGTTGAGCCCGCGAAGCGAATAAACGTTTGCGGTACCCAGCCCCGTATTGTTCTGAGACAGGAAGTTCGGCACCAGCCGGGCAATGTCCATCGTTTCGGTCACCGCCAGCCGTTCCATGGTTTCGCTGGTAAAGGCGGATACCGCCACCGGAATATCCTGCACGCTTTCCGACCGGCGCTGAGCGGTCACCAGCACCTCCTCGATCGATTGTCCGTACAGGGGGAAGCTGAGGCAGCCTGCTACGGCAGCAGCCAGAATTTGTTTCTTATTCATAATTTTACAACAGCCCTGAGTGATTGGAGGGTTGGTCAGCAAAACTGACAGCTTGCTATACGAACATAAGATCTCAACAAATCCAAGTAAACTGATGACCTGATTGAGTTTAAGGTCTGCCCATGACAACCCCTTCCGCCGCTGAACCTGCGTCGCGGGACGCACCCGTCGACGACGAATACCCGTCCGCGAGCTATGCCTGGTACGTGGTCAGCGTGCTGACCCTCGCGTACGTGATCTCGTTCATCGACCGCCAGATCCTCGCGCTGCTGGTCGGGCCGATCAAAGCCGATCTTGGGCTGACGGATACGCAGATGAGTCTGCTGATGGGGCTGGCGTTCGGCGTGTTCTACACGCTGATGGGCATCCCTCTGGGCCGGCTGGCCGATCGCGCCAGTCGACGCGCCCTGATCGCCGCCGGCATTACGGTTTGGAGTCTGATGACGGCCGCGTGCGGGCTTGCCCGGGGTTACGTGCAGCTCTTTATCGCGCGGGTCGGCGTTGGCGTCGGCGAGGCGTCCCTGTCGCCGAGCGCACTGTCGCTGATCTCCGACTATTTTCCGCAGCACAAGCGGGGACGTGCCATCGGCCTCTATCAGATGGGGGTCTCGGTCGGCGCCGGCATGGCCATGATCCTAGGCGGTGCCGTCATCGGCTTTGCCTCAGCCGGCGGCGACACGATGCTGCCCTTGGTTGGTGCGGTGAAACCCTGGCAGCTGGTTTTTATGCTCGTGGGACTGCCCGGCATCGGCGTGGCGCTTTTGATGGCCACCGTGCGCGAGCCGCGCCGCCGCGGCATGCTAAAAGGCGGGCCTGCCAAGCTCCCACTGAAGTTTGTGATCGGCTACCTGGTTGAACGAAAGCGGGTTTTTGGGCGGCTGTTTGTCGGCATGTCGGTGGTGACGATCGTCGGCTACGCGTACTTCTCCTGGATCCCCACCATGTTCATCCGAACCTTTGGCTGGTCGATTGGCCAGGTTGGCTACAGCTACGGCGTCCTGCTGCTGATCGCCGGTCCGCTCGGGGTCAACGCCGCCGGGTGGCTGGCCGATCACCTCTATCAGAAAGGTTATCCCGACGCTCACCTGCGCACGGTCCTGACGGGCGTGTTGATCACCCTGGTGACGGCGCCACTGATGCCGCTGATGCCGACGGCCACCACCGCGATGATCATGCTCGTGCCGGCCAGCATCGGCCCGGCGATGGCAACGGCCACCGGTGCCTCGGCGCTGATGATGATCACGCCCAACCAGATGCGCGGCCAGACGTCAGCGGTGTACCTTTTTGTGATCTCCATCCTTGGCCTCACGGTTGGCCCAACCGCCGTGGCGCTGATTACCGACTTTATCTACCAAGATGAGTCCGCGCTCCGCTATTCCATCGCCTGGGTCTCAGGCATCGGCGCGATGTTTTCAACCGTGGTGCTGTTTCTTAATCTAAGACCCTACCGCGACGCCGTTGCGGAATCGTCCAGCTGGCAGTGAGAGGGAGAAAGTCTCTTGTACCAACCAAACACAACCCACGATGAACAGGCTCGCCAGGATTTTGTGAGCGCTTTTCGTTCACACCTGGCGCGGGCCGTCCAGCCGGCGACGGCTCGCATTTACGAGCAGCAGCTGAAGCCAGCCTTTGTTGAACGCCATGGCCGAGAACCCGAATCGATTGAGGAGGTGAAATCGATCATGGACCCGGACCCGGGCTACCGGCTCTGGAGCGCCCTGCAGCGGCGCAGTCAGGAGATGATGTGGGAGTCGATTGCGGCCCCGGCGCTGCGCCAGCGCGAGGAGCTGGTGGCAAACTTTCGCGCCGTGCCCGGCAGCGCCGGCGGCAGCCTGGAGCTTGACCCTAAGCTGGAGATCCCGGCCTATCACAGCACCGTGGATATTCACCTCCAGCCGGGCGGCTATCACAGCGACACGTGTCCCGATGACGTCACGGCGGGCGTGCTCTATGAAACCAGCCTGCCGATTTATATCGGCGGCGCGCTGGGGCCCGACAGCGATCGCCTCGGCCACATGCTCATCGACACCGCCAAACAGGAGATCCCGGACCTGAACCCCCGGCGGATCCTGGACATGGGCTGTGCGGTGGGCAACAGCACGCTGCCGTGGGCCGAGTCGTTCCCGGAAGCTGAGGTGTTTGCGATCGACGTTGCCGCACCCTGTCTACGCTACGGCCATCTGCGCGCTGAGGAGAAGGGGCAGCGGGTGCATTTTCAACAGCGCAACGCCGAGGCGACCCGCTTTCCTGACCAGCATTTTGATCTGATCGTGTCGCACATCATGCTGCACGAGACTTCCAGCCCTGCCATCGACAACATCATGGCCGAGTGCCGTCGGCTGCTGAAGCCGGGTGGCTACATGCTGCACATGGAGATTCCGCGCGGCCTTGGCCCTTTCGATCAGTACATGTCGACCTGGGAGACCTATAACAACAACGAGTACTTCGCTCGACGAATCACGCATATCGATCTTCCCTCGCGAGCGGTTGCCGGCGGCTTTTCGCCCGAGCGCGTGAAACTGACGGCCAACGACGGCGGCTTCAGCAAAGCTCAGCGAAACTACACCGAGCGTCCGCTGGCCTGGCCGATTTTGCTGGGGCAGGCCTGATGGATTCTTTCCCCGCCAGCCCCAAAGGCCTTCGCCCCCGCTACTTCGACGACCCTGCCACCGACCAACTGCTGGGCCTCGTGCTGTCGCTGGCGAGCGAACTCTCGGTCACCCGCGACCGTCTGGACGCGCTGGAGCGCGTCCTCGCGTCACGGGGACAGATCGACCGAGAGGCGTTAAACGCGTTTCACCCTGACGAAGCGGCAGCCGAGGAACGACGTGAGTCCCGCGAAGCGTTCATGGCTCGGCTGATGGTGTCGATTGAAGCCGCTCTGGACAGCGCCTCCCGAACCGATAACCCGACCAGCGAGGACGAGGTTTACCAAAACCTCGATTGATCAACAGGTTAGCCCCACGGCTAGGCGGCGTTTCGACCGCTGCCCGCTAAAGATCTGACGCCTTTCGCCGAACACTCTTCTGCTACGCCAGAAGTTGATCGGGAGGGCAGACCCGATTGACACCCCCCAGCGCGGGCCATGGACCGGCCGACGAGCGGCCATTTACTACCGCTCATCGGAATTGAGAAATTGGTCACAGATCGTTTCTCCCCGCCGGCGTAGAACACACACATTGGGAGAGGTGTCGGCGCGTTTAAGTCAACGTACCCACCTTAAGTTGTAACGAAAGTTGTGACGTCCAGCCGGGCTGCAGGCGCCGCCCGCTGGGAGGAAGGATTTTTACGCATGGTCGGCGTTAAGCGACACTATGCGGTCGAGGCTTTGTCGGGGGTCCATCCGGCTTACCGCGACTGCGCGCGTTTTGTTCTCGAATATCTGGACCAAAAGGTGCCCGGCGTCTTCGCCGACACCTGCGACCGGCTGTTCGAGATGGCCTCTGAGGCGCGCAGTGACGTGGAACAAAGCCGCTACTTCGAAGGGAAGCGGGAGATTGAGCAGCGCAAGAGCCGGCTGGCGCATCTCTATGTCGAGCGCGTTGACGCTTCTTTAAAAGACTTCTTCAGCCATCGGCGCAAAGCGTCCACCGAGGACAATTTTGCGGCGTTCAAAGAAGACGATCTGCGTATTCTTGACGATCGTGACCTGACGGTCACGCTGGCCATCGATTCCATTGTCGAAACCGCCGACATTCGTTTTACCCGCGAGCTTTACGGTTTGGGTGTGCGAATCGGCAGCATCTTTGAAACCAGCCCCATTCCCAATGATCTGAATCCAGTCGCCCCACGCGCCCTTTGTGAGGCGTTTCGAGACGCGCTGCTGGGCCTGGAATCTGAGGTGGAAGTTCACCAGGCGCTCTTTAAGTCGTTTGAGAAGAACGTCGTTCGCAATCTCGATGAGATCTACGGCGCGCTGAACCAGATCCTTGTCGAAGCGGGTGTCATCCCTGACCTGAAGACCCTGCGACGTAAAGAAAAGCAGCGCCGACCTGCCCCGGTGCATACGCCGGAACAGGATGAGCGCGACACCTCCGACGTGGTGATCGACGCCGCCGCCGCCATCGAGCGCCGGCTCATGGAACAGGTCCGCAAGCTCATTTCCCAGCAGCGTCCGACCAGCTGGTCAGCCAGCCAGGCCGCTGCGCCCCCCATCCCGACCAATACCGTGATGGAGGTGCTGTCCACCCTGCAGAACCAGCTCGCCACCGGCGACGCCGGCCGGGACGTGGGCGCTGAAGACATCAAGTCTCAGCTTATGGAAGTCGCACGGAACGAAGGCGGGCGCGCCCTCGGCCCGGGTGATGAGAACACCGTCGACATGGTCGGCATGATGTTCGATTTTGTCCGCGCCGACCGACAGCTACCCGCGCCCTTTCAGCAGGCGCTGCATCGGCTGCAGGTGCCGTTTCTCCGTGCGGCTTTAAAGAATCCCGAAGCGGTTCTAGCGCCCAAGGCGCCGGCCCGCGAACTGCTCGAGGTGCTGGGTCAGCTCGGCATGGGCTGGACCACGCAGACCGATCGCAAGGGAGAAACGCTCGGGACCGTCAACGCCGCGGTCGACAAGGTCATCAGCGAATATTGGGATGACCAGCAGGTTCTGGAGAAGCTCCGCGACGAGCTCAAAACCTTTCATACCCGGCAGCAGACGCTGGCGGAAAAGCGTGCTGAGCGAGTCCGTCAGCAGGTTAAAGGCAAAGAGCAGCTGCAGTTCGCTCGGCAGAATGTTGCTCGTTTGCTGCAGCGCCGCGTTCGCAACAAGCCCGTGCCACACCTGGTCAGCAATCTGCTGAATCGCGCCTGGGCCCACGTGATGGTTTTGACGGTGCTGCGGCACGGCATGCAGTCAGAGCAGTGGCGCCGGGTGGTTGCCACCGCTGACGAGCTCATTTGGAGCGTGACCTTCGACAAGAGCGAAAAAGCGGTCAAGCGTCTGCGGACCCGGATTCCGGTCCTGGCCAAAGCGCTGCGCAGCGGTCTCAAGCAGGTGGGCTATCAGGACGCGGAGATTCAAAAGGTGCTGATCAACCTGAAGCAGCTCTACGTGAGCATGATTCGCGAATCCGGTAGCGACAAGATTGTCATTGAAGCTGACGAAACGGGCCTCACTATCCGCGGCGAGAACATCGTTGAGCAGGCGGTGCTGGACGAAACGCCGGTCGCGGCCTCGGAAGGCGAGCTCACCGAGTTCTTCGACACCGTACGCAACTGGAACACCGGCCAGTGGGTCCTGTTCAAGCGCGATGATAACGAGCCGATGCGCGCCAAGCTATCCTGGATCAGCCCGATCACCGGGCACTATTTGTTTGTCGACCAGCGCGGCGTCAAGGCGGCGGAAAAATCGCTGCAGGAACTCGCGGAAGATCTGCTGGCTGAGCGGCTGGAGCTGATGGACGAAAGCAGCCTTGTCACCCGCGCCATGCACTCCATCGCGAGCAATCTCGGCGGCAAAGGTAAGCCCGAAGGCGCACCGCTGCACTGAGCGACCGGGCCTGAGCTCGACCCCCACACCGACGGCCGATGACTGGCCTTTCTCAGAGATCGAGAGGCGCCGCCAAGGCCGCACGACACCTAAATTCGACAGCTGCTATCGAGATTCGAGACTGGCGATCTGAGCGGTGATGTAAGAAGCTTGGCCGCTGCTCGCCGAGAAGAAAGGGTCGAACGTGTCTCAATCCCCGTCTGAAGTACGCCGCAACTGGGCCATCGTGTTGGCCTGTGGTATTGGCATCGGCGCAGGTATCACCGGTATCCCGTTCTACACGCTGGGGCTGTTTATCCAGCCGCTCGGCGCTGAGTTTGAGTGGACTCGCGCTGAGGTGCAGGGCATGTTCACCGTGTTCAGCATCACCGGCATACTCGCGGTTCCGGTGGTGGGTTGGCTTACCGACAAGTACAGCGTTCGCCGGGTGGTCCTGGGGTCATTGGTCGGTACCGTCATCGGGTATCTGTGCCTCGCCTACCTGACGCGCTCTCTGATCACGTACTACATTTCTGCGGCCGTCATTTCGCTTCTCGGTGCCGGCACAACACCGATTACCTGGACCAAAGCGATCAGCGGTTGGTTTGATCGCCAGCGCGGTCTGGCCTTGGGCCTGGCGCTTGCGGGCACCGGCTTTGCCGCCCTTACCGCGCCCAACTACGTGGCCGCCATCCTGGACCGCTACGACTGGCGCACCGCCTATCTGGGTCTAGCGCTTATCCCTCTTCTGGCGATCCCGCTCGTCTACCTGCTGCTGAAGGAACCGCCCGGGAGCCACAGCGCAAAAGCTGACGGCGAGTCGGCGGGCTCCGCGCTCACCGGCGTGACCGTCGCTGAGGCGATTCGCGACTGGCGCCTTTGGGTGATTTTTGCGTCGTTTTTTCTGCTGTCGGGAGCCATCGGCGGCTCCATTCCCAATCTTGTGCCGCTCTTGATGGACGCGTCGATGGAGCGTAGCCAGGCCGCCGGCATTGTCGGACTGATCGGCGTTGCGGTCATCGCCGGACGAGTGGTGGTCGGCTATTGCATCGATCGATTCTGGGCGCCTGGCGTGGCGGCGGTGGTTCAGGCAGCCCCCGTGCTGTCCGCAATCATCTTGCTGCAGCCAGAACTGTCGATCCCGCTGGTTACGGTGGCCGTTGTGTTGATCGGTTTTGCCGCCGGTGCAGAGTTCGACCTGATCGCCTATCTCGTCGGTCGCTATTTCGGCCTGCGACACTACGCCAAGATCTACACCGTTCCCTACATCGGGTTTGCCGTGTCCGCCGGCCTGGCGCCCACGTTCTTTGGCTACCTGTTTGATATTCAGGGCAGCTACAACCTGGTGATGCAGATCTGCGCCGGTCTGTTTGGCAGCGGCGCGCTGCTGCTGCTGACCCTCGGAAGCTACCCGAAGTTCGAGCCGGTCGCCGACTAGCAGGCTGTTAATAAAAGGCGGTAACCGTCTTGGTCTCCAGGAAAGACTCTAGGCCCTCAACGCCAAACTCCCGCCCTAGGCCGGAGTGTTTGACGCCGCCAAACGGGGCGCGCGGATCGACAAAGCCGTGGGAGTTGATGCCGACAATCCCGGCCTGAAACCGTCGCACCATCGTGCTGGCCAGCTTGAGGTTGTTGGTCCACACGCTGGCCGCCAGCCCGTAGCGGGTTTCGTTGGCCAGCCCGATCACACCCTCGAGATCGTTCTCATCAAACGGGACGGACAGCAGCACCGGGCCAAACACCTCTTCGCGCGCAATCTCCAGGCGCGTGTCGGGGTGGAACAGTAGCGTCGGATGGTAGTGAAAGCCGCCGGTGTCTAGCTCCTTACCGCCTAGCAGCACCTCAGCCCCCTCCTGGCGCGCGCCGTCGACGAGCGCGGTCACCCGCGAGCGCTGCTGCCGCGTAATCAGCGGCCCCATCTGGGTGTTGTGATCTAGCGCGCTGCCGATGTTGACAGAGCCCATCGCGGCCGCGAGTTTTTCGTTGAACCGGTCGATGATGGATTTCTCGACAAACACGCGGGAAGGGCACATGCAGAACTGACCGGCGCTGAAAACGCCCATCATCACCAGAAACTGAATTGCGCTGTCCATATCCGCGTCGCTCATCACCACAAAAGCGGATTTCCCGCCCAGCTCCAGCGTCAGCCGTTTCAGACTGTCAGCCCCGTCACGCATGATGCTCTGACCGACGGCGGTTGATCCGGTAAAGGTAATCTTGTCGACGTCTGGATGTCGGGCCAGCGATTGGCCGGCCGCCGCGCCGTCACCGGTGACCACGTTGATGGCGCCGGGCGGCAGCCCTGCCTCTTCGAAAAGCTGCGCGAGATAGAGCGCCGTCAGCGGCGCCTGCTCTGCCGGCTTGATAACCATGGTGCAGCCGGCGGCCAGCGCGGGCGCAACCTTGTTGATAAAAAAGGAACCGGGGGCGTTCCAGGGCAGAATGGCCCCAACGACACCCAGCGGCTCTTTCAGCGTGTAGATCTGGCTTTCGCGGCCGGTGAAGCGCCAGCTTCCCGGGGCGGACAGCGTTTCGCCGGCGATCCGGCTCGGGGCTCCGGCAAAGTACTCGAGCGCATCGATCCAGCTATCCACCATCTGGCCGCCGGTCAGAGCAACGGGTGTGCCGATGTCCATAGTTTCCAGACACGCCAGAAAATCCCGCTGCCCATCCACCAGCTCAGCCATCTTGCGCAGGGCGGTGCTTCGAGCTCGGGCGTCGCGCTGCGACCAGTCTTCCTCGAAGCACCGGCGCGCGGCCGCTACGGCTCGATCAATGTCGGGCTCTCCAGCCGCGGGGACTGCGCCGAGTCGCTCTGCGGACGATGGATTCAGCGTCTCGATCAGCGGGACCGGTTGCCCTGCCTCGGTGGGATCGACCCATCGACCGTCAATAAAAAGCTGATGGGGTCTGGCGGCAAACGCCTGGACCGCCTCGATGGTGGCAGGAGAGATGAGATTCATAGATTGACAGGTTGCGGGCTAGGCGCCGCGACAGCGAACCGCCGATTCTGTAAGGGGGTGCCGCCCCGCCCGGCATCCCGGGCGGGGTGACGATAAGCGCGTTAGCGCGAAGTAAATCGGATACTAGCCTTTCACCGGCGCGGGCGTTTGCTCCCGGGCGTAGTTTTCCAGGCTGGACAGGCTCGGGTCTTCCCACTTGTCGGGGGCGTTGAAGTACTTCGGAAAGTGCTTCTTGCCATACGCCATCACCTTGGGTGAAACCATGTCGTGGCTGCTGAAGCCACCCATGGTGCCCTGGTAGTAAATGTGGCCCGGCGTTTGGCCCATCAGCATCCAGGGGAGCCAGGGGGTGATTCGTCCCCAGCTGCCGGAATAGTTGACCGACTGGACGCTCTCGTCTTCCAGGTCCTCCCGACGAATCACATACCGGAACATTTCCGAAACCCGGTTCATCTTGCCGGACGACTCGCGAGGCCACTTGTCGGGCTGCAGCGCTGACGGGTAGAACAGATGGATGTCCGATGCCAGCGTGACCGTGTTGGACTCAGTGAGCTTCCAGGGCAGGATGAACGGGATGTCGGGACGCTTTTCCTTGTTGAGTCCGCCGTAGTCCGGCGGCTGGAAGAAGACTGTCCGGATCAGGTGATTGAACGGGTCGTTGGCTACGGGAACGACCTTCACCGTCTCGTCCGTGTACGGGTTGGTGTATTCCTCGAGAACATCGCCGGTTGCCAGGTCCGTGTAGAACACGGTTTCCCGCAGCAGCTTCTGGTAGGTACCGTCGCCGTTGTCGATCAGCCGGGCGGCTGAGTAGCCTTCAAAACCCATCAGCGGACGGATCGCCTCGCCGTCGACGACGCCGTGGACCACACCGCTGTACCAGCCGTGCTTCTGCGATTTAAAGTCCATGTGACCGGCCAGGCGGGCATAAGCATCGCGGTTCCACTCGGGATCGCGATACTGTGGGCCAAGCCGCTCGTCAAACTTGGGGCCGCCGATCGACGGTGCCGCCGACGCCGGCTTCAGGCCGAGGGCCGAACCACCGAGCAGCGCGCCGCCGGCGATCATGCCCGCGCCCAGGAAGTGGCGCCGGTCAAAATTCGTTTCAGATTGTTTGGGTTTGCTCACGAAGTGTCTCCTGCATACCTGTGTGGCAGGATTCAAGTATCAGCGCTGGGCCAGGGGGCCACAATTCAATTTTGCTATAGCTGCTTTACCATATTCCGCGGTAGCAATCAGCGCCTCAATATTGCTCAATAGCGCAAAGGCTTTTTTGGAGATTCGTCATGCTCAATATCTTCCAGCAACAACCTCATCCCGCGCTGCCGGAAGCCAGCCACGATGAAAAGTCCCGCCAGGAGTTTTCCAAGAGCTTGCGGCAGTTTGTCCAGGGTCAGCTTCTCCCGGGTCTGGCGCCCGTTTTCCTGCGCCAGCAGAAGAAGTTTGTTGACGAGCACGGACGCGAGCCGAAAGACCGGCGTGAGGTCCGCAAGTTTATGGTGAAAGATCCTTACTTCCAGACTTATGCCAGCACCAATCGATGCGCCCAGGAGCTGCTGTGGGAATCGGTGCTGACCAGCATCGAGCGACAGCAGCCTGCGCTCAACGAAACGGCAACGCAGCTGTCAGAAAAAAACAGCGCTCCGCTCGTGGTGGATCCGGAGATGGAGGTACCGCGCTACGTCACGGGTATCGATATCCACTGCATGCCCGGCGGCTACGCCGGCCGCGCCGCCGATAACGACATCAGCACAGCCGCTCTCTACGACCGTGGCGTCTATCTTTACGCGATGGGGTACGTGGGGCCCACCAACGACGACATGGGGCGCTCGGTGTGCAACTACATCACCCGCAACATGCCGGACTTTAAGCCCACCCGAATCCTGGACATGGGATGCACCGTGGGTCACTCCACCCTGCCCTACAAAGAATACTTCCCCGACGCTGAGGTCATCGGCATCGACGTTGCCGGACCGCAGGTGCAGTACGCCCACGCGCGAGCCGGCGGCATGGGTCTGGACGTAAGCTTTCAGCAGCGCGACGCCGCGGACACGGGCTTTGATCCCGGCAGCTTCGATCTGATTGTCAGCCATATCCTGCTGCACGAAACCTCCAGCAAGGCGATGCCGGCGATTTTCAAAGAGTGCTATCGCCTCTTGAAGCCAGGCGGCCTCATGATCCACGCCGACCTGCCGCCGTTCGACCACAGCGACCTCTTCTCGGAGTTCATCCTGGACAACGAGACGCACTACAACAACGAGCCCTTCTGGGGCCCGATGCGAGACATGGATCAGATCGAGCTCGCCGTTAAAGCCGGCTTCGACCAGGATCAGGTGCGCTTTGACACGGCGCCCATGGCGGTGCTCGAATTTGCTGCAGCGCACGCGGAAGGCTACAGCGAAGAGGCGGCCAGCGAGGTGGCGGACCGCGACTTCGAGGCCGGCGAGTTTGCGCCGGGCGGCGGCTGGGAAGTGCTGATCGGCCACAAGCAGGCAGACGCATGAGCGGCATGCGACGCTACCCCAAGGGCGCCCGCCCACAATTCTACGACGACCCGGCGATGGATCAGGCCATGTCGATGATCATGGTGCTCGCCAGCGAGGTGAGCGTGCTGCGAGATCGGCTGGACACGTTCGAAAGGCTGAGCGCTGCAGGCGCAGGTCCCAGCCGCGAGGAGGTCGAAGCCTTCGAGCCCGACGAGGCCTGCTTGAACGAGCGAGAGGCCGGGCGCCAGGAGTTTTTCCAGCGCCTGTACTTTGTGGCCAACAAGCGAGCCCAGGAGGTTTCCGAAGCGGATAACTCCCAGCGCTATCAGGCGGTCCTGAAGGACACTGAAGAAAATTGAGCGTCGCTGACCCGGTCAGCTCCACGTCTTCTGTCGTCATCGCGCCGACTCCGCACGATCACGCTGGAGAGAGTCGAGTCGCCGAGACCCTCAGCGAGCTGCGTCGCGTGCTCGGCGACGACGGGGTACTCACCGACCCCGAAACGCTGACCGTCTTCGGCACCGACATTCTCGGGCCGCTCGAACCCCCCGTTGCCGTCCTGCGCCCGACCACCGTGGAGCATGCGGCGCAGGCGGTTGAGCGCTGCCTGGCTGCGGGCCTGGCGATTAATACGCGCGGCGGCGGCGCCTCCTACACCCAAGCGCACGTTCCCGCGACAACGCTCGCGGTGGTGCTCGACTGCACGGCGCTGGATCGCATCATCGCGATCGACGAAGAGGACATGACGGTAACGGTCGAGCCGGGCGTCACGTGGAAGGCGCTGGACGATGCGCTGGCCGAACGCGGACTTCGGACACCTTTTTGGGGCCCGTACTCGGGCCTCAAATCCACCGTCGGCGGCGCACTTTCGCAGCACGCGATCAGCCTCGGATCCGGACTGTACGACGCTTCGAACAGCGTCGTGACAGGCATGAAGGTCATCACCGGCCGTGGCGAAGTCATCGATACAGGGACCACACCCAGTCGGTTTTACCGCACCTACGGGCCGGACCTGACCGGGCTGTTCACCGGCGACTCCGGCGCTTTTGGCGTGAAGCTGGAAGCCACGCTGCGTCTGATCCGGCGTCCCACGCACGTCGAGGGCAGCTGTTTTGTCTACCCCGAGTTTGCGGACATGGCGCGCGCCATGATGGAGGCGGCCCGCGAAAACCTGGCCAGCGAAATCATGGCGATCGACCCGCAGCTGCAGCAGGGGCAGCTTGGGTCCATTGACAGCAGCGCCGCTCTCGGCGCTGCCAAGGCCATTTTTCGCAGCTCGCCGGGCGTTTGGTCCGGTCTTCGCGCAGTCCTGACCGCCGCCCTCCGAGGGCGGTCGGCGCTTAAAGCCCCGGGCTATCTCGTGAACTACATCACCGAAGGACGTTCGGCCGGTGAGGCGCGTTTCAAGCTTGACTCGATCCGGCAGACTGTCGGGCAAGGCGGCGTGGAGGTCGCCAACACCCTGGCGCTGGCGCTGCGCGCGATGCCGTTTCGCCCGTTTACGCCGGTCCTGGGGCCGCAGGGCGAGCGGTGGCTGCCGATGCACTGCGTCCTGCCGTTCAGCCAGGTTCAGCCGTTTCATCAAGCGCTCTCAGCGCACTATGAGCAGCACGCGGCCGAGATGGCGGAACATCGGGTCCACATCGCCACAATGTTTGTCACGGTCAGCAGCACTGGCTTTGTGTATGAACCAACGTTTTACTGGCAGGACAGTCAACATGCCGCACACCGGGATCTGGTGCCGGATGATCATCGCCAGAAGCTGCCGGTGTATCCGGCAAACCCAGAAGCGCGTGCCTTTGTCCGCTCGATGAAAGAGCAGATGATTGCGCTGATGCAGGCGCATGGCGCAACCCACTATCAGCTCGGCAAGTCCTACCCGTTTATGTCGACGCGGGAACCGGGCGCCGCGGAGCTGCTGCGGATGCTTAAGCGCCAGTTCGATCCGCAAAACCTCATGAACCCAGGCGTGCTGGAGTTTCCGACCGCGCGGACAGAGGACAACTGACGGTTGCTGATCGAACGGGGCTGTTCGATTTGCTATAGCAGTTTTGCCAGATTGCGTTAGGTGGGAGACACCTTCCTGATGCAGACTTAGCGGTCGGCAGTCAGCCGCCGTGGAGACCAGCGTGCACCCCGTAAACCGGACATCAGCCAACAGCTCCAGCCGCAGCCTCGCGATTGTTTGGCTGACTGGCATCGCTGCAGTCATGCTAAGCGCTTGCGCGAGCGTGCCAGACTGCAGCCTGACGGCGCTGCCGGTCAGCAGCGCCGAGCTCACCCTGACTCACGCGGATGGTCGCAAAGCGCGCTTTACGCTCTGGCAGCCCGAGCGAGCGGGCAGCTACCCCATGATGGTGTTTTCGCACGGGGCTTACGCCGCGCCCGAACGCTACGACGCATTGCTCGGTCCGCTGGCCGCAATGGGGTTTGTGGTGGCCGCGCCGCTGCACATTGACTCGGAGCTGATCGCCACCGACCCGCCGCCACCGCCCGACCAGGTGTGGCGGACCCGAAAGGAGGACTTTGCCCGGCTGCTGGAGGGGCCGCCTGAGCTGCTTGAGGCGCTCGGTCGCGGCGTCAGCCTGAGCGATGAAAAAATTGCCGCCGGTCACTCTTACGGCGCCTTCGGCGCCCAGGTTGCCGCCGGCGCCGCAGCGGTGGGCGATGAGCCCGGACGGGTAGAACCGGGGGTCAAGGCGGTGCTGGCCTTCTCGCCGCCGGGCCTGCTGCCAGGGTTCATTGAGCCCGACGCGTGGGACCAGCTTTCCCGGCCCCAGCTGCTGCTGACCGGCACCAGCGACATCCTGCCGGGCTTCATTGACGACTGGCGCGCCCACGCCGCTGCCTACAGGCAGGCGCCAGCCGGCGATCAGTGGCTCTGGGCGGGTGAAGGCGTTGACCACTACTTCGGTAACGTCTTCGGTCGCCTGGAGCGGGAAGCGCCCGATCAAAGACCCCAGTTCGACGAGGCGCTCGCCGTGAGCCAGCGCTTCCTTGCCGCTTATACCGCGCAAACGCTTGCCGTCTGCAGCGACCCGCTGAGCACCGGCTCAACGGCGCTAGCAAGCCTCGAACAACGATGACATTCCCTTTAGCGAATCAGAAAGAGAACACCATGCTGAAACCGACAGTCGACGTGCGTTCAACGCGCAGTCGAGCGGCGCTCCCGCTGGCTGCTGCACTGGTCTGGATACTTGTTGGCTGCGCCGAACAGGCGTCTGAGCCCGCAGACGGCGGCGCCGCGGCGGCCGTCGAGAACCCGGCCGGAGAAACACCGCCTCAGGATCCAACCTTGCTGAAACACATGGCCGCCATGCAGAGTCGCCCGGGCGTCACCGAGCTTTCGTGGCGGGAATCCCGCGAGCCGGTCCAAGGCGCCGACGAACCCCGCAGCCCCGGTGAACCCGGAGCTTTTGTCGCCCCGGAGGCTTTGGAAACCGCCATCGCTTACCACCGCGAGCACAACGGGCTGGGCCTGCTGGTGTGGCATGACGGGAAGCTGGTCGCGGACGATTTTGCTGATGGCTTCAGCTCAAGCCAGCACTTCTCTACCTTCTCGATGCACAAGAGCGTGCTGGCCATGACCATCGCCGCGGCGGTGGAGGACGGCATCATCGACAGCTTCGACGATCCGATCGGAAAGTATGTGGAAGAGTGGTCCGACGATCCGCGGGGCGCCACCACGCTGCGGCAATTTCTGAACCACACCAGCGGCATAGCCCACTATTCGTTTGCGAGCGGCAACCCTAAAGGGGCCAACCTGGCCCTCTCCTCGAAGATCAGCGCCACGGCCCTGAGCTACCCGCAGGACAAGCCCGCCGGCACCGAATTCAACTATAACAACGTGAACAGCCAGCTTGTCGGGCTTGCGTTGGAACGGGCGCTGGCCGACCGAGGAAAACGCTACGCTGAGTACCTCGCCGAGCGGCTTTGGCTGCCGTTGGGGAACTCCGCAGCCGCACTGTGGATCGAAGCGCCGGGCGGCAGCCCACGCTTTTTCTCCGGACTGGAGGCAGGACTCGCTGACTGGCTGCGCGTGGGTCTGCTGCTGCTGAATAATGGCACCATCGGGGATACGACGATCCTGAAGCCTGAATCGGTTGCGATGCTGACCAGCGCCAGCGACCTTAACGCTGCCTACGGCATGCACATCTGGCGCGGCGACAAGTGGGAGGCGCAGCGACGTTATGGCCCCACCACCCAGACCACCGTCCCCCATGAGGCGCCCTACCTGGCGCCGGACGTTGTCTATTTCGACGGCTTTGGCGGGCAGCGTGTGTACGTGGTGCCATCCGCCAACCTGGTGGTCGCCCGCGGCGGCGAAGTGGATCTGACGTACGACGACTCGATGATCGTGAACAGCCTGCTGCGAGGGCTGATTGACACGCGTATCTCGGAGGCCAAACGCCAGTTTGACGCCGGCGTCGGGGACGAAGCTTACGACCGGCGCTTCAGCCGACTGCTCGAGGAAGCGCAGGCCGGTCGAGGACTGGCGGGCTACGACTCGCTGATTCCACTGCCCGGCGCCGCGGATGTCATGCCCCTGCCCCGCGCTGCTGAGCCCTCAGCCTGGCTGGACGCGGACACGCGCGGCTGGCTCGACGCGTTCGGTGCCGGAAACAACTCCAGCGCCATCATGATCTGGCACGACGGGGAGGTGGTTTACGAAAACTACTTCAACGGCGCCGATCCGGAGACGCTGGTGGTATCCCGCTCGCTGGCCAAGCCCATCACCGTCATGGCGGTGGGCCGGGCGCTCCAGGAAGGGTTCATCCCGTCGCTGGATCAGCCGGTTGACGAGGTTTTCTACGAATGGAAAGACAGCGACAAGTCAGCCATGACGCTGCGCCACCTGCTGCAGATGCGCTCCGGCCTTGCCCGGCAGGGTAATTCGATGGAGCCGGATCACTACCTCAATCGGGCTTATCTGCATCCGTACCATATCGAGGTCATTCTCCACGAATACCCGCTGACCCATCCACCGGGGACACGCTACGACTACTCCAACGCCAACAGCGAGGTCATCGCGCCGTTCATTGAGCGCAGCACCGGGCGACGGTACGAGGAGTGGGTGTCCGAGGCCGTGCTGGAGCCACTGGGCGCTGCCGGTGGCGAGATCTGGGTCAACCGCGATGACGGCATTACCCACTCGGGATGCTGTGCCCTGCTGCCGGCCGAGTCTTATCTTCGCCTGTCGGTGCTGGTGATGAACGACGGCGTCTGGAACGGCGAGCGGCTGCTGCCGGAAGGGTTTATCGACGAGATCACCGCGGCCACCGAATATAACCCCCATACCGGCATGGGCATGTACGTAGCCGGGCCCTACATCCAGAATCGCGGCGCGGCGAATCCCGATGTTCCCTTCGGCCACACGCTGCACTCCGAACCGTATCTGGATAAAGATCTGTTTCTGTACGACGGCAACGGCCACCAGGTGAGCTACCACATCCCCCGCCACAACATGGTCATCATGCGGGTTGGGGTACGGCCACCCAAAGACGTGACCTGGGACAACAGCGAGCTGCCGAACACCATCCTCCGGCAGTTTGCTGACGCCACGGGCGCGGAGCTTGTACCGCAGGCGGCGGCGGAGCAGAGCGCGGCAGCGGGGACGGAGTAGGCTGCGAGCGGCTTAAGCCGCCTCGACAGACGCCTGGGCCGCGGCGGTTTCCCCGGCCAGGCGGCCCAGGGTTGTGGCGGTGAGGAGACCGTTGCCGGCCATATAACCCCAGCAAGAGGGGCCGGAGATGCCCCGGGCGGCGCCGCCCCCGGCAAATAGGTTGGGCAGCGGCGTGCCGGCCTCATCCAGCACGCGCGCGTGCTCATCCACCACCAGACCACCCTGGGTATGAAACAGCGCGCCGGTGACGCGAACCGCGTAAAACGGACCGGTCAGCGCCGGCCGCGACGCAAAAACCCGCCCAAACTCGTCGGGCTCACCTGCTTCGGTCAGTTGAGCCACCGAGGCGGCGGTCTCGGCGAGCCCCGCCGCATCAATGCCGACCAATTCCGCCATCGCCGCAAGCGTCGGCGCTGTGCGCACCGCTTTCGCCTTCAGCGCATCGCGATAGTCGTCGAACTCCTCCATCAGCTCGTGCAGGCGCTGATCGAAGATGGTGTAGGCCACGTGGCCAGGCTGGCGCAGCACGTCTACGGCCTGTTCCGAATAGCCGCGCGACTCGTTGGAAAACCGTCGGCCCGCCCGATTGACCTGAAACCCGCCTTCCATAATCACGGGCCACAAGATCGGAATGGCGTGGCCGTCCGCCAGGCCACCGTGCCCCTGGTAGGCAGACATGTCGGCCACTGCCGCGCCGAGCTGCTGACCCCAGTCGATGGCGTCACCCTTGTTGCCGGGATGACCAAAAAACACGCCCTCCGCAATCTCCGGCATGTACCGCGCCACTTTCTCCGGGTCGCCGGCAAAGCCGCAGCAAGCGAGGATCAGAGACTCGCAGCCGACGTCTTCGGTGCTGCCGTCCGGACGCTGGCAGCGAACGCCGCGGACGGTCTTGGTGTCGTCTGCGAATACGTGGGTGACCTGAGCTTGGGTCAGGATCCCGGCGCCCGCATCCTCGGCGGCCTGCTGAAGGGCTCCCATCAGCTCAGCGCCGGTTCGATTGGGCGTGCCGTGCATCCGTTTGACGCTGTGTCCGGGGTACAGAAAGCTGTCGACCAGCGACAGCGGAACGCCCGACTCGTGGAGCCAGTCCACGGTGCGGGCGGACGCCTCTGCCAGCGCGCGGACCACACCCTCGTCGGTCTCACCTCGCGTCTTTTTCATGACGTCGTCGGTGAACAGATCCGGACTGTCGCTGATCCCAGCAGCCTGCTGCAGCGCGCTGCCGGCGGCCGGGATCAGGCCCGTGGACATGGCGGTGGTTCCCAAAGGGGTTGGATCGCGCTCAAGCACGAGCGTTTCAACACCGCTCTGAGCCGCCGCCAGCGCGGCGGACAGGCCACATCCGCCGGCGCCGATAATCACCACCGGAACTTCGAAGCCAAAGTCCGCTTCGGTCACTGCCAGGATCGACATCGGCTATTCGGCGTCCAGCGTCGGCGCGAGAACTCGCGAAATGAAAGCCTTGCGCTCTTCGTCCAGGCGCTCGGTCAGCGCCGCGTCGGGCTGCAGGCGATCCACCTTGTCCGCAATGTCCACGCCGGCTTCGGCCAGCGCCTGCTCAAGCACCGCCGCCCGGTCCTTGACCACCCAGAGTTCGTGCATCAGGTTGAGCACCACCTGGAACGTCGCCTTGTCCACCGACTGAGAGGACACAATCAGGCGGCCGGCTTACGGGCGATGGTGACCCACGGGTACTGACGCTCACCGAGACCGTAAGAACGGGCATCGACAAACCCTAGCTCGGTGGCCAGCGCCGCCAGATCCAGACTGGCCGCCTCGCGCCAGTATGGCTCGCCGCCTCGAAGAGCGCCGGCGTTCGCCCGCCATTGGGCGATTCGCGGCATCGCGCGAAAAGGCTGGACGTCGCTCATAAACATCATGCCGCCCGGCTCGAGCAGCCGGAACGCCTCAGCAAACACCGCCCGCGTTGCACGAGCCGGGAGCTCATGCAGCAGAATGTAGGAGGTCACGAGGTCGAAGCTCGCATCAGGCAAGCCCGTGTCTTCTGCGCAAGCCTGGATGAGGCGCCAGCTCGCGCCACGCTCGTTGCCGAACCGCTGCGCCTGTTCCAGCATCGGAAGCCCGGGCTCGACACCGGTTAGCTTGGCGTCCGGAAACGCTTCGGCCAGCGCCACCGTAAAGTGCCCGCTCGAGGTGCCCATCTCCAGAATATTGCTGAACTGCCGGTCGCCGAGTTCGTTCAGGACGTCACGCCGCTGCTTGAAGATGCCACCGGGGAAATTCTTGGCCACATACTTCGGGTGAATCAGCTCGCCGTGGACAAACCCCTGATGCTCGCGGACCCAGCCCCCGGTGGTGCGATGGAAGTCAACGCCCACCCAGTAATCCGGCGGCTCAAAGCCGGGGCGGGTTTCGATCTGAGTCCCACCTTCACGCAGCCGCTTGAACTCGGGCTCCAGCTCCTGCTGAATTTCCTTGAACGCGTCGAAGGTGATTTCGCCGTGGGTCGTTGCGGACCATTCCCCCATCGCCATGAGGTACTGCTGCTGAGGATCGTCCCCCAGGTGCTGTTCCATGATGGCCAGCTGCTCGTCGAAATCCTCTGGCAGCTCAACGTCCGCGATCTTCGCCCCGACCGCTGCGCTTAGCTTCATGCCCATGGCGCCCATATCAGCGGCGAAATCGATCGCTGATCGGCCTCGCTGGCGTAACTCAAAATCCATAATTTTGCTCCTGCAGAAGCCTCAGCGGCTGCGGTTCATATGATGCGCATAAGTGTGACTAACCGGCTGTGCACAGGCAATAAACTCCAGCATCAATTTCGCGATAGCTGCTATAGATAATCGTCATGGGCCAGCGTGAAATAAAAATGCTACAAACGCGTCTTGCTATGAAAGCTGGCCGCAGGCCGGCCGCGGTCATTTCATCCAGCGTTGAATGACCGGATCAATTATCCTTGGCGGTCCGCACAGCCGGCTGCGCCAACTGCACCGGAACTCCCGACATCATGAGCAATAAAGAACACGTTCTTCCCGCCCGGCTAAAGCTCTTCTGGGGCAGCGGCGCCATGGGTGTGGCCATGCTGATGAACGGCGTGTCCTTCCTGATCCTGATCTATCTGGTCAGCGTGCTGAAGCTCGACCCGGCGCTGGCGGGAACGCTCGTCTTTTTGTCGAAAATCATCGACGCCATCAGCGACCCGATTGTCGGGATGCTCAGCGACCGCTCGACGTTCAAATCCGGCCGCCGACGGCCGTTTATGTTTGTCGGCGCTTTTCTTGCGGCGAGTTCGTTCGGCTTTCTCTTTGCGATCCCGGAGTTCGAAAGCCAGACCATGACCGCCGCTTACGCGTTCGGTTGTCTGGTGTTTTACACCATCGGCTACACCGTCTTTAACGTTCCCTATATGGCGATGTCGGCGGAGATGACGGATGGCTATGAGGAGCGCACCTCGCTGCACGGCTACCGGGTGGCGTTTGTATCACTGGGCAGCGCCCTGGCAGTCGCCGGCGCTCCTTTTGTGCTGGAACTCCTCGGCCAGAGTCGCGAGTCTTACGCCATCATCGCGGTGGGCATGTCGGCGATTATCTTTCTGTCGCTGATCGCCTGCTGGGCAGGCACCGGGAGCGCCCGAACCGTTGAGCGGGTGCACAGCCGGCACAATTTTCTCAGCCAGGCGTCGCTGCTGTTTTCCAATCGTCACTTCGTCACGCTGATCTCCGTCAAGGCGCTGCAGCTGGTGGGGATCATGAGCACCGCCTCGGTGTCGTTCATCTTCTTCAAGCAGTACGTGGGTATGGACCTGCGCTACTTCGCCGCCGCGTCCATTGTCAGCACGCTGACCACGCTGATTGCGGTCCCCCTCGTGAAGCGGCTCGCCGCCCGCATCGGGAAGAAAATGGCCTACTTTCTGAGCGCCGGCCTGACCGCTCTGGTAAACCTTAGCTGGATGCTTGTCGACCCTGCCCCGCCCATGGACGAATTTCTGCCCGGCTTCTTCCTGCGGATGGCCCTGTCCGGGGTCACCATCGCCGGCAACGTGATGCTCGCGATGTCGATGCTCACCGACACCATCGAGTACGACGCTCGGGTTACCGGCATGCGCCGGGAGGGCATCTACGCGGCGATGTACAGCTTCGTCGAAAAACTGGCGGCGGCTCTGGCACCTTTCATCGTGGGCTGGGCCCTGGCGTTTGCCGGCTACGACAAGTCGCTGGGCGCTGACGAGCTGCAGAGCGGCAGCGCTCTGTTCGGCATCATGTTTGGCAAAGCCTACCTGCCCGCCATCATGATCGGCCTCAGCATGTTTGTGCTGCTGTTCTTTAAGCTGGATAAAGAGACGCTGCACAGCACGCCCAAAGCCGCACCGCAGCAACCGCCACCAGGACAGTCACCCGCGCAGCCTGTGGCCGGCCAGACCTGAGTGAGTCCTCGCTAGTGAGCCGTGCGGCGCCTTGCCGCACGCACCTGTCCAAAGGCGATCCAGCCCGGCAGCAGAAGCAGCAGCGACCCCAAAAGGAAGGGGGTTTCAATGCTGACTCGGGCGAACGCATAGCCGCTGAACAGCGGCGTGATGCTGCGGGCAAGGTTGGAAGCACCCTGGAAAACGCCGAGCGCAGCGCCTCGCTTGTCATCTTCTGCGGCTTTGGACGCGAGACTGTTGGAGGTCGGAATAAAAATGCTGAAAGCGACCGCCAGCAGGACCGTGGAGGCAATAAACCACGGCTTGGTATCGACGGCACCCAGCATAATGAGTCCAATCCCGTAGAGCACAATCGACAGCATGACGGCGCCCCACTCTCCCAGAACGGGCACGATCCGGCTGACGGCCACTCCCTGAAGCAGTGCGTTGATCAAGCCGAGCATGGCAAACAGCAGGCCAATTTCTTCTGGCCCTGAGTTGATCCTGGCGTTCGCAAACAGCGCAAACGTTGAATCGAAGATTCCCAGGGCACCGGCAAAACAAAAATTGATCAGCGTGATGCGCCTGAGCGCCGGCAGCTCCAGCAGGCTCAACAGATCGCGCATAGGCCGTCCCGACGGCTGCCGCGACGCTTCTAAGGCGCGGCGACGCTCCGGCGGCAGCGTCTCCGTGAAAAACACCAGCGTGATCAGGCCAGCCAGCAGGCTCATGCCGGCCGCCACCATGCCCAGCAAAAAGTAGTTGGCGGTTGCCGGGTCGTCACCCGCCAGCAGCCCGCCCAACACCGGACCGGCGATCAGCCCGAGCGAAAAGGACACGCCGATTCGGGCCATCGCCCCGGCCCGTCGCTCGAGCGAACTGGTGTCGGACGCAACCGCAAACGCTACGGGCGCAATGCCCGTCATCAAGCCGCCGACAATCCGCGACAGAAACAGCAGCTCGAGCGTCTCCGCAAACGCAAGCATCACGAACGACAGCGCTGAGCCGAGCAGGGAAATGAGCAGGACGGGCTTACGGCCGATGCGGTCGCTCAACCAGCCCCAGAACGGGCTGGAGAGAAACTGGCCGAACGCAAAGACCGCGATCAGCATCGTGATGAGCTCGGGGGACGCCCCGACCCGCTGACCGAAGAATGGGAACAGCGGAATGACAATCCCGACGCCAATCAGGCAGACGAACAGCACAATCGGGACAATAATCATGGCGGCAGCATCAGCAGGCAGAGGCCCGCCCTGGCCTGCGCGAGGGCGTCAGCTTCGGGTGTGGCCCAGCGTCAGGCGCTGGGCGTACGTCGGGTCAGATATCCAGCGAGTAGAACGGCCGCGGATCGCGGGACAGCACGTAAAAACCACCCAGCTTGCCGTAGTTGATTCGCGCATCGTCGTCCAGATACACGATATCTGAGTGTAGCGACGGCGGTCGAAACTCCACGTCCAGCGAACGATCGGCGTCGATACCAAATGCTTCCCGGAACGCTTCGTCGCTGCGATCGTCGTTACAGAAGAAGCCAACGCGGTAAAACGACACGGCATAGCGCTGCGGATTTTCCTCGGCGCCCTCGTAACGGCCAAACATCACCACAATCCCCTTGGCGTCACCCGCCGGATTGGTGACGTGAACCACGTTGTTATACGCCTTGGTCTCCTCGTCAATTTCCTGCACGAGATCGAAGACCTGCACCGGCACCTTGGGCAGGTTATTGAAGCTCTGACGCGCCAGGTCGGAGGTGTGATACATCGGTTGGTTTTCCGAGTGTTTGACGGCAAAGCTCGCAAATCGGGACCGCCAGACGCCGGAGGCGGCCGCCTGATGGTTGATGGGCTCGGGCACGGCGGTGTGCGTACACAGCTCGTCACACCACGCCTTCAGCTGATCTTTCTCCTCCTCGCTGCAGAGAACCGTCTCATCCATCTGGTCAAGAAAATCGAAAATCTGTTGCTTAACTGCGGCCTCGCCGCGGACCGGTGAATCTGTGGTCATGGGTCTATGCTCCGTTTCAGGCAGGGTTGATATGCCCATCATGGTTGTCTCGATACCAGGCAGCCAGCTCTTCCCGGGTTGGCCACCAGACGCCGTCCAGTCCTTTGGCAAACGCCAAAAACTCGCGCAGCGCCCGCACGCGATAGCCGCGACCGGAGACGTGCGGATGCAGGCCGACGTTCATCAATCGCGAGCTGGTCTCACCTTCCCGGTGGAGCTGGGTGAGTTCCTCAATCAGAATATCCCGGTACTCGTCAGTGGTATGCCCACGTCGGGTCAGCAGCGTAAAATCGTTGATCTCGTTGGAGTACGGCACGCCGACCAGCGGACCGTTTTCGGTGTCGATCATGTAGGGCTGATCGTCGTTCATCAGGTCGCAATAGAACTCCAACCCGTTGGCGGCGAGGATGCCCGGGGTCGCCAGGGTGCCGCGCAGCGATGACGACAGCCAGCCTTTGGCCGGCCGTCCAACGTTCCGTTGATAGATCTCCAGCGTCCGCCCGATCACCTCAGCCTCGCGGTCCGGGTCACCGGAGAAATCGGTCAGCAACTCACCCTGCTCATAGTTATGCGCCAGCAGCTCCCAGCCACGCTCCAGGCACGCCTCGACCATCGGGCGGCGGCGTTCGAACGTTACCGCGTTGGTTGTGCAGCTGGCCTTGACCCCCAGCTCATCAAAAACGTCATAAAGACGCCAGATCCCCACGCGCTGACCGTATTCCCGCCAGGTATAGTTGGGGTAGTCGGGGACCCGGCCCGGCAGCACGTCCGGCAGAATAGCCGGCCCGCCGGCGTAATAGGCCCGGTCGGTGTCTTTGGTCAGGTCCCAGGTTTCGAGGTTGAACGTCAAAATCAGCGCCACTCGGGCGCCGTCGGGAAACTTCAGCGGTCCGCGCTGAGCAATGGGACTGTAGGGGTATTGCAACTCAGTGGTGCTCCAGCAGCTTGCCGAACCCGGCAATTTTGTCGTCGATGCCGTTGGCGCGCAGCGCGTGCCAGTAAGTGGCGGTGTTGATGGCGATCACCGGCTTGTCCAGCCAGCGCTCGGCGGCGGCCGCCAGACGAATCATCGAGAGGTTGGTCCCGACCTGGATGAGTGCGTCGACGTCGTCGCCGTCGAGGTCTTTGAGCACTTCGACCAGCTTCTGCTCAGGCACCTTCGCGATAGCCGTCCAGCTCGGGCACTGCAAACAATGATCCCGGACGGTCTCAAAACCATAGTCGGAGAGATAGTTTCGGACCTCCTTGTTCGCGACCGGATAGTAGGGTGACAGAAACGCGACTTTCTTGATACCGCCATAAGCCTCCAGCGCCAGCGCCAGCGACTCGGAGCCAATTGACAGCTTCAGCTCCGCCACATCCTCGATGTTTTCCTTCCACTTCTGGCCGCCCTCAGCGCCACCGTAAAACGTGACGGCCGACATACCCATCACCAGGTAGTCCGGCCCGCAAGTTTTGACGCCTTTGACGGCTTCGACGGTGTTCTGAGAGATCTCCATCGTGCCGGCGAAAAACGTCTCGTCGGAGATCGCGTCCGCGTCTTGCACCACAATGCGGCTGTAGTGATTGGTGACGCCCACCGGCCGCAGGTCGTCAAAGTCGGGCTGGACGACGGTGTTAGTTGAAGGCCCCAGCACCCCGAACAGCGCGCGATAGCCGAGTACGTCTGTCATCAGTAAATTTCCTCCGCTTCCTTCAAGGAATCCAGCATGGACTGGCGCATCAGAAAATCTCGTCGCAGAGCGGGGTCGTCACGCGTGGCCTTCATGCGGGCAAACTTACGAGCATGGCCCTCCGCGGAGCCGTGCTCCAGCAGCTCCTTGTTCTGGATCGTCTGGGCCTGGATAAAGGAATTGGTCACGCTGCGTCGCTGCCGATCAAAACGTTCGAAGAGGTCCGGGTCATGGCCATGTTCGAGGCAATGCGCAAGCTTCTCCTGCAGATTCCAAACGTCGTGAATCCCGCTGTTCATCCCCAGACCGCCAATCGGGTTATTGAGGTGAGCCGCGTCGCCGACGAGAAACGCCCTGCCGTGCGAAAAGTTCTCAACCACGCGCTGATGCACGCGGTAGATCGTGCGATGCTGGGTCTCAACGTCCGGCGAACCGATCAGTCGCTCGAACACTTCGTTACGCATTTGGTCGGAAAGCAGCTCCTCGTCGGGCGTCTCTTCCGACGCCGGCAGCAGGATGCGCCAGACGCTGGGCACCCGCAGCAGCACCAACCATTCGCTGGGGTCGGCCACGTAGTTGACGTAGGCCAGGTTCTCAAAATGATCAGCCAGCTCCAGCTTGGTGGACAGGCAGAGAAATTTCTCGGGATAGGTGAAACCGCTGAACTCGGTCCCCAGCCATTTCCTGATCAGCGAGTTGCCGCCGTCAGCACCGATGATGTAGCGCGCCCGGATTTTCTCGACTGAGTAGGGGGTTTCGAACCAGGCCTCAACACCGGTCTCATCCTGCGTGAAACCCAGCGCTCGATGCTGGTACATAACGTGCGCAAGCTGGTGCGCCTCAAGCCGCTCGGACAGCATGCCGGCCATCACGTGCTGCTCGCACTGCACCCGGAACGGGAACCGGGTTTCGTCAGCGATCTCCGTCATGTCGAACTCGATTACCTCACCGGTTTCGCGCTCTCGGAAGTGATATTTTGGCGCGACCAGCCCATACTCGATCATGTCCTGGGCAACACCCAGCTCATCCATCATCTCAAGCGTTGGCGGGTGAAACGTCGAGGCTCGAAGGTCGAGCGCGTGGGTTGTGCCGGCTTCGCAGATCGCCACGCGGATACCCTGGCGAGCCAGCACATAGGCCGCCACGGTCCCCACCGGACCGGCTCCGACAACAATTACATCAACGTTCAGCATTTTGGTGTCCGCCTCTTACCAACCGGCAGTGTAACCGTCCGAATTAGGTCAGTTGATCCAATTTTTCGATGCCCATCATCCCGTAATTGAATGGCAAATTTGCCCGACCAACGGCGGCACGCAGCGTGGGTCAATCACGCTCCGGCGCGCTAAGCGGTCAGCGGATATAATCGCGGTTTGACCGAAACGGGCTCACAGAAGTTATGGATCTTCGCCAGCTGAGGTACTTCCTCGTGGTCTCAGACCAGGGCAGCTTTACCCAGGCCGCGGAACGGATTCCGATTGCCCAATCCGCGCTTAGCCGGCACATGAGGCTGCTGGAGGAAGAGCTGGGGGTTCAGCTCCTGATCCGGACCGGGCGCGGCGTGACCATGACCGAACAGGGCGAGTTTCTCTACGAGCGCGCCCGTTCCGTCCTGGCGCAGCTTGAGGACACCCGTCGCAATCTCCAGAGCTGGTACGAAAACCCAGCCGGCGTGGTCAGGATCGGCATGCCGCCGTCGACAACGCTCGTGATGGCGGCGACGCTGCTCGAGCGGATGAAGAAGCTTCATCCGGATATCACCGTTCGCCTGACGGAAGGCCTCAGCGCCACCCTGGCCGAATGGCTTGCCGCCGACCGGCTCGATCTTGCGGTGGTCTTTGAGGCCCCCGCGAATACCTCGCTATCCGTTCAGCAAATCGGGCGCGAGGAGCTGTGTCTGGTGGTACCAAACGGGGATGAGACCCCCGACCCGGTCAGCGTGGCACAGATGTCGGCCCTGCAGCTGATTGCGCCGTTTGAGAAAAAGGGCATTCGCAACCGCATGGCCGAAGTGTTTAAGGAGGAGGGCGTAGACTTCAACCTCGCCTTTGAGATCGACGCCCTGCCCGCCATGAAAGACCTGGTCCGGGCTGGTGCCGGAGCCGCTATCCTCGCACGATCGTCGGTCGTGCGAGACGTGGAGCGCGGCATTCTTGAGACTCGCCGGATCGATTCAAGCCGGATGGGTTTTGACGTGCATCTAGCCTATTCCCGTTCCTCACAGCACAGCCGTGCTGCCCGGGCCGCGGGTGAGGTGATCAAAGAATCCGCCGTCGAGTTTTTTGCGCAATAGCCTGCCGGGTACCGGACGCCGGTCGTTTCCGGCCACTGATCAGCATCAGTGAACCAGATCACTTCTTGAGAGGCCGCTTTTTGCTAGCGTCTTGCGGCTCAGCACACTGTTTCTTGTCCCATCATGCACAAGACCATCGCCGCCGGCCTGATTTTGCTTCTCACAGCGCCGCCTTCGCCGGCACAGCCAGAGTCAGCCGCAGCCGGCCATCCCAAAGAACATTGGGAAGTTCATGCGCACGGGATCATGGCCAGCAAAGGCAGCCCAGACGTCTCTGCCGTCACCAGCGGCTCATGGTTCAATCCGGCAACCTGGTCCGGGGCCGTACCTCAGGCCGGACAGTCGGTCCAGATCCCGGCGGGCGTCACCGTTTCTTACGACGGGATCAGCGACGCGGCGCTCGACCAGCTGACGGTTGAGGGCGCACTGACCTTCTCTACCGCCGTGAGCTCACGGCTGGTCCTCGACACCCTGACGGTCGACGCGGCGGGGCTCCTGACGATCGGTCAGCTCGGCGACCCGGTTGCGCCAGGCGTGCAGGTCGAAATCCTGATCGCTGACTCCGGAGACCTGGACCCGCAGAGCGACCCGGCCTTGATGGGGCGGGGACTGGTTGCCAGCGGCGAGGTGCAAATTCACGGCGCCGCCAAAACGGTCCATGCCAAAGTGGCGACGGACCCGGTCGCCGGCGCCACGACGCTGCAGATGCAGGAGGCACCGATCAACTGGCAGGTGGGCGACACGCTGGTGGTTGCGGGCACGCGCTACTCCGGCTGGCGCTGGGATAACGACATCCGCCAGGTCCGCTACTTCGGAACCCAGGATGAGGTTGTCACGATCACGGCCGTGAACGGCAGCGAAGTTGGCATTACGCCCGCGCTGACCTACAGCCACCGGTCGCCGCGCGCAGATCTGAAGACCTCGGTGGCGAACTTCAGCCGCAACGTGACCATCGCCACCCAAAACCCCCAGACGGCCCGCGAGCGTCGAGGGCACGTGATGTTTGTCCACAACGACAATATCGACATCCGCTACGCCGGCTTTTGGCATCTCGGCCGAACCAGCAAAGAAACCCCCAGCCTCGAAGCCGCCGATTTCACGAATGTCGAACCGGACAGCAACGTCCGCGGCCGATACTCCTTTCATATTCACCGCGCCGGCATCGCTGACCCCCGCAATCCGGCGGTGGTCATCGGCAATGCGGTGTTTGGCTCACCCGGCTGGGGCTATGTCCACCACGACAGCAACGCCATTTTTCACAACAACGCCTCCTTCGACACCTTCGGCGCCGGCTTTGTCGCTGAGACCGGCAACGAAATCGGCAGCTGGACTCACAATATCGCCATCAAGGCTGAAGGCAACAGCGCCTTCAATCCCAAGAACGGCAACGACGTCGACCTGTTCGACATGGCACGGACGGGAGACGGGTTTTGGTTCCAGGGCCGGATGGTGAAGAGTGTTGGCAACATCGCCGCGAGCGTGAACCACGGCTTTGTGTACCTGCACCGGGGTAACGGCATGATCGGGTTCGACAACCAGGCCTTCACGCTGCCCGAAGCGCTGCGCCGTAATGGCCAGGCTTCACCGGACGACGCGCCGATTCTCGGCTTTCACGACAACGAAAGCTTCGCCAGCACGGTCGGCCTCTACGTGGTGAAAGCCAACCCCAATCAGCAGCACGACATCCACTCTCACCTGAGCCGCTTCCTGGCATGGGAGGTTCGAGCCGGAGCGGCTTTGGAATACACGTCTCACTATCTGCTGGAAGACTTTGATCTCGTCGGCAAAACGCCGGAGCCGTTCAGCACCGCGGATTTTGGCATCGACTTCGGAAACAACACCTCAGACATGGTGGTCAATCGAGCCCAGATCCGCGGCTTTGAAACCGGCATCGGTCTCGGCAAAGGCTTTACCGATGAGTCAACGCCTGCCAGCGCCAACCAATACGTGACCATCGATATCACGATGACCGACGTACAAAACGCCTATCAGGATTACGACCCGGCCATCGACCAGCTGTTGACCTCGGGTGATCTCGTGCCGGGACGCTTCGAGATAAACCTGGACAACGAGCCGCTGGAATATCTGTCGCCCGCCACCAGCGCCGGCTCCGGCGTTACCTACACGGGCAGCAAGGTCGACAGCATCGGCCAGTCGCCGATTCCCGCCGGCACAGACAACCTCGGCACACCCTCTTTTGACATGATCACCATCGTTGCTGAGGACGGGTACCGGCGCACGGCCAGCGGTGACGCCTATGCCGTAGAAGAAGAATATTTCACCGACCGGGCCACCGGCGAGGTGCACAAGCGAGGCCTCAAGACTCGACTCGGCCCCGCCGTGGATGATCTTCTGGGCAGCCCTTTCCACGCCTGGCGTGACGCGTTCCAGGCCGGCACCATCGACCTTGCGAGCCAGCCGCCAACGGCGTCGGACGATTCGGCGTTTACCGACGGCGATACGCCGGTGGTGATCAACGTGGTGAACAATGACTCAGACCCGGAGACGGACCCCATTTCGGTGGACGGCCTGCTGCAGCCGCTGCACGGGCTGGTATTCGATAACGGTAACGGGACGGTGCTCTACTGGCCGGACTTCGATTTTGTCGGCGTCGACCGGTTCAAATACTGGGCCACCGACAGCCAGGGCAATTTCAGCCCCGCCTGGGTGACCGTCACGGTCGGCCCGGTCAGGCCCGAGCTGCTCTTCCGCAGCGGTTTCGAGTGAATGGGAACTGTGGATACGAGCGGAGCGACTCGACTCCGATGACGCGCCCCGCCGGTTTCAGGCGACGGCGCACATCCATCGAGCCTGAAACGACTAAGATTTTTTGACCGGCTTCTGCCAGCCTTCAATCACCTGCTGGCGAACCCGGGTAATGGTGAGCTGATCGGCCGGCGCGTTTTTGGTCAACGTGGTGCCCGCACCGAGCGTGGCCCCTTTGCCGACCGTCACGGGCGCAACCAGCTGGGTGTCCGAACCCACAAACACGCCGTCCTCGATCACCGTTAAGTGTTTATTGACGCCGTCATAGTTGCAGGTGATGGTGCCGGCACCGATGTTGACGTCGCTGCCAATCTGCGCGTCACCCAGGTAGGACAGATGGCTGGCTTTGCTGCCCTCGCCAAAGCGCGCTTTTTTGGTCTCGACAAAATTGCCGACCTTGCAGTCTCGCGACAGGTAAGTGCCGGGCCGGAGTCTCGCAAACGGCCCGATGTCGCTGTCACCTTCGCACTCCACGCTCTCCAAGACGCTGTAGGGGGCGACGCGGGTCCCGGGCCCCAGCGTGCTGTCTTTGATCACGCACCCCGCACCGATGCGCGTGCCGGCGCCGAGGACCACCTGGCCCTCAAAAATGGTGTTGACGTCGATCACCACGCCTTCATCGACCGTGACCTGGCCTCGCACGTCCACCCGGCTTGGATCGAGCACCGTGGCGCCCTGCGCACACAGCTCGGCGGCAGCACGGCGCTGATAGTGGCGCTCCAGCTCAGCCAGCTGCCACCGGTCGTTGGCCCCAAGAATCTCTTCAGCGTGTTCAGCCACCGTCGCCGCCACGCTCGCGCCCTCCGCCCGGGCGATCGCCACGCAGTCGGTCAGGTAGACTTCGCCCTGCGAGTTATCCCGGCCGACCTGACCGAGCCACCGCCGCAACGCGTCGGCCGGCGCGGCGATCACGCCGCTGTTGACCTCATTGATCGCCAGCTGGTCCGGACCCGCGTCCTTGTGCTCAACGATGCTCTCCAGGGCACCCTCAACGTCGCGCACCATTCTTCCATAGCCGGCGGGATCCGCGACCAGGGCTGACAGCACGCCCAGCCCGTGGCCCGCGTCTTCGAGCACCCGACGCAGCGATTCGCTGCGCATAAGGGGCGCGTCGCCCAGCAACACCAGCACCATGGCGCTCTCGGGAACATCCGGCAGCGCCATCTGCACCGCGTGCCCGGTCCCCAGCTGCTCCGCCTGCAGCGCCCAGCGCAGATCGGTCTGCGCGGCAAAAGCGGCCTGCACCTGGTCACCGCCGTGTCCGTACACGATGTGCACAGCATCCGGCTCCAGCTTGCGAGCTGTTGCGATAACGTGGGCGAGCAGCGGCTGCTGAGCGACCGGCTGCAGGACCTTGGGCAGCGGTGAGCGCATCCGCTTGCCCTGGCCTGCCGCCAGGATAACGACGTGCAGCGGTTGATCCATTATCCGTCCTGTTGGCAGTACTGATTCACCTGTCGCCGGAACTGGGCAATTCGCTGATCGCGGTCAGCGTCCTCGACGTATTCGCGGTCGCCCTGCGCATTGACCGTAAACACCGGCCCCTGTCGCTGCAGGACCGCCAGGTTCCCGCGGGCTTCCGCACAGCGGACCTGATTGTTGAATTGTTCGCGGTCCTGCTCCGCGTTCATCCGAGACTGTTCCTCAGCGCTGGCGCGCTGCTCCATCAGACGCTGAGCCATGGCGCTCTGGGTTTCCATCAACTGCTGCTGACCGGCCCGCTGCCGCTCCAGGCTGATCTCCGCATCCACCTCGATTTCCTCAGCCGGCGACGAGTCCTCCGGCGGCCGATCAGAAAAATGAAGATTGCCCTCGGCGTCGACCCACTTGTAAAGCTTTTCTGCGCCACTGGCGGTCACGACAAAAACGAAAGGCAACACGATGAACAGCCAACGCAATAAGGTTTTCCGATTCATGATTCGTCCTCGTCAGCTAGCTTGACGGCGGTACCATACGCCAGCAGCTCAGCGGCGCCGGCCATGACCTGAGAGGTCACGAACCTCACGCCGACAATCGCGTCAGCGCCAAGCTTGAGCGCCTGCTCTTCCATCCGGCTCAGCGCCTGGGCCCGCGATTCGACCAGCATCTCGCTGTATTCCTTGAGCTCACCGCCGACGAGCGTCCGCAGGCCGGCCAGAATATCTTTTCCCACGTGTTTGGCGCGGATCGTGCTGCCGCGGGCAACGCCCAGGGTCGCAGTGATTTTGCGGCCGGCAACAAAATCGGTGGTAACGATCAGCATCTTGCTCACGGCTTCAGTCCTGCTCCAGCATGTTCTCTTCCTCTCGTTTATCACGAGTTCGCTCCCAGATCAGTGAAGCCATAAGCAGCATCAGACCGAGGACCGCTACGGAGACCCCGATCAGCACCGGTGTCGGGAGCGCCAAAAACAGCGGCCAGAGCGCGCGCAGAGGTTCAATCATCCAGGTCACAATGACCAGCATGCCAGAGAGAATCAGGAGAAACCCCATGATTCGAAATACGTCAATCATCCGTTAAGTTTCCTTCTGCCTGGGCGTCCCTCCGGCGCTCCAGGATCATCGAGACCAGCAGCAGCCCGGTGCCGGCGACGGCGGCTGCGGCGGCCACCTTCACCGCACCGGGCCAGGACAGCAGTTTAATGTACTGCCAGGCCCCGTAGTACAGGCCCGCCGCGGCCGCAAAAGCCAGTCCGCCGCGCCACATCATTAGCCCGGTAAGCTTGAGTGACGCCTGCAGCGGTCGACCGGTCACGGCGTCTCAGTCACCGAACTCAGTCTCAGTGCTACTTGAACACATCTGGGCATCCGCCCACCTCGTTGAAGCGATCGTCCCAGCGCCTCACGTCGTTGGCTCGCCGCCAGCGGGTGTGCCAGAACAGCATCAGACAGGTGCCGCTATCGAGCTCCACCAGAAACGTGTCGGTTTCTTTGACCTCCTCATAAGGTGGGTATTTGCTGCCCTGCCCCCAGGTGAGCCCGCCCCGACCTTCCGCGTAGCGTCGCCAGAAATCCTGTGGGGTAACCCACTGCTGACTCGGCTCATGCCAGGCCTCCAGCGCCCCCTGCGACGCTCGCCGCATTTCTCCGTTTTTCATGTCGGGCTGCGCGGACACGCTCGCCGCCAGCAGCAGCAACAACGCCAACAGTCGTTTCATGATCGAACCTCCTTCGCGGCAGTTTACCCTGTTCCCCGGTTCTTCTCTTCCGGACCACCGGCGGTGATCCTGACGGTACAATTTACCCATGAATGACGACATCACGCCGTTCTGGGAGCATATGCCCGAGGTGTTGGCCTACCCCCTCAAGGGCGAAAACCTCATCGCTATCGGTGTCCTTTCCGTGCTGGGCTGGTTGACCAGCTCGCTGATCCTGCTTGGCCTGCTGGTGTGGATCGCCACCTACAACTTCGCTTACGGCGTCTTGAGCCATACCGCCGGGGGTAATCTCTCACCGCACAGCGGCTATTTCGATCAGATGGGTAGCACCATCGCCTGGAAGCAGTTTGCGCTGTGGATCATTCTCGGCATCCCGGCGGGGATGGCCTACAACACCGGCGGGTGGGCGCTGGCCGTGCCGGTGCTGCTGGCCGTCCTGGCGGCCTTGCCCGTGGCCACGATGGCGCTGGCGATGGACCAAAGCCTGCTGGCGGCACTCAATCCGCTGACCTGGATGACGGTGACCCGCTTTCTCGGTGGACGCTATGTACAGCTGCTATGGCTGTGCGGTCTGATCCTTGGCGTATCCGCACTGGCCGCCTGGCTGCTGTCCTATATTCCCATCGCCGGGACGCTCGCGTCGGAGGTGGTCACGCGGTGCGCCATCGTGTCCATCTTCTACCTGCTCGGCTATGTGATCTATCAATACCAGGACGAGTTCGGCATGGCGGTGGAAGGCCCGGAGCTCATCCGTGAGGAAGCGCCTGAGCCTGTCGCTGACCCGACCGTGCTCGCGGCGCAGCAGCTGCTGGACGACGGTGATCGTCAGCGTGCCAGCCAGCTCCTGAAACAAGCCATGCAGGAACAGGGGCCATGGTCACCGGCGGCGGATGCCCTGTTGACGCTGGGCGGCGAGCTGGAAGACGTCCCCAGCCAGCTGGCGGTGCTGCGGCTGCGGATGCAGGTGCATCTTGCTGACGATGAGTTCGAGCAGGCTCTCGAGCTTTGGGACCAGGCGCAGGCGCTCGATCCCAACTTCCTGTTTCCTGAGCCCGACATCAGCCTGACGCTGTGCAAACACCTGCTGGAGCGAGGCGAATCTCGGCGATCGCTGCTGCTCGCGCAGGGTTTTGTTCGCCACTTCCCAGGGCACAAGGACAACGTCGGCCACGCGTTTCTCGCCGCCCGGATTTTCACCGATAAGCTCGGCCGGGACGCAGAGGCGCTGAAAATTCTCAATCAAATGGTTACGCGGTATGCCAAACACCCGCAGATCGACCAAATCACCCAGGAGCGCGATCGCGTGGCCGCTCTGGTATCTAGCGAAAACGCTAGCCCCCGCAATCCATAAGGCGCCCTAAAGCGTTATTTTTCCTTCGCTTGCGAGCGGACCGTGCCGAGAGCTGCACGCGCCGTTGACGTTTTGTCCATTCCGCAGCGCGCACGATGCACGCTGAGGAGGATAGAACCATGCGCAAGCTTCTGATTGTCGCCCTGCTGCTTCTCGGCGGCTGTGCGAGCACACCCAAAGGACTCGGCCCGATCACGGTTGTCGACGAGCTGTCGATGGAACAGTACGACGGCGAGTGGTACGTCATTGCCAACATCCCCTACTTTTTTGAACGCGGCAACGTCATGCCGCGCGTGGTCTTTGAAAAGCGTGACGACGGGCGCTACGACGATCTGTATTTCTACCGAAAGGATTTTGATGGTCGGATCAAAACCATGGAAGGCGTCGCGTGGGTCCCCGACCCGGCGGAGCCCGGTCGGCTGAAGACGCGTTTTTTCTGGCCCTTTACCTTTGACTACCTGGTGATCAAGCTTGATGCGCAATACCAACACGTGGCGATTGCGCACCCCAGCCGGGACTATGGCTGGATTATGGCGCGCGAACCCCAGATGGATGAAAGCACCTACCAGCAGTATCTGCAGGCTTTTGCTGCGCAGGGTTATGACACCAGCCGCATCCTGAAAATCGCCCACCAGCCAGAGCAGGTGGGTCAGGACGGTTTCCAGTAGCGCTCCCGATGCCTCCGGTTGTTGGCGCCCTCGGCGGCGCAGCTCCTAAATCTGTTCGACCGGGCAGCGGCCCGGCGATTCTGGTGTTCTCCGTTCTGCTGGGGGTGGCGCTTGCCGCCCTTGGCCCCGCTGATACAGAGCAGCTGTCGCTTCTCGGCAGAGCCTTTTTCTGGATCGCGCAGGTGAGCGTTGGTGCAGCGCTTTGCCTCGCGCTGGAGACGGCGTGTGGCCTGCAGCCAAGCTCGCGCATGATGCGCTGGACCGTCTCTCTGGGCTGTGCCCTGGCCGCCACCTGGATTTATACCCCCTTCGCCTGGCAGCTCGAATTGCTCTTTGGGCTATCCATCAGCTCCGGAGACCTGCTTCAGGATTGGCAGCAGGAGTGGCGGCAGCTGGTGGTGCCTTTTGTCCTTTGCTGGCTGCTCTTGCGGCGGATTGCGCCGTGGCCAGAGGGCGCCCAGAAGCTTAAGGGCTCAACCGCCACGCAGCCGTCGAGAGCGGAGCTCGCGACGACGGCTGACGAGCGCCGCTGGCCGGAGTTGCCGGCGGAACTCGGCGAAGACATCGTCTGGGTTAAGGCGGAGGAGCATTATCTGAAGGTGGTGACGCGCCGCGGTCAGGCGTTGATCCGATTCAGCCTGCAGGCGGCGCTTCGTGGCCCCTTGAAGGACGTCAACGGACTGCAGGTCCATCGGTCCTACTGGGTCGGTACCCAACACGTCCGACGCTTGCTGCAGTCCCCGGAAGGTTGGTGGTGCGAGATGATCGACGGCGAACGCGTGCCGGTAAGCCGGCGCCGCCGGACTCAGGTTAAAAAAGCGCTGGCGCAAAGGGTCGTCTATCCCCAACCCGAAGCGCCAGCGGGCGCAAGCGCTCAGTCAAACCAGTAGGTGAGGGTCAGTCCCAGGTTGAGACTATCGTAGTCAATGTCGCGGATTTGAACGGCGTCGTTTTCCAAGTCGATGCCGCCACCGGCCAGGTATCTCAGCTCGCCACCGAGCGACCAGCGTTTGCCGATGCCTCGATTGACGCCCAGAATCAGCTGGGGTGCCACGTCGTCACCTTCGAGATCTTCAAAACCCTGACCCACGCCGGCCCCCTCCAGATCGATATCGATCTCGTTGAGAAAGACAACGCCCAGGCCGATGTACGGGCTGAAACCTTGCTTGCCGGCGATGTCATCCGTGAAGTGGTATAGCAGGTTCACGCCGAGGCCGGTGGACGCAAAGTTGTCCCCGTCAGCACTGAATCCGTCTCCCAGCGTGGCCCGGTCGACATCTGCCGACAGATAGGTGAAGTCGGCTTCTGCCCTAAACCGCTCGGCAAAGACCCAGCCGACGCTGCCGCCGAAACCCAAACCCGCATCGAAGCTTGCGTCGAGACTGCCGGCGTCGATCCCGTTTTCGGTCACGGCGGATGCGCTGTCATCCGACGGATTGGTCACCATCAGGTGACCGCGGACGTAAAACTGCGCCTGGGCGTCGGGTGTCCAAAGCGCAGCGGTGAGAAAGGCCGCGCCTGACGCGGCGATCGATAAGAATCTGGTCATGATGGGCTCCAAAATTGCGAGCCTCATCCTCACCACTATCGGCAGTCCGCTCGAACGTTAATTCGTCAGCGGTCAGCATTTGTCACGAACGGTCAGAGATGTGCACGGTCGGTGAACCGACATACAAATGCGCTAGGTTTCCACCGAAGGGCTGCGAAGCGTGTCAGATTCCGCGGATTACTGCTTTCTTGATGACAACACATCGAGCCAAAGCTAATTTAGAGCCCATCTAACGCATTTTGGTCGCAGAAAGCCGTTTACGTGATGTGCCCCTCAGAAAATCCAGGGCATTAACGCCGCCTGAATGCGGTATCGGCTACCATCACGCAATGGCAAACCCCAGACACGGTAAACGGTCATGATGAATAGCCTCTTAAGGCGTCTGCGGCAAAAGGTGGCGCAGAAGCAACAGCACGGTCCGATCCTTGAAAACTACCGGGACAAGCTAGCAGCGGAAATTGAGGCATTTCGTGAGAATGAGGAGGTTCACGACCTGCCAGAAATCTTTCACTACTGGTCCAATAAGTATTTGTTGCCAATCTTCCAGCCGCACGGAATCGCTCACCCGGAGCAGTTTTTTTTCCTTTACACCAACCGCGCATTGGCTGTCGCGACAAAGCCGATGAGGATCATCAGTATCGGTGCCGGCAACTGTGACATGGAAACAAGGTTGGCTAGCGAACTCAAGCAGACGTCTGCACGGCCTTTTACGATTGAGTGCACTGACATTAATCAGCATATGCTTGATCGAGGTGCCGAGCATGCCCGCTCGCTCGGGGTTGAAGATAGCGTCGTTTTTCAGAACAGCGACTTCAATCGCTGGGAGCCGGCAGGCGAGTACGACGTCATCATCGCTAATCAGTGCTTGCACCATGTTGTGGAGCTCGAGCACCTGTTCGACGCGATTGCGGGCGCTATGGGACCACATTCGTTGTTTCTGACCTCGGACATGATCGGCCGCAATGGTCACCAGCGATGGCCCGAGGCATTGGAGCTGGTCAATGAATTCTGGCAGGAATTACCGAAAAGCTACCGCTGGAATCGATTGCTCAAGCGTCAGGAGCAAGCGTACATGAACCACGATTGCTCCACCGAGGGCTTCGAGGGCATTCGCGCGCAGGACATCCTTGCACTGTTGACCGAAAGATTTCAGTTCGAGCTTTTTCTGCCGTTTTTGAACATTGTCAGCGTGTTCATAGACCGGCCATTCGGCGGTAATTTTGACGCTTCGGCCGATTGGGATCGGAATTTCATAGATCGCGTCCACCAACGTGACGTTGAGGGAATGCTGTCTGGTGAACTTAAGCCCACCCAAATGCTGGCGGTACTGCGAACCAGCGACTTCACCGAAAGCACCGCCCAGTGGCACCCGAAAATGACACCAGAGGCCTGCATCAGGCCGCCAGACTAGGCGGCCTCAGGGCGGATCCCATTACTGGATATAGCCGAGGGAACGCAGGTTTTCGATCTGCTCTTCAGTCAGATTTGCCGTAGGGTTTTGGTTGGCGATGGCTCTGGCAATCATCGTGCAAGGCTCATCGGTCGCCAGCAACTTTGCAAGATCCAGCAGCGCCGTGGCGCGATTTGGATCATCTTTAATCCGGTTTGCCTGTTCAGCCGGGTCGGCGCCCAAATCGTAAAGCGCTTCAGCGTACTCCGGCTTACAGTCGACAATAAGCTTTTCCGGTCCGGTGGCGGCAGAGAAATGTCGGTCAAATTTGTGTGTCATCCCGGTCGATAGCAGGGTGCGCTGCTCGCTCGCAGCCAGCATTAGGTCAACGCCGTCAAGCCTGATTTCTCCAGGCTTTATTCCAAGAGCGGAAGTTAGCGTCGGCAGCAGATCGACGTTGGAATAGTATGTGGGATTGCGCCAACCCGAACCTTTCGGATGTCGGATCATCATGGGTATGTGGATCAGCTCTTCAAACACGGCGTTGTGCTCCAGCTGGCCGTGCTCCATAAACTCCTCGCCGTGATCGCTGGTGACGATAATAACGGTATTTTCTACCAGCCCCCGGGACCTTAACGTCTCCATCAGCTCCGCAAACAACGCATCAAGAAAAAGCACTTCACCATCATAAAGATCCCGCAGCCTTTTGAGATCCTGGGGATTGTCAGCAGTGACCGGCTGGCCGCTTGTTCGCTCATAGGGCCCTTCGTAGTCCGGGTCATACAAGTGCGTGGCCAATTCCCGGTAATCATAGGGAGAGTGCGGTGAAATAAAGTGGACCCAGCCAAAAAACGGTTCAGGAAGGTCCCCGTTAAGAATCGCTACCGCGTCTTCCAGGACCTGTTTATCTTCCTCATACACAACCTGATAGTTGTCAAACCCGCGATTGAAAAACCGTTCGGTGGCAAGCTGAGGATTGTTGAAGATTCCCCAGGTGTGATAACCGTTTTCCTGAAGAATCTCCGCGAGCGTTTTCTGTACAACCAGTTTCCACCCATGGAACACCTGGAATGGCCATTGACCCGTAAAAGCCGCTGCAAAGGACGTCGGCGTAACCGGCGCCGCCGTATACGCATTTTCAAAAACAATAGACTGTTCCGAAAAGCGATCAATGTTCGGACTCAAGCCGCGGCTGCCACCGTAAACGCCAAGCGCGTCCACGCGAAGGGCGTCGAAGCTGATGATCAGCACATTCATGCCCTTCGAATCGGGTAAACGCTCAGCCAGCTCTGACTCCTTAGTGCCGCCACAACCCGTAAGCACCACGATGAGCGCAAAGATCCGTCCCAATCTCATTTTTTCTGACATCACAATCTTCTAAAAACCGCGGCCGGCTAGCATAACCGGCAGAACGGTTTTCTTCACCATGAGACGATCGCGAAAATTGCCTATCCGCTTGCACGGCCAGCAACAGCTCGCCAACGCCGGTGAAATCCGGGTCACTTTCGATACGCACCCGCTACAATACGCGGCTCAACGAATGTTTGACGATTGGATTCGACGTTGAAAACGATCCCCCAAACGCCTCTGGGCCCCAAAATAGCCGCTGCTACGATCCTCGCATGTTTGTCCCTGCTGACCAGCTGCAGCGAATCGCCGGCAGAGCGACGAGACATCATTCTCGGCTTCGACGGCATGGACCCGGTCATTGTCAGCCGGTTAATGGACGAGGGACTGCTGCCCAATTTCTCGAAGCTTCGAGACAGCGGCTATTTTGCCCCGCTGCCTACCTCGAATCCCCCGCAGTCACCGGTGGCCTGGTCCTCTTTTATCACTGAACAAAACCCAGGCGCGCACGGAATTTTCGATTTTCTCCGGGCGAATCGGCAGACCTATACGCCAGATTTCTCCATCTCCGAGCAAACGCCGGCCAAAACACTCGACGTTGGTGGATGGCGCCTGCCGATCTCCGGCGGCCAGCTGATCAATCGTCGTCAGGGCACAGCCTTCTGGAGCGAAGCAGAGCAGGAAGGACAGCGGGCGACGGTGCTTCGGGTGCCGGTCACCTATCCACCGGAGCCGATACACCGAATGATGTCCGGGATGGGCGTTCCGGACCTGCTGGGAACCCAGGGCACCTACTCTTATTACTCGACCGCCGTGACGCCGGGGGTCAGTACGTCTGCCCGGGTTATCAGACTCCGGACCGATCAGGCGGGAAACGCGGACAGCACTTTTGAAGGGCCGATCAACCCGCTGCGCGCTGGGGGCGAGGCGCTCACTACCCCCCTGCGCCTGGAGCCTCAGGGCCAGACCGCAGTGCTGACACTCGGGGAGGAAACCGAAACGCTGACCGTGGGAAAATGGAGCCGCTGGCTCCGGGTGTCGTACAAGGTCGCACCGCTGACCACCATTACCGGTACGGTTCGCGCCATGCTGGTTTCCACCGCGCCCGAGCTCGCGCTCTACGTTTCGCCCATCCAGATCGATCCGGCCAACCCCGCCATCGCGATCTCTGAGCCCGTCGACTATGCGGCGGAGTTGGCCGCAGAATTTGGCCTGTTTCATACGATCGGAATGCCGGAAGAAACCTGGTCGCTGTCCGAGGGGCATCTGTCCGACGCGGCATGGCTGGAGATGGAGAAAACCATCCTAGCCGAGCGGGAAGCTATGTACTTTGACGCCCTGGATCGACGGGACAGTGAGCTGGTGGTTTCCGTATTTGTACAGACCGACCGCGTGAGCCACATGTTTTACCGCGGCATCGATCCGGAGCACCCGCTGCACGAAAGCACCGACGAGGCGGGCCGCCAGGCTATCGCCTGGATCTATGGAGAGGCGGATCGAATCGTGGGCGAGACGCTCAAGCGAATGGGGCCGGAAGATCGGCTGGTGGTGATGAGCGACCATGGATTCACACCTTTTCGGCGAGCGTTCCACCTGAACCGCTGGCTCGTCGACAACGGCTACCTGACGCTGGTGGAAGGTGCCGACGAATCCGACATCGGCTTTGGTTCCGTCGACTGGTCGAAATCCCGCGCCTATGCGCTGGGCCTGAATGGTCTGTTTATCAATCAGCAGGGCCGGGAGAATCAGGGGACAGTGCCAGCGGGAGAAGCCAAGGCACTGGCCCGAGAGATCGGCAGTAAGCTGAAGGCCCAGCTCGACCCGAAAACCGGGCAGGGGATTGTTCGCCGGGTATTCAGCACCGAGCAGGCCTACGGTTTTAATCCGCATCCGGACGCGCCCGACCTGGTGATCGGCTACGACGCAGGCTACCGCGCCTCCTGGGAAACTACGCTGGGGGCGATCCCGGCGGCACTGGTTGAGGACAACACCGGCAAATGGAGCGGCGATCACTGCGTCGACCCGGAGCTGGTGCCTGGGGTGTTTTTTGCCTCGTTTCCGGTCTCCAACCCACCGATGACCATCGCCGGTGTCTATGCCAGCCTCCGGTTCCGTCACAGCAGCACCGGGCCTTGAACTGCTGCCGGTCAGCACGCCACTGACTCGGTGAGTTCGACCGGCGACAGTGCAGGGGTCCCGTCGGGGCTATACCTGCGAACGCGCATCAGCCGATTGCTGAATCCGTTTTGGCCAACCTTCAGCCGGCTCGAGTCTTTCTTCGTCGGTGATGAGCTGGCCGGGCAGGAGATCGACAGGCCGGTTTACGTCACGGGCATCGCCCGCGCAGGCACCACGATTGTGACCGAGATGCTCGCCGCCAGCCTCGAGCTGACGAGCCACCAGTATGCCGACTTCCCCTTCTTGTTCACGCCTTACTGGCGCAACTATCTCGCCCAGCGATCACAGGTGGCGGCGCCAAAGGCGATCGAACGTGCGCACAAAGACCGAATCCTCGTATCAGCGAACAGCCCGGAGGCATTCGAAGAGGTGCTTTGGATGCTCTTTGACCCAGCTCTGCACTACAAATACCCGATCAGAGCCTTAGGACCCAACGACGCGCCGGAGGGTTTTCCCGACTTTTATCGAGATCATGTTAAAAAGCTGCTCGCGGTTCGGGGGGCATCGCGCTATCTGGCCAAAGGCAACTACAACCTGCTGCGGCTTCGTTGGCTCGCGGATTGTATGGAGGATCCTCGCGTCATCATTATGGTGCGACAGCCTAGCTGGCACGTGGCTTCGCTGATGAAACAGCATGCTCTGTTCAATGAAGCCCAGCGGATCGACCAGCGAACCCGCTGGCAGTTGGCCGCCAGTGGCCACTTTGAGTTTGGTCCGCAACGGGTTGCTCCTGTTTATCTGGACAACGATGCGCAGCAGGTTGTTGTCGACCTTTGGTCGTCAGGAGACGAGGTCCGGGGCTGGGCAAAGCTTTGGGCGCAGGGCTATGCCCTCGCGCGCGAGTACCTTGAGGATTCTGCGCTCCAACGCCAGCTGCTCTTGGTTCGCTATGAAGATTTGTGCGGGGAGCCGGAAAAGACGCTCTCGCGAATCGCCGACCACTGTCAGCTCGACGGCTTTGACAAAATCGCCGAGCGCTATGTTCCGCAGCTGCGACCGCCGCAATACTATGAACCGGGCTTCACGGACGCGCAGCTTGCTGCGATCGACGATGAAACCCACGAAACGGCGACAGCGCTAGGCTATAGACGCTAAAACGGCCCAGCCATCTTAGCTGGGAATGCAGCCACCGAATTGTTACGGTCTGGTAATATGCCCGCTTGGATCAAGTGTGAGATCACCGTGAACTCTTCGAAGTGTCGCTCTGCCGCGTTATCGGCAATTATCTTGATAGTGTGCCTCTCGGAGCTGGCCCTGCTGACTCCGACTACGGCTCTGGCCTACATTGGCCCGGGCGCTGGCATCAGTTTCTTTGGCTCTGTCCTTGGCATTCTGGCCACAATTTTTGTCGCGATTGGGGCAATTTTGCTGTGGCCCGTGCGTCGCATGATGAAACGCCGGAAGGCAGCCAAGGCCGCGGAATCCGCCGCTGGCCCGGAGTGAATTGACGGGCTGAGTTATGGGCCTGTTTGACATCGCTCGTCCGGTCGTGTTCTGGCTGGACGACTTGATCACCTTCCTGCCGCCACTCCTAAGACTGGCATTGTGGGCCGCGGCGGCCGCGTTTGTCGGAATGGCCGTTTACCGACTCGCCTCGCCGCAGGAAAAGCTCAAAAAGTTAAAGATCGAAGTCCGAGAAAACCGCCGAGCCATGATGGAGTTCGACGGTGAAGCCGATGAAATGTGGCCCGTGCTCGCCGCCAGCCTGGGCAGCTCCCTAAAACACCTTGGCCTGACGTTCGGCGGCGCTTTGCTGGCCGGTTTGCCAGTACTTCTATTGATTAGCCCTGTAGCTCAGCGTTATGGCTATGATTTGCCCATCGCCGGATCGCTGGTCGGGTTTGAGATCGTTGACGCAGAACCTGGCCTTTGGGCTTGGAATGGAGAGGGGAAATCGCAAAGCGTTGACGCAGCAGCCGGCATGGGCCAGATCAGCTGGCCAGAGACTGGTTCAACCATGGAATTAGCCGCCGACGGTATTGTGCTGGCAAGCTTACCACTGCCGCCCGGATCCGCAGTTGTGCACAAAAAGCTCTGGTGGAACAGACTGTTTGCCAACCCAGCAGGTTACCTGGACGCAGAAGCACCATTAACCTATCTTAAGATTCATCTGCCCGAAAAGCAGGTTTTGCAATTTGGGCCTGGGTGGATAAGAGGCTGGGCATTCAGCTTCTTCGTTGTGCTTATTGGCTTTTCTATCGCCCTCAAAATTTGGTGGGCAATCGAATAGGGCCGAATGGTAAGTCATCAGCGTAAAAGTTGATAACGGGACGCTTCGAGGTTCACTTGACTGCGCCCAATAAGGTTTCAAATAGTGCAAACGCCGTGGGTGTTTAACGAAGCTTTTTGGAACCTCGCGAGATCCGACTCAGCCGCACCAGGCGGCGCATGGACACCAAGCGATCTCTCAAGAGTTTCTGATTCGAAGTCGAGTCTGCCGAGCGTTGTTTCATCGGCTTCGGTCTTTCCAGTCTTACGATAGCCGGATTGAGGCGGAGCTCAGAGCTTTTGCCGGCGAGACCGTAATCCATGAACTGCCAGCGATTTACCACTATTGGTCTAATACCTACTGGAATGCCCCCCGACGTTGGACAAAGCTTCTGTTAGGATTTTCGATACTCAGTTCCAAAGTACGCCATTTCTGGCGTGATGTAATTTCTTGAACTGTGCGGGCGATGCTGGTTGTATCGCTGACGCCATTGCTCAATCAACACTCTGGCCTCCATCAGGCTGCCGAAGATCTCTGCGTTCAAGCACTCTCGGCGGAAGGTGCCGTTGAAGCTTTCGTTGCATCCGTTTTGCCAAGGTTTTCCTGGATCAATATTGGCCAGCTGGATGTGTTGTCTCTTCAGCTCCTCGCGAAGCACCGTCGCCACCAGTTCACTACCGTTGTCGCAGCGGATCGCCCGAGGTCTGCCAAACCGAACGATCAGCTGACGGAGAAGCGCTTTGATATCCGTGCTTTGGATACGCCGAGCGGTATGGATGGCCAGGCAAAAACCCGTCGCTTCGTCTTCCACGGTTAGGCACTTCATCGGCTCAGCATCGTGATACCGGTCGTGGACAATGTCCCAGGCCCAGACATCGTTCCGACGAAGCGCCAAGCCGTCGAGCCTTGCACCCGTCTTGATCTTCCTGCTCGGTCGATAAGGCGGCAAACTCAAGCCGTTGAGCTGCCACAGGCGGTAAATCCGCTTGTGGTTCACCTGCCAGCCTCTGAGCCGCAGATAGCCACCGGCCAAACGATAGCCCCAGGCCGGCTCAGCCCGAGACACCAGTCTCAGGGCTTTCGATAGGTGCCGGTCTCGCTGTTCTCTCTTCGATCGGTAATGAAGCCCAGACCGAGGCGTCGAGCACAACCAACAAGCCCGATGCTGCTTCAGCCCTCGCTCTATCGCATACTTGGCCATCGCCCGCCGCGATCGCGGGCTCACCACTTTTTTGCCTGGATCTCTTTCATTACCTCGACTTCCAGGTCCCGCTCCGCCAGAAGCTTTTTCAGCCGCGCGTTCTCGTCCTTGAGCCGCTTGAACTCCTTCACGTCCGACACGGCCATGCCGTCGTACTGTTTCCGCCAGCGGTGGATCGACTGCTCGGAAACGCCGTGTTTCCTCGCGGCAGCAACTACCGTAGTGGCTTCAGCATCACGCAGGGCGGCAACAATCTGTTCGTCGGTAAATCGGCCTTTCTTCATTTCGGTTTTCCTTCTTCAATGGAAAACCTAACATAGCTTTGGTCCAGTCAGTGGGGAGCACACCACTACTTGCGGCCCAGCCTTGAGCGTTTCGGGATCACCGATCCTGAACAGTTCATGTTTTTATGCGTAACCGAAGAAATCGCTCGGAATCAAAGCCCTACCAAAACCCTCAGTATTGGCACCGGAAACGGAGACACTTAAACGCGCTTAGCGCGACGCCTTTTCAACGCTGGTCATGAAGCTAGTCGACCCGCGACTGATACCGCAATTCTGCATTCGTCAGCCGTAGGCTCTATGCGCTGCCAAAGGATACTCGAGTCTCAGCGCGGCGTTACACAACCGTAGGCGGCGCAACTTCTAACGGTTTGGCCGGTGAACGGTTAGGTATTGAAAGAGTTCATGGCCTTGAACAGGCCAATATTGCTCCACAGCAAAGCACGTTAAATCGCTTGTCAAGGCGTTGGGCAAAAACTGTGCAATGTTCCAGCGCTCTCAGATTGGGGCCGCGCTCGCGGCGCGGCCCCGCCAAAAAAGTACTAAGGTCGAATACACTGCAACGTCGGGTTTCCTACGTTGTTAGCAAAGATTAACCCTGATGTGTTGCCCTTCTTGTTTAGACCCTGGCAGGTGCCTACGCCAGAGCCGTTATTGTTGGTAAACGTATTCCACTGCACATCCGCATTCGTCGAGTCCCAAAGCACCATCGCACCAAAATTGCTGGAAATCACCGTATTTGCATGTACGAAGGCGCCATTCGCATCCACAAGGTCGATTCCCCATTCGTTGCTTCCAGTCACCTGGTTATCCCAAACCGCAATTCCCGTGCAACCCATAGGATTGGGTGCTGTGTAGATTGCTGATTCTCCCGAGTTAACACTGGTATTGCTAAAAATACTGACGTTCGTGCTGTTGTAGCAGTCGATACCACCGTCCCCACCGGGTCCGTTGTTTCGTCCGGTAATGTCGTTATCGAAAACGAAAACACGATCACTTTGATTAATCCAGAAAGCCCCTTGTGCTTGCGGCGCGAACCCCATGTCCTTGAACGAGGAGTTTGATACGAAGACGTTATAGCTATCTTGAACAATGACGCTCATCCGCCAGGTATTGAAGAGGTTCATGTCGGTAATGGTGGAATACTCGGTATCTTTGAGGTCGATAGCCGATGCTCTGCTGTTACTCTGGGAGCTACCGTTATTCCTAATCGTGAATCCCTCAAAGGTATGACTCCGCATCGAGCCCGATCGACTCGTTGCCCGGAATACCGGCCCTACGAGACTACTTGATGCGTTAACGCTGACATTTGCCTTGTTTGACGAGTTACCTTTTATGGTGGTTTGCGCGATGAGGTTAATGGTCTGTGAAACGTTGTGTACGCCAGGTTGCAAACAGACTACATCATAGGGAGCCGAGCTATTAATCGCGGCTTGAATGCTAGATCCTGGCGAAACAAAAACATCGCAGCAAAAGGCGGGGGCGGACACGACAAAACCAGCACCAGCGATAAGACGTTTAAGTAAGGTTAACTGCACTTCATAACTCCTTAAGTACGGTTCTGCACCCCAATCTTCAGAATCAGCGTACCAGCCTAAAATGAAAATTTTCTTAAAAAATAAGAAATTTAACCGGAATTATTAACCTGCCTTCGGCAAACACCGCCCTTGCCATTCTGCGGACCATCGACCTCGGACGCTGGACGTATCCCGGCGTGATCAGCAAGCAAATCTAGAAACTGATGTCAATCGAGGTTTTCCGTATCTTTTTTTGCCGAGCTTTTTATCTTATTTTCACTATTCTTATTCCCAACGGATATCGATCATGCAATCGTATATAAATCATATACTTGTAAGAAACACTCTGAGGCTATCTGCAATTTTCGTCTTATTTTCCCTATCCAACGTTGCCTATGCCCAGACGATTACCTCACCAAACAGTCCCTGCGTCATACCCGTGGGGCAAACCACCTGTACGGTCGATATCCACTACGACAAGAGCCCATCTGCCGCCTATGCATGTGTTTGGCCCGTCGGGGGCTCGGGAGCCTGGTTTAGCTGCTCTTCGAGTTCCGCGGTTCAGGTTCGCCAATGGCCGTTCACCTCAACGAGCCCAACCACAATGGAGCTCTACATGCATTCATCGCTGCCAGCAGCAAATCCTCAGGGGAAGGCTCAGGGTACTTTTGCTGATTCTGTGCAAATTCAAGGCTTCGGACCGAGCGGGACAATCAGCTCTCCCAACTCCCCTTGCACGCTCACTTCCGGCGCCTCAACCTGTTCTGTAACGGTGGAATACCAGAAAAGCAACGCGGCCTATGGCTGCGTATGGCCTGAGGGCAACCAGAGTTACTTCAGCTGCTCTTCGTCGGACAGTCAGCAGGTCAGAACCTGGCCTCACACCAACGTACAGGCGCTCAAGCTGGAGCTATATGCACACAACTCACTGCCTTCTGCTGGACAAAAGGGTACCGGGCAGCTGCTTGACTACATCTACGTACAAGCCACGGCGCCGCAGCCACCTTCCGGCTCGATTTCTTCCTCCAACAGTCCGTGCACACTTCAGGCTGGGCAGTCGCAATGCAGCGTTAACGTTCAGTACAACAAGGCCAACACTCCCTGGGCGTGCGTGTGGCGGGCAGGTTCAACGGAACAGGTTGAATGCACGTCGTCCAGTTCCTCGCAGTCTTTCAGCTGGAGCACCACAACCGCAGGACACGACCTGGAACTGGTGGCTCACTCGTCTCAGCCGCCTCAGACACAGGCGGGTCGCAACTCAGGTACCTTGCTCGACACCGTCAACGTGTTTGCGGTTCAGAACTCCGGCCCGGCCTGCGATGTTGTGGTCAACCCGGGAGCCATGCATATCAATGACGCCGTCAGGAGTCTTGGCCTCAACAGCTCCTTGACGGCCGCTAACCCTGGAGTGGTTTGCCTGATGCCGGGAGTTCATTTGGTTACGACTTATGGCAACGAAAACATTGGCGTGAGGTTACGTAGTAACTTAATCGTCCGCGGGCTCGGAGCCAATGCTTCGGATACGGTCGTTACTATTACCGACAACATCGACAAATCGATTTTTTGGGGAGAAAAATTCAAAGACACTGGCGATAACGAAGATCCAAGCGTACACAACATTCGACTGGAGAATTTTAAGATCGACGGTAACGGAGATAACCAGTTGCCATCGTACTGCCGAGACGGCAGCGATCTGACGGGCAATTCCGCGGCCATGGGAGTTTGTCACCCAGCAACTAATGCTATTACTTTCGGTGGCGCATCCAATGCAACCATTGAAGGAATGGAATTTGTCGACGTTAGCGGGTATTGCGTCGTGTTCATAATGACGCCGGGAGGCACTGTTAGAAACAGCTCGTTCAAAGATTGCGGTCGGAAAGAATACATATTCCAAGATGGTCACAACGGGCGCCAACAGAAAGACGCATTGTTTTGGCTGAATTCGACAGGGGGAGTATTCGAAAACAATTATTCAGAATACACCGATGAATACACGAACCGCGCACCCTATGGAAACGGGGGGGTCGGCTGCTACGCTGGCTCTGACAACCTGATCATACGAAACAACACATTCATTAATGTCAGTACGGGGACCATCGGCGCAAACTTGTGCGACAACGTCACCATCACAAACAACCTCCTGAAACAGATACCATCAGGAACGGGCAACACCGGTGGGGAATTCGCATTTGATATCGTTAATGACTCGAGCAACATCACTATTTCCAATAACACAGTGGAGAACTACTCGGTTCGGGGAGTCGGTGTAATCGCAAGTGCGAAGCCACACCCTCATGGGAGATGCGTCACTAACGTAACGGTGACAAACAATACCTTTAAGGTGCCTTTTCATTCGGAGTCTTTCCTTCAGTGTGTGGGCGGCACAAACACTCGCGGATTCCTGGTCCAAGACGGCCATACGCTAAAAGCGTCGCCATCTGCTCCCGGTGACTTTTACTTTTCCGGCAACACAATCATTCCAACTGATAGCGGAGTCGATCCTTCGCCTCACCCCGATTGGTGCGATTGGGATTTCACCTACCCCTGCCAACACTAGAGAAGACAATATGGCAAGAGCGGAGGGGTCCCCTCCGCTCTTGCTCCACCAAAGAAGAAAGTCCATCCGGGTTGTCGTTCGGACCATAATTACATCTTGACCAATGCACGGACTTATCCGTAAATCCTCCGAATGAGGATTGCTGGCATACCTTAAAACAGCAAGGCTCAGCGGACATACAACCACAATCCTCGCCATCTTTTTTCATCTGCCTGCGCTGAGCAACACGGATGAGTTGTTCGCCTTTAGCCAACGAGAAATCGAACGAGCTATCCCTCAAAAATCAGCCGTCGCGGCTGCGCAAAATCTAACTCGTCGGGCAAACCAAGCCAGGGGCCAAAGCCGTCCTCCAGCGAAAAAGAGGATCAGCAAGCGCCAATGAGGGGCGAAACGGTCCAGCCCGCACTTCGTCGCTGATAGTATTGGCGCAAGAACCAGAGGTCTAAACCGAAATCAGCGTCTAGACCAAAGCACTAGCTTTGCCCGCGGCGGGCACCGATATAAGATCCGAACTAGTGCGCAGCAGTCCCTCGAACTTGCAATCGCGCTAATAATCTGGCGAAAAGTCAATTAGCCTAAGGCAGCTCAGATTTGGACCAGGAGAAGGCCATGCGCGTCACCAACACTGTCCTTGGAGCAGGTCTTTACCTGTTTGTTACAAGCGCCTGGGGAGCCGGTTATCACGCCGCCATCGACCAGTTCTTCGAGCGCTTCGGCAACGGCGAAGTCGCCAAGGCGGTCGACGGTGTCTACAGCTCAAATCCATGGATCGACGTCAACGGCGAGGCAGTCAGCAACGTTCGTAACCAGCTGCTGAATATCAACTCGTTGGTCGGTGACTTTAATGGCCAGGTTCTGCTCGACGAAACGCTCGTCAAAAACGTTTATGTGCACGTTACCTATCTGGCGTTGTTTGACCGCCAGCCCGTGCGCATGGAATTTCAGTATTACAAACCCAAGGACCGCTGGATGGTTTTTTCGTTTGCGTTTGACGTCAACTGGGATGAAGAGCTGGAGCAGGCGGTGCGGGAAAAGATTGCGCGTGGCAACTAAGACGCTGAACCGACCGCTGACGATCGGCCTTCTTGCGGCAACCCTGCTGCTGGCGAAGGGCAACGCACTGGCCTGGGGCAAAACCGGGCACCGGATCACCGGGGCGATTGCTGAGCTGCATTTGAGCGGCTACGCGCGAGCGCAGATCGCGCTGATTCTTGGGAACGAAACGCTCGCCGAAGCGTCGATCTGGCCCGACTTTATGCGCTCTAATCCCAGCCAATTCTGGCAGGTCACCGCCGGTCCCTGGCACTACGTGACGGTACCGCCAGGCAAAAACTACGAAGAGACTGGGGCGCCGCCGCAGGGAGACGCGGTCACCGCGCTCAACCGATTTACCCATATTCTGCAAGACCCAGACGCCAGCCTCGAAAACAAACAGCTGTCGCTGCGCTTTCTGATCCACATCATCGGTGACCTCCATCAGCCGCTTCATGCCGGGAACGGTAAAGATCGAGGAGGCAACGATTTTGGGGTGTCTTATGCCGGCCAGCGCACCAACCTGCACTGGGTCTGGGACGAAGGGCTGATCGCCAGCGAAAAGCTATCGTTTACCGAGTGGGTTGACCTGCTGGAACCCCAGATCACCCCGGAGCGGGTCGTCAGCTGGTGGGACAGCAATCCGCAGACCTGGATCGCCGAGTCGGCAGCGCTGAGGGATAACATCTACCCCGAAGAACGCGATCTTCGCTGGGCTTATAGCTACCAACATATCGATACGGTCCGCACTCAGCTCAGCAAAGCTGGGGTCCGCACGGCCGCTTACCTCAACAAACTTTTTTCACCTTAGGCGCAAGCTTTTCTGCTAGTCTCAGGTCTTAGTGAATAAGTTAAGCATTTTCGAAACTTATATTTTTTTGGCAAACCGCCGTTAACCTAATAACAACAAACCCGTTTATGGATCGAGGCTAACACGACACAAACCGCTGACCGAAGGAGATCTATCCCATGCATGGACCCACCGCAGAACACTCGTTGCCCGGCTACTTTCACCGCGCGCTCGGGCGCGCCGCCAATCGACAGGGACAGCAGCCGCAGGAAGCCACCCTCTGGTACCTCACCGATCTCCTCACTCGCTTCGCCCGATCCGAAGCTTTCTTTGATCCCAACAGCGGCCGCAGCGGCCTGAAACCCCTGGCAATGATCTACGGCGAGGCCGCTAACGCCAACAGTGAGGCAGAGCGCCATCGACTGCTTCAGCGCCTTGGGGATGTGGCGCTTTTTGTGGCAGGGCTCTTTCATCAGTCGCTGGAACGACGAGCCATCGGTCGGGAGTACCTGGTCAGCATGGGCGGCAGTGCGTATTCCTATCTCGCCGACAACGCGCCGCGCGACATCTCGGTTTTCGACGAACTGGCGACACAATTTGTGCCGTTCGTGAACCTGTTGTCCGACCTGATCCACGCGAATCGGGCCCAGTTTGACGCGGCGGAGATCCTTAAGCTTTATGACCTCTGGCAGCAGACGGGCAACGCGCAGGCGCGCCAGCAGCTCAGCAGCCTGGGGATTTCGCTGGACGGCGGCCAAACGGCTCACTGATGCTGGATCGAATCCAGCGCCAGATCGAGCGGCGCTATGACCTGGAAGCCGGCCACCGCGTTTCCCAATTTGTTGTCAGCGATCCCGAGCTTGCACACAACCTGGGCGGCAGCCCGGATCAGTCCAGTGAGCAGCTGCTGCTGCGCCAGGATGAACAGGGGCTGGAGCTCGCGCTTTACCTCGAGCCCGCGCTGGTCGATGGCCATGCGCCCCTGACCCTGAATCAATACGCAGCGGCGGTTGAGGGCGTCAGCCACTTCACCTACGTGACGTTCTGCGCGCGACACGACCGATCGACGACCCAGCTGGAGCTGGAGCTCCAGGGAGAGGTGGATAAGTTTTTTGCGCTGGCTGACCGCCTGAGCAAGCAACGCGAAAGTGAGGGGCAGCCCGACCTGCGGGCACTCCACGAGCAGCTCTTCGACAGGGTCAGCTATCGCGATGCGCTCGACCAGGAATCCCGCGACCGCTACGTCACCGTGAATCGCCTGGCGGCGCAGGTGTGCCGGCTGTGGATGTCACGCTACGGCGACAACTTAAGCCATCCCGGATGGTTTGCTGACGCGCGGCGGTTTTACCGCATGGCCCAGCAGCGCAAGCTGCGGCACGCGGCGGGACACTAGCCAGACTTCCTGGCAAAACGGCGCGCCGGAGGGAGGGCCCGGCACGCCGCGGTTTAAGCTCAGGGCTTGCGAAATACGAGCGTGAACCGGTCGGTCTGGCCCGTCACTTTGTCGTTACCCACTTCAAGCGTTAGATCATCCGTCGGCTTGTAATGCAGATTGGTGTAGCTGTGCAGCATGAAACCCGCGTCCTGCGCTTCTTTGATGATCTCCACCGGGTCAGCCCGGCGTCGGTTTTCTTGGGAGATCGGCTCCATGTGGCGTCGCGTGTGATCCACGACGCCGTAGATACCGCCTGACGACAGCGCCTCAAAGGCAGCCTTGTTGATAGCTCGCCGCCCCGCCTCATCGAAGTTGTGCATGTTGCGAAACGTCAGCACGGCGTCGAAGCCGCCTTCGCCGAACGAGAATTCGGAGACGGAGTTCAGTCGAAACTCACCGCCCCGCGTGAGGGTCATGTTTTCGGTTTCAACGATGTTGATATGGTCAAAACCTGACTCGCTGATCAGATTTTCTTCGACCCAGGTCGCACCGATCGCCACATGAAAATCATCGATGGCCGGCGCCAGCAGCTTGGTGTACCAACCTCGGCTGGGAATCAACTCCAAGACCTTCATGTCGGGCGTGATGCCCATAAACGCCAGCGTCTCTTGAGGTTTCCGGTTGGCGTCGCGAGCCACTTCGGCCTCGGACCGAATCTCAGCTTTCATGGCGGCGCTCAGGCGAGCGCTGAAGCTATCGTCGCTCTGCGCTTGCAGTACCGGCAGGGTCAACGCCTGGACCATCGTCAGGCAGGCAATCATGGCGAGCTTGTTCACGGTCATCTCCGCAAAGTGTGTTGGGGCGCGTAGTGTAACGGGAGCCGGTAACGTTTTGGTGAAAACCCCGGGCCGCCTGACTTCGTTGTCGAGGCCTTTTAGTGCTGACGATGGAAAGTCATCTTCTCTTCCCGCACTTCGTCATTGCTGCGCATGGCAATGTACCCCTCCGCGTAGTCGTCGCTGCGGCGGTAAAAACTCAGACCCGAGAAATGCACGGCATCGGGCTCGATACTCACCAGGCGGAAACTGAGGTAGTCGTCCTTTTCTTCCCAGGCGCTGAAGTCCTTGTGAAAGTGTTTCACCTTCATCACCAGGCTGCCCTCTTCCTCGACGAGCAGCAGCAGCTCGTAGAACGCTACGTCGTCGCCTTTCAACAATTTAAAGAAACCCACCATGGAACCGCCGCTGGGCGGATTCCATACCTCTTCAAAGCGATCGCCGAAGGCTTCGCCAGCCCACGCGCCGGCCAGCCAGGAGACGTCTTCGAGGCTCGCCGGCGGCCGAAAATCGGGCTCGTCCAGCTTAAAGGTGTTTTCGGTTCGCTTGGACTGTGCCGCAGCCATACTGCAAAAACTGACGCATAAAAGGGTGATAAGCAGGCGGATCGGATAGGTTCCCATGGTCGTGACTCCAGCTATTTTCCTACAAGCCTATCAGTGTCTGGCGACATTCTCCGACAAGAATTTGCGGGAAACTGACGGCAGATTTGAGGCCGGACTTACGGCTAGGTGAGGGGATTTCGACGGGGAGTCGTTTCCTCCTTACGCCAGCATGCGGGCATCGACTGCGTTGGGTTGGGGTATTCGGCGCAGCTTGTAAACCACATTGGGAGGAGGCACCCATGGCATTAGCCATTAATCACGATGCATCGGACGCATCAGCCAAGCTAACTAATCCACACCGGGATCTGAACGACATCAGCCAAATGCTGATGCTCCAGCGACCCGAGCTGTTCAATCACGCTACGCCCCTGTTTCGCCGGCACCCGGAGCTGTTGCAGCGCGAGATTCAGGTTCATCCAGACCTCGCTCAGCACGGCGACAAGCTGCTCAGCCGGCAAGACACGCTGCCGTTACTCAGCACCAGCGGCGAGTTCGGCGTGGAATATTGTTTTCAGATCGCCGAGCTCCAGCTCGACCCCCACCCCCGGGTTCAGCCAGCGCTACTGGAGCCCAACGCGCAGCCTTGCCAGCTTGGCCTGGTGATCCGTATTTCGGGTAGCGTGATGTGCGCACCGGCGGAGGGTTCAGATGCCGCCCAGCAGCCTCATGGATTTACCCTCGACCTATTTGCCACCGCCTGCGCGAGCTGGATTGGGCCTTCGCATCAGCGACAGCTGTCGATTGCGCTTGGCGCGCTGGAGATTGCCGACGTTGACGCCGACACCGTCAGCAGCAGCGACTCAGGCTCTGCGTGCTACGTGCTCACGACCCTGAAGGTCGGCATGCTGCCGAGAATTCGAATGGCGCTGGAATCGATGGCTTTTGAACTCGGCCAGTTTGCGACCGAGGTTGTCGCGCCCGCTGCGACCCCGTCCTGGGCGAGACTGCCCTATGCACCGGCGGCCTCCGCTCGCGAATCGGTGGCGCTTAACTGAGCGCCTGAGACTCGTCGGGCCCTGGGTTTCTAGGGCCCTATGCGGGCGTAGCACTGGGTTTACCCAGCTCCGGCTCCGCGCCGTACCAGTCGACGTTGCGGGTGGCGTACATCACCACTCCGAGCAGCAGCAGGATGGTCGCCGAACCGATCAGCAGCGAATAGCTCTCGTCGATCACCAGCCAATACAGTACCGCGTACACGGTTGCCAGCAACGTACCTGCCGCCAGGCCGCGGGCCCGACTGGCGAGTACCGCACCGCAGTAGGCGCCGATCATCAGTACCAGCGCGGCCGCCGCCGCCAGGTAGGCCCAGCCAAACCGGATATGTTCCGACAGGGCCAGCAGCAGTAGATAAAACGTCGCCAGCGCGAGGCCAACAAACAGATATTGCACCGGATGTAGACGTACCTTGGTGAGGATCTCGAAGACAAAGAACCCCAGAAACGTCAGGCCGATAAACAGGACGCCGTATTTGATGGCGCGTTCGCTGCGCTGATAGCTGTTTCCGGGAAGCACAAAGCGGGTTCCGAAGCGGGACCCGATAAGCTCGTAGGGTGGATCACCGCGCCAGCTTTGGCCGTAGCTCCGATTCAGCTCGGCGACCTGCCAGCGCGCGCTGAAGCCAGTCCCCGAGATCGTACGCTCGAGCGGGACGTACTGGCCCTCAAAGCCGGGGCTGGCCCAGTCACTTTGCATCGAAACTGACGTTGCCTCGCCGATCGGCAGAAAATACAGGGCCTCGCTGCCGGCGAGCGTCAGCTCGAGCCGAAACGGTTCGCGCCGCCCCAAACGATCGAGCGGCAGCGGCGCCGCAACCCCCTGGATCGTGCTGTACACCGAACCACCTGACCGCAGCTTGTAGCTTTCTGAGCCAACCGTTAGCGCACTGACGGCGCGAATGGCCCGAGTATCGGAGATCGGCACCAAAAGATGCGCGCCGGTGAGCTCGCCCCGGGTCGGCCAGCTTTCCCCGCCGATCAAGCCGGTCATGGTGACCGTCGCCGTATAGACAGGCATCTCGTAGATTCCCAGATACCGAACCTCGGATCGGGTCTCGACCTCGACGGTGAGTTCGGCGGGCAGCTCCACGATCCGGCTGTAGACAAGCTGCGTCTCGCCCGAGGCGGTGCGACGGGACTGCCGCTCGGTCACGACAATCATCGGACCAGAGATGGTTTGCTCACCACCCCATCGCCGCGCGATCTCCTCAAGCGCCTCAGCCCGCCGGCCCTGGCGCTCGTCCACCAGTCCGCGAACCATCGCAAGCGGAATGAGCATAAGCAGGGTGAGAAACGCTACCGCCAGCAGCTTGAGCGTCGTTGCCGTCTGTTTCCGCATGGTCGTCAGTGATTTCATCAGGCGCTTGATGACAACACGCGCTCCGGGCACGCGGCGGACACCCAGATGACCGAAACATGGCGGCGGTCTTCGGCGATGCGCTCGACGGCCCACCCGTGCAAACCCACCGCAGCAGAACGGTGAATTCCTCGGATTCAAAACCGGAAAGCTGGGGAAAAAGACCCTGGCGCTGCCGCGAGAGTTTCGTGCTAGCGTAGATCCCGGGATTAGAAAGTCATTAGGGGATGTTAATGCTGGTCAGATTTCTGGGGCTGTCCGCCCTGCTGCTTGCCGTTTTTTTGCCTGTCGCCAACGCCGAACCACCCTCCACACTCACTTATCAAGGCCGCCTTGGGAATCCGGGAGGCTCAGGGATTACTGCCGACTTTCCCATGGTTTTTGCGCTCTACGATGTCCCGTCCGGCGGCACCGAGCTGTGGTCTGAAACGCAAACCGTCCGGGTCGATAACGGAAACTTTTCGGTTCAGCTGGGTAGCGTCACGCCGCTGGTGGACGAGCTGTTTGTCAGCAACCTCTGGCTGGGTCTGCGCGTCGCTGGTAGCGGTGAGCTTATGCCCAGACCGGCGATCAGCGCGGCGCCGTTTGCGTTCCGGGCTCGATCGCTGATGAGAAACACTATTCATGTATCCGCTGACGGTGATGAGGCCACCAACGCGACGCGGCTGCTGTCGCTGGTCGCCGGCATCACCGACGCCACCGAGGACAACACCTATCTCGTTCGGCTGGACGCCGGCCGGTTCGATCTGGGTTCCGCAACGCTTACCCTGCCGGACTTTGTCTCGCTAGAAGGCGCCGGCCCGCTCGCCACAGAGGTCTTTTCGACCGCTACGGGTTGTACGATTGAAATGGGCAACCAGAGCGCCGTTCGACAGCTGGTCGGCCGTAACGAAGGAACCGGCGGCGTCTTTGCCGGCGGCGCGTTTAACTGCGGCATCGGCGCCTTTGGCAAAAACCGGGTTTGGGTCGAACGGGCTTTCGGCGTTGCGTCGCAGCCCGGCGATACGGTCGACACGCGGGCCGGTATCCTGATGTGGCAAACCAGCAACGTTGAGCTGGATCGTGTGCGCGGCCTCGCTGAAGGGGGAGACAACGTGACCGGCATTATCGCCGTCGGCAACGATGGTGCGGGCACCAAGCTGGACGGACTGCTGATCCGCGACAGCGTCGCGGTGTCCAACGGGTCAGCCCGGCAGGCGCAGGCATTCCGGCAGCTGGGCTACAACGACGCCGAAATCAACGGCCTCACCGCCCATGTCGACGGGCAAAGCGGAACCTTCATCACCGGCGCGCTGTTTTCCTCCGAGCCCAGCGCCAGCGTTCGCGACCTGAAGGTCGAGATCTCTGGCGAAGGCAACAATGTGGACGGCTTTCTTGACGGCGTGATCGTTTCCCAGGCTGACGGCGTCAGCTTCGACGGTGTTGAGATCAACATGCGGGATTTGTGCAGCACCTCTGGCGACGGATACTCCGGCTTTTTCGTTTCGCCGCTGGAAGGCAGCACCGATATCACCCGCATCACCAACTTGTCGCTGCGCATGACGCCCAACGCGAACTGCCCGGGTCTCGCTATCGGCCTGGTTGCTCACGACGCGGCGCTGATCGTGAACGGAACCGAGATCTCCATCACCGGCGATACGCTTGAGGGGGCCGTCGGGTTCCTCAATCTGCTGCGGGACGACGGGACGGGCAATCCGCGCGAGGCGCAGGGACTGACGACCATTGACGACGTCAACATCTCGGTGCAGAACAACAACGCACCCGCCGGCGGCAGCGTCGATTTTGGCCTGGTCGGACGGACCTCGATGGCTATCAAGGGCAGCACCATCTCCAGCAATGAGGTCGCGGTGCAGTTTGAAAACACCTCGCCGATTGGCCCGGCAAGCCCGCCATTTACAGCGATCCTGACCCACAATACGATTATCGGCAGCGTGGGTGTTGCCGCGATTGAGCAGGCCACCGCCAAGCTGATCATGAGCCGCGTACTCGGCGGGGCCAGCGCATCGGGAGGGACTGCAAACATCATTTGCAGCGCCAACGTGCAGCTAGGACCCGAGACGTTCCTGCCAGATACCTGCCCCAACTGAGGTGACGGCGATGAGGAATATCAGCGTCTTGATGCTGCTGCTGGCGGCGGCCGCCGCCACCGGCCAGGTCAGCAACTCGGAATTTCGCCTGGAGGGCGCGGGGTTTGTGACCACCGCGGGCGAGGCGGCATCAGCCGAGTTTGTCGTATCGATTGTCGGCGGAGACGGACAGCCGGTTGGTGCTGCCAGCAACTCGGAGTTCAGCGCCGAGAGCGGGCCCGGGCTCCTTGATCTACCGACCGATCGGGTTTTTGACAGCTCGTTCGAATGAGCCACCGCAAGAAAGCGGTCAAAGCGGAATCTGAGTATCCGCCCGAAACGGTGGACCTGGCTCCCGTCAGTCCGTCCTAGGGTGCCTCAAAACTGTCGGCGAATAGTGGGTCGGCCGGCGCTACGACCGCGATCGTCGCGTCAGCCGCATCGTTGAGAAAGCCGTCGGACACCGTGAGGGTGAGCGTGAGAACGCCCGGGACGCTATGAAGCTGACCCGAGACAGTGCACGCCAGTGTGCCGCTTCCACTCGCGCAGGTCTGACCGAGCTGGGCGGGCAGTCCCGTACTCACGGCGCCATCGTCGAGGCGAAAACTGAACGTCGGCTGCAGCGAGAGCTGCTCCAGGTCGAGTGCGCTGAACTCAAGATCCTGAATGGTGCGCCCGGCAACCACCTGCTGACCGTCACCGGCGTCCACGGCGACCATCGGGGGCAGATTGGTGGGATCGTTTGGACAGATGCAGGCAGCGGTTCCGCGGACCGGCACCGTCAGCCGCCACGCTGAGGCCGGCGATAAGCGGCTCGCAGCGAGCGTTGACGACCGCTCACACCGGCCAGACGCCGCGAAGAGGGTGAGCCGCTCCCGCGGGTGTCTGGCGACGCCAAAGCAGCGCTGCCTGACCCATAGCGGCGTAACCACGGTCCCGTCCCGCAGCATCACCGGTTCAGTCCAGAACGGGTCACTCAGACGATCAGCGCTGAACTCCAGCTGCGGTTCGTTGATGGTGGTCAGCTCGCGGGTTCTGAGCTCAGATGGGTCGGCGGTGGCCGGCGCGGCGGCCGCCAAAAAAATCAAAGCAGCGGTGGAACGTCGTGTGGGCACCCGGGTCAGGGAATCACCGAGAGTCCCACCCGATCCCAGCCGAAGCTGAACGTGTCAGCCACCTGGCAGGTCTGGTCATAGACGGTCTGGATGTAGCGAACCGCGGTAAAGCTGAGGCTGATGGTTTCCGTCGGCAGGGTCGTGTCGGTGGAACCGGCTGAGTAGGCGGTCACCGCGGCATTGGTCAGATCGATCCGCTGGTATTCCAGCGCCTGGCTGCCGCAGCCGGTGGAAACAAACCGTAGCGACC
>JBCDKA010000005.1:0-68162 GCA_038747195.1 Pseudomonadota bacterium
CGGGGGGTGATCGATCTGGATAAGCCGCTCTACGAGTATCTGCCGTTTGAGGATATCGCGCACGACAAGCGATACCAGAAAATCACCGGCCGTATGGCGCTGTCTCATCAAACGGGTTTTCCCAACTGGCGCTGGGCCAACGACGACGGCAAGATCGATATCAAATTCTATCCCGGCATCAAATACGGCTACTCGGGCGAGGGCTTCGAATACCTTGGGCGTGTCGTGTCCCACCTGACGGGCAAGTCGCTCGAGCAGGTGCTGCTGGAAGAGGCGCTGCAGCCGATGGGTTTCGCCGGCAATACCTATTTCTCCGATCGCCCTGAGCTACATCGTCAGGCGTCGCGCGGCCATCTGGCGGGCATGACTGGTCCGCACGATTTTCCCGGCGAGGTTGGCGTTGCGCACAGCATGTACACCGAAGCCAAAACGTTTTCCGGGTTTATGGTCTCGCTGCTGGCGCGCAAGGGGCTGTCAGCCGAGGGCTACGAAAAAATGCTGGAGCCCCAGGTGGAGGTGCCGTTGGATCCCGAGGAACGGCCGCAGTGGCCAAGTCGCTATGGGCTGGGTTTCCACCTGATGAACACCCCGTACGGACTGGCGTATGGCCACGGCGGCAACAACGGCAATTTCACCTGCCAGTTCGAGCTTTATCCGGAACAGAATATGGGTTTTGCGATCTTCACCAACGCGGATACCGGCTCTCTGCTGGTCAACGCGCTTCGAGAATATCTGGTGATTGGTAGCGCCGAACCACAGGCGCTCAGCAGTATCGATTGAGCTTTAAGGCGACGACGGTGAGGGCTCAGCTGAGCCCTCACGCTGGCCGGGCGTTACGGTTGTTCGTCGTAGAATCCCGGCATCGTCCTCGGCTGTTTGCCTTGGGCGATGCGCGCTTCATTCCGGTAGATCTCGAGCAGTTCGTCTTCGCTTAAGCTGTGGTCAGCGTCGACGTTGAGCCCGGCGACTTCTTCCAGCAGCTTGGCGATGGTAATGCGCGCTTCGTCCGACTCACCGGGAACAAGGTAGTGCTCGCGAGGCGACTCGGAAAACAGCGCCTGTTCAATCGCGAGCGCAACGGGCATTGGCGAGGGCCCGATGTTCATGGGTTCGCCTGACATACGAGCCTTACAGCTGTCGATGTAACTCTCCATGCTCTTGCCAAAGTAGCGATAGGTTTTTTTCGCCTGGTTCTGCAGCATTCTTTTGCATCGCGATTTGCCAATGTCTGACGCGAAGCCGCCAGGGAGGATTGAACTGACCGCAACGCCCAAGGGACCAAGCTCCCAGGCCATCTGATCGGTAAGTCCTTCCAGGGCGTGTTTGCTTGCCACGTACATGCCGTAGCCGTCGAATCCGCCGGAGAGGACGCCCGAAATCGAGCTGATGTTGACGATTCGCCCCTTTGACTCGATCACCAGAGGCGCAAATGCTTTGCTAACCCGAAATACGCCGAAGACGTTCACGTCGAAAATGAACTGAAAGTCCTTAAAGTCCGCTTCGATCAAGGGGTCGACGACATTGACGCCGGCGTTGTTTACCAGCCCCCAAAGTCCACGGCCTTCTTTTTCGATGAGCTCGACCGCCGCGTCGATGTCGCTCTGGATTGTCACGTCCAGCCGAACAGCCTTGATGTTCTCAATCTTATTCAGCTCGTCGATATCGCTTTGCTTCCTCGCCCCGGCGTAAACGAAGTAGCCTGCTTTAGCCAGGTGCTCAGCGGTCACCCGGCCAATGCCGGTTGTCGCGCCGGTGATCAACACCGCCTTCGGGGTTTTGCTCTCTTGTGCCGGGGCGACGTTTGCCCAGGCGAGGAGCACAACCGCAACAATGCCTATTGTCCGAAAAACGCTTCGCATCAGATTCTCCTCGCTGCTATCTATGATTCTTTAGGGTTGAATGCCATCGTCTGTAGAAGGCTTAGTTGGCTCGGCAACATAGACAGTCACCGGCCAGTTCCAGAGCGTCTCCTGCATAACCTGCTTGGTTGTCCATGCTGGGTTGTCGAAAAGTCGCCGTTCGGCCCATTCCCAGTCCGGTTCGTCAAATATCAGTATCGGGTGTGTTTCTTTCGCTAGCTCGACAGTCGTCTTCACCGGATAGTTAGGGTAATGCCGGGCCACGCGCTCAAGCATCGAAAGGGCATTCGCTTCCCAGGCCAGCTTGCTTTCTTCAGCAACCTCCCGATCAGCCGCGAAGTACACCTCAAGCGCCGGATAGTAGTGCCTGAGAGTCAAAAACAGTGCCGAACTTTCCACGAGAACGGGCGAGCCCGACGCCAACGTTTCAAGCTCCGGCGACAGTCTTGCGCCGAACACAGACACGCGCTGATTAGACAGAAATAGCGTGCCGCCAAGCGCCAGCGCGCTGCCATAGAGCCCCCAGCCAAGGTATCGGCCAACGGTTGTTTTGACCCCATGCCCGTCGAGCTGTTGTTGAAATATATGAGCAACGATGATCGCCCATCCAAGCGAAGAGACGATGAGATAGCGGGGCCAGAGGATCGGGTAAAACACTTTCGAGAAAACCACCGCGATCAGCCAGGGAACAATGATAAGGCTGCCGGCCAGGACCAGCGGTAGCGGCTCACGTTTAGCCCGAGCGGTGTTTGGTGCAGCCAGCCGTAAGCCGACAACCGCAAGCGCAATCAGGCCAAAAGGAATACCAAGCCCCAACCACTGAATCGCGGCACTGCCGGTCGCCGCAGGTATCCAAAGCTGCTGGCCGTAGGTGTTGGCCTGACTCAGCATGGTTGGCAACCAACCCAGGAACGTCAACATCCCCAGCATCATGGGTAGGAGAGGCGCGTACCACCTGGGTAGTTGTCTCGTCAGCATTTCCGCACAAGCGCCGATCCCCAGCGCGAGCGCGTAAAACACGCCGTAGGGGTGAACTAAGGTCAATAGGCCATAACAGCCAATGGAGCTCAGGAGCCTTAAGAGCGACCATCGGTAGTGGAGAATTCTGCCGGCCTCCAGGTAGAGCACCGCGGCCGCCAGCAAAAGGAAGAGGCCGTAAAAGCGGATAAAGGCTACGTAGTCGGCAATCTCGGTTGCCGCGAGCACCGTCAGGACACATACGCCAAGCGCCACGCTCAAGAAAACGCTGCCGCGCAACATTAGGAAGAGAAGGCACAGGCCACCCATGAAGCTGATGCCGCTGAGCATGCGAAGGGAAAACTCGCCGGAGCCGAACAGCTGAGCCCAAAGCCATGCTGTACCGTAGTAGCCAGGCGGAACCGCGTCGACCTGATCGACGAGTGCCGCCAGCATGTGCGTTAGGGATGAATCGTTGGCCAAGATGAGCGCAAAAAACTCGTCGTGCGTCACTGGCGCGTTGGCCGTTAAATAAGCGGAAAGCGCGATTGCCATGACCAGCGCAAAAATCATTGCGCCGACCGTTTCGCGCAGTCTTGGATTGACGGCCAGCATGCTTAGCAAAAAAGATATGCCGCTGTAGAGAAAGACATTGAGCCTGCACACCCGAGGATAGCCCGCTGCCTCGGATACTAGCGGATTCTGGCTCGAGCCACAGGCAAATGAATCCGGCATGAGTATCGCGTTGACAGAGAAATCAACATGCTGCGTAATCCTGGCCTGCGCTTTATCGATCGGCAACGCCGATTCGGGCGAAATCAATCCAAGGGGCAACTAATATGGCAGCAGGCGGCGCACAGACGGAGATGTGGTCCTCGCGGAGCGGGTTTCTGCTCGCAAGCATCGGTTTTGCTGTAGGGCTCGGGAATATCTGGCGCTTTCCCTACGTTACGGGCGAATACGGCGGCAGTGCGTTTTTGTTTGTCTATCTAGCCTGCGTAGTGTGTATCGGCATTCCGCTGCTGATGACAGAGCTGGCGATTGGCCGACGCGGTCGCAGCAGTCCCGCGGGAAGCTTCCGTGAGGTTGCCTACGAAGCTGGCGCAAGCCCCGCCTGGCGTCACGTCGGCACACTCGCTGTACTCTGCGTGTTTACGATTCTGTCGTACTACACCGTTCTGTCGGGCTGGACCTTCGACTACCTTGTGCGATCGGTTGGCGGCGCCTTCAGCGGCATTACCAGCGAACAGTCCGGCGCCATGTTTGGAGACTTGATGAACAACCCCGGACGGCTGCTGTTTTGGCATACGGTGGTTAATGTCCTCATCGTCCTTGTGGTGCGCCGGGGTGTCCAGGGCGGTATCGAAAAGGCGGTGAAGCTGCTCATGCCGGCTCTATTTGCGGCGCTGCTTGTAATGGTCGGCTACGGCGTAGTCGCCGGCGATTTCTCCGCGGCGTTGACGTTCATGTTCGAACCGGATTTCAGCAAAATCACGTTCGAGACGCTGATGGTGGCAATCGGGCAGGCCTTCTTTTCTATCGGCATCGGCCTGGCGGCGATGATCACCTTTGGCGCTTACCTGCCGAAACAGGTGTCGATTCCCGGTTCTGCGGTGACCGTCGCGTTGGCTGATACCGGGGTCGCCGTGATCGCGGGGCTCGTCATCTTTCCGCTGGTGTTTCAGTTCGGCCTGGAACCCTCCGGCGGACCGGGTTTGATTTTTACTACCTTGCCAATCGCGTTTGGGCAGATGCCGGGTGGACAGGTTTTTGGCGCGATCTTTTTTGTGCTGCTGATCGCCGCGGCGCTGTCGTCGTGTATCGGCTGCGCCGAGGCTGTGGTTTCGTGGGTGGATGAGCACTGGGGTGTTTCGCGGCAAAAAGGTGTGCTCATGGTGGCCGGTGGCGCCTGGCTGCTGGGATTTCTGTCGATCGCGTCGCTGGGTCGCTGGTCTGGCTACTACCCCCTGGACTTCATCCCGGTGTTTGCGGGCAAAACGATTTTCGACTCGCTCGACTTCCTGGCCGCGAACATTCTCCTGCTGATCGGCGGCCTGTTAACGTCGCTGTTCTTTGGGTGGGTGGTGCCCCGCTCGCTGAAGCAGGACGAGCTGGGTATGGGCGACGGCGCCCTTTTTAGCTTCTGGCGCCTGATGCTGAGATTTGTGATTCCGCCGATACTCCTGATCGCGCTTGTGCTGGGACTGATCCAGTCCTAGCCCCCAGCGCGACGAGGACCGCGAACTACAGCGCCTCGGCCAGCGGCAGCTCGCGACGAGGAGCGTTCTCCAGCGCGTCGGCCACGGCCTCAACCACCAGCGCGAGCTCCTCGCCACCAATTGCGAAATGGGGCGTAAAGCGCAGCGAATTCTCACCGCCGTGAATGACGCCAATCCCATGCAGCCGCAGATACTCTTCCAGGCTGTTTGCACCGTAGGCCCGGTACTCGCTGCTGACCTCGCAGCTGAACAGTAGCCCGGTGCCCTGGACCTTGGTGATCCGTCCGGGCATGCGATCGGCGAGTTTCTGGAGTGCGGCGACAAACTCAGCGCCACGGTCGCGGATGTTTTGACGTAACGCCGGGGTCAGCTGCCGCAGGACGGTGGCGGCGATATCCATGGCACGCGGATTGGCGGTCATCGTGTTGCCGTAAATGCCGGCGCGGTAGAGCTCAGCGGCTCGATGGTTCATCGCCAGGACCGACATCGGATACTGGCCCGCGTTGAGGGCCTTGGAATAGGTTTCCATGTCGGGTGCCGGCAGTTTTTCAAAGCCGGGATAGTCCACAATCGAGAGGCAGCCGTGGGCGCGCAGCCCGGCCTGAATCGAATCCACCAGCAGCAGTGAGCCGTGCTGTTCGGTGAGTTGGCGGGCGGCTGCGTAGAACTGAGGCGTGATCGCTTCACCGGGGTTACCTTCGCCCATCACCGGTTCCATGAAGAACGCTTCAATGAAAACCCCGCTTGCCTCCGCGTCGGAAAAGATCTGGTGCAGTGCGGCGACATCGTTGGGTTCGACGGTGATCAGGTGGTCGCGATCTCGGAAGCTGGCCAGGTGCCGGCGATAGTTCTTGCGTGACGAATCCGAGAACTGGGCCGGTCGGTCCGTCCGACCATGAAATCCGCCCTTGAGCGACAGTATGCGAATCTCGCGGCCCGCCGCCTTGCCACCCGGATCGGTCATCTGTTTGGCGTTGACGTCCGACAGGCGAGCGGCAGCCGTGACCGACTCCGACCCGCTGTTGAGAAACAGAAAGTGTTCGAACACCGGGTTCTCTTCGCCGCGGGCATGCCCGATTTCCCGCTGCAGGGCGTCCATCAGGCGTCGCTGCGCAAAATTGCCGGTCATGATGTTGGCCATGACCTGATGGCGACCCAGCGTATCGTCCAGCGCCGCCGGATTGTGCCCAAATCCCAGCATGCCGTAGCCGCCGGAATCGTGGATGACGGCACCCTTGGTGGTCACGACCCAGGGTCCACGAGCGGCGAGCGCAACGTACGGATTGACCGCGTCGTGGGCGTAGAAATTCACGACGCCCTCCTGGATCTTTTCGCGCTGTTCGATTTCGTCCAGATCCACCAGGTCCGGATATTCCTCGCGGATACAGCACCAGACACCCAAAGCCTCCTCCACCGCCTGTCGCAGGTCGGGATGAGAGTGAGAAAACTGCTCGATGACCGCGTCTTCCAGACCGCGGGTGTGTGTCTTCCCGCCGCAGGAGCGTAACTGCCCCAGTTGCTCTAAGATGTTCATCAGGCGTGTCCTTTGATCTGTTGGTTCGGGCCGCCGCCGCGAGCGCCAGGGCGCTCAGCGTGGCCTGCTTCAGGCCCCACAATTAACGCGGATTTTAGCACAACCCCATGTATGCCCTTTGCCAGGGGAATCGCCTGGAAACGCTCGCCGACCGACTCACCGAGGCGCTCAGCGGGCCGCGAGACAATCCGCTGGCCGCGCCCTGGGTGCTGACACCACACCCCGAAATGGGCCAGTGGCTGGCGCGCCGGCTGGCTCAGGCCAACGGGGTCAGCGCGAACATCCATTTCACCCCCGCAGCCGCGGCCGTATGGCGGCTGCTCGAAGCGGCAAACCCCGAGATCAAACCGGGTGGCGAGTTTTCGCCCGCGCAGCTCACGCCGCGGATCTTTGGGCTGTTCTCGCAGCTCCCAACGGAGCCTGCCTTTGCGCCGCTGCGTCGCTATCTGGAGGGGCAGGACTCCGCTTCTCAGATGGCGTTTGCGCGACGCCTGGCCGACGTCTTCGATCAATACCTTGCCTTCCGGCCCGACTGGCTGCTGGAGTGGGAACAAGGCCGGGGAGGGCAATGGCAGGGCTGGCTCTGGCGCCAGTTAACGCAGGATCAACCCTGTCACTGGGCACGGGCCATTCAGTGGCTGGGTACAACGGACAGCGTGGACGTGTCCTCGCTCGCGCTGCCATCACTGCATGTGTTTGGGCTCACTACGCTTTCGCCGGGTTTGCTGCTGGCGATCAGGCGGTTCTCTGAGGCGATACCCACGCAGGTTTATCACTGGACGCCAACCGAAGCCTACTGGACCGACGTGCCCAGCCCCCGCTCGCCCAAAGCGGTCAGCCAGGAGCAGGAGCCTTACGTCTCGCAGCTGCTCGCATCCCTGGGGCAGCCTCTGAAAGAAGTGGCGGACCAGCTCTTCCAGTGGGAGCCCAACGAAGTTGACCTGTTCGATGCCGACTTGCCGGCTTCGCTGCTCGGAACCCTGCAGCGCGAACTGCTGAGCTTTGACTACGCCGCAGACGCCCGGGACGTCGTCGCCGACCCAAGTTTCGGCATCCGGCGCTGTACCAGCCGCCAGCGTGAGGTAGAGGTGTGCCGGGACGAGCTGCAGCGCCGGTTTGATGGGGACCCGACGCTGGCGCCCGACGATGTGCTGGTGATCTGTCCGAATTTGGATGCTTACCTGCCGGCGATTCGGGCGGAATTTGGTCGCGCCGGTTCCGACCAGTGGCCCTGGCGGGTACTCGGAGGGCAGGCTGCCCGCGCATTTGACGCTGGCAGCGCTTTGCTCCAGCTGCTGAAGCTGCTCAGTCAGCCGCCGCTGGATCGTCTGTTTCTGGAGCTCCTGCAGTATCCGTCGATTCAGCGTCGCTTTGGCCTGGGTCCGGGGCAGGTCTCGAGCGTCCACCGCTGGGTCCAGGCCAGCGGTTTGTTCGTCGACATGCCGGAAGGCAAGTTTTCCTGGCAAACGGCGCTCGATCGTCTGGTTTCGGCGCTGACGGAGAGGTCAGAAGACGGAGTGCTCAACGGCGCGGAGTTGGCACACCCGTCGGAAGCTGAGGATATCGGTCGGCTTTTCGATCTGCTCAAGTTGCTGCAGACGTTTCATGAACGCCTGAGTCGACCGCAGACGTTGCGACGCTGGTCCACGCTGATCAATCAGCTTGGTGATGTGGCGTTGAATCCTGATCTTGCAGATCTGGGCGCGCTGGCCGAACTGTACAAAGCCCTGGCGGAGGTCACGTCGGACGAGGAGGTTATTGTTGACCTTCCGGCACTGGTGACGCTGCTAAATCAGATTCGTCCACCGGGGCATCTGGCAGGGGGTGGCCCGGGCGCGCTGACCGTCGCCACGCCAGCGGCCGTGCGGCTTCTTCCGGCGAGGATCATTTATGTGCTCGGAGTCACCGACGGCGAGTTTCCGGCGCCGGTGCTGCGCTCTGAGCTGAACCGGATGGATCTGTCGGCGCCACGAACCGGTGACCGCGTCCGCCTGCTCGAAGATCGATTGCTGGTGCTTGAGTGGATCAGCTCCGCACGGGACGCGCTGCTGCTGAGTGGCCGGTCGAGAAACCCTGTCACGGCGGAGCACGAGTCGCTGTCCAGCGTGCTCGAGGAGCTGACTGCCTGGTGCCAGAGTCGTTACAGAATAGCGCCCGACTTGCTCGCACGAACGGTCCCGCTCCATGGCTTTTCGGCGCAATACGGTTCGGGGGAGACCGGTTACAGCACCCATTTCAACGTGGCAGCAGCAGCGCCGGTTGAACGGTTTTTGACCGGCGAGCTCCCAGCCGCGCCCATCGAAACCATTGCCCTGGACGACCTGTGCCGCTTTTGGCGGAACCCTGCGCAGTGGTTTGTCGAACAGGTCTTGGGCGTTTGGCTCGAGCTGCCGGAAGGCGTTTTGGCTCAACTCCCTCCGGCCTCGATCGATGGGCTGACCCGCTACCAGCTGCTGGAGCGGGCACTTTCGGGTGACGAAGAGCTGTCCGGCTCAACGCTCACGGCGGCGTTGGCCGACAGCGTGGCGCTTCCGGACGGCAAGCTCGGGCTGGCGCTTGCCGCGGGCATGACCAGCCAGGCGCAGCAGCTGCGGGAGCGCGAGCAGCGATTCTCCCTGGCAGGGCGTCCAGCTGACCTCTCGGTGAGCATTTCCCTGGGGGGCGTGGTGCTTGAGGGCACGGTGGACGGTGTGATCGGCGAGCGGCGTATGGCAAGCAGCCATAGCCGGCTAGAAGGGGCCCGCGAGCTTGATTGCTGGATCAGACACCTGGCGCTTTGCACCCGGCGACCCAACGCGAGCAGTCTGCTAGTGGGTGCCGCCGGTGCGCTGCGTTTTCGATCGGTCGAGGAATCGGAGGTTGCCCTGACTACCCTCGTCGAGGGTTTTGTGGCCGGGCAGCAGGCTCCGCTGCGTTTTTATCCGGGCCCGTCGAGGCGCCAAGCAGCTGGGAAAGCCGCCGATTTTGAGCTCGACTACGCCGGCGCATCGAATCCTTATGTCGAACTGGCCATGCGGGGCCGCGATCCGCTGGGTCCCGAGTTCGAGGCGCTGGCGGCGACAGTCTGGCAACCTCTTTTTGAGCATGAGTCCGATGCAGCGCTTTGATCTGGTAAACGTGCCGCTGGACGGCTGGAATCTGCTGGAAGCGAACGCCGGGACCGGGAAGACCTACAGCATGTGCGGCCTGTTTCTCCGGCTCATGCTCGAACGCGGCTTAAGCCACGATCAGATTGTCACCATCACCTTTACGCGAGCGGCCACGGGCGAACTCAGAACGCGCCTGCTGCAAACGCTCCTCGCGGCGCGCGGCCACCTGACTGAGGCTGAGGACGCGGTCAGCAACGTTGACGCCGCTGAGGACCCCGTGCGACAAATCTGCCGGCCGTTTCGCGGCGATGACCAGGCGCTGCAGCGTATCGATCGTGCGCTGCGGAGTTTCGATCTGGCGCCGGTGCTGACCATTCACAGCCTTTGTCAGCGAGTGCTGACTGAATCGAGTCTCACCAGCGGCTTCAACGTCGATGCGACTGTGGTCGACCAGCAGCGAGAGGTTCTAGGTGACATTGTCGAGCAGGCCTGGGTCGATCATCTGGCGACACTCTCAGGCCCGCTGGTGGCGCAGCTTCAATCGATGGACCGCCGGAAGCTGTCGGGTGACGTGGATCGCCTGCTTGCGCGCCCCTACGCTGTTATCCAGGCACCCGAATTGTCCGATCCCGGCGAGCTGGCGGAAGCCCTCCTGGTAGCGCGGAAAAAGGCCGCCGACATCTGGGAGGCCGATCGCGAGGCAATCGTTTCCGTACTGCGCGACGCGGCGGAGACCTTCAAAAAGACCAGCCACAGCCCTGAGCGTGTCGACCATTCGCTCAGCGTTATGCCGGCCTACCTGCGGTTCGGTCTGGGCGGAGCCGAGCTACGCGACGTCAGCCGACTAAGCCAGGAGAAGATCAGCAGCGGCACGCTGCAGAAGGCCGAGTCGGTTCCCGAGCACCCGTTTTTCGGGGCGTTGGATCGCTGCGTTACGCTGGAAACGACGTTTGTGGAAGCGGCCGATTTGTATCGCAAGAACCTGCCGCAGCTGCTGCTGGATGACGTTCGCCGGCGCCTGGACGACTGGAAACGGGCCAATCATGCCCTGACGTTTGACGACCTGGTGCAGCAGCTCCACGGCGCTCTTAAGGACGATACCGTGGCGAAGGCGCTGGTGGCGCAGGCCGACGGCCGCTATGGCGCGCTGCTGGTGGATGAATATCAGGACACCGACCCGCTGCAGGCCGAGATTTTTGAGCGGCTGTTTGGTCCCATGAATGTGCCGGTCTGGCGGGTAGGGGATCCGAAGCAGTCGCTTTATGGCTTTCGCGGCGCTGACCTTCACGCGTATCTCGCGACCCGGGCCAAGACGCCTAACTGCTATCGCCTGGTCCAGGACTGGCGGGCACAGCCAGCGCTGATCGACACGGTCAACGCGCTTTTCAGCTCGACGGAGCAACCGTTTGTGCTGCCGGCGATTGAGTTCGCCAGCGCCGTCGCGGCGCCCCGAACGCCGCTGCTGCTGGAAATCGACGATGAGCCGCAGTCCGCGTTGACGGTCTGGTCTGTCGATACACCGGGCGGCAGCAGCCGTGCCGCCCAGTCCTGCGCCAGCGAAATCGCCCGGTTGCTCAGCCTTGCGGATAAGGGCCGGGCCAAGCTGCGTGAGGGAGACGCGCTTCATAACCTGGAAGCTCAGCATTTGGCGGTGCTGGTTCGGTCGAACGCGCAGGCGGCAACCATGGCAGAGGCGCTGGCCGCGCTCGGGATCGCTTCCTCACGGGCTGGCGTAGAAAGCGTCTTTGAATCGGCCGAAGCGGTTGAGCTCGAGCGCTTGCTGCATGCTGTCTCACAGCCCGCTCGTCGCGAACGGGTCGCAGGCGCGCTGGCCACCCGTCTGCTGGGTTTCACGGCCCAGGACCTATACCGCTGGCGCAATGACGAAGCCGAGCAGGATCGCTGGGCGAATCGGCTCCGGGACTGGCGACAGATCTGGAGCGACCAGGGGGTTTACCCGCTGCTGCTGGCGGTGCTGCGACAGGTGGGAGTCGCCGATCGGATTCTGCCGCTGCCCAATGGTGCTGCGGTGATGTCGAACCTTCTGCAGCTGGCAGACCTGATGGAAAGTGAAACCGGCGGTGGCAGCCACACGCTCGATGATCAGCTGCGTTGGCTTAACGCTGAGCGGCAGCACCCCAGCCGGTCGGAAGACCGTATCGTCCGGCTGGACCGGGACTCTCAGGTGGTGCCGATCGCGACCGTTCATCGAGCCAAAGGGGCGGAATACCCGGTGGTGTTCTGTCCGTTCCTATGGCGCAGCAGCAGACACCCGCAGAGTTTTGTCGAGGTGCACGAGGACGGCCAGCTGGTGCTCGATTTTGGCACCGCTCAGGCAGAAGCGCGCGGCGCAGAGCAGCGCCGCGAGCGGATCAGCGAGAACGCGAGAGTGGCGTACGTGGCGCTCACTCGCGCCCAGGCCGCCTGCTTTCTGCCGTGGTCGGTTGACGCCCGCAGCGGAACGCCTGAGAGCGGGTTGAGCCATCTGCTGATCCCGGAACATGCCGACACGTTTGGTATGCCGCCAGGCAAGCGCAATTATGCGGCGTTGCTCGAGCGGTACCTGGCAGGGTTTCAGCAGGCGGGCGCACGCCTGGTGGATGAACCGGAACGACCCTTGCCTCGGACTGCGGCACCGGTCTATCCGACCCACCGGGATCCCGCTACCCGGCCGACGCGACGCTGGCAGGTCAGCAGCTACTCCAGACTGTTCAGCGGCGCGGCTCAGGACCGCGATATTGATGAGCAGATCACCACCGCCGCGGCGCCGCTGGAACTCCCCGAGGGCTCAATCGCGGCGCTGCCCGCCGGGGCCCAAACGGGCCTGATGATGCACGATCTGCTCGAAAACCTGCCGGGTTTTAACGCTGGGCCCGAGGAGGTTCAGCGGCTGGCCGCGCAGTACCTTCAGCGTTATTCGCTGCCGCTCACTTACCTGGACGCCCTGGCTTCGACCGTCAGCCTGCTGCTGGCGACTCCACTGGGTCCGGACAGCATGGTGCTGCAGCAGATCGCACACCACGAGGAGCTGCGGGAGATGGAGTTCCACCTGCATACCCCGCAGCTAGAGCCAGCAGCCTTGTGGCAGGTGATCCGGGGTTCCGAGCCCCCCGCGTACTTCAATTCGCAGACCGTGCGGGGGTACGTCCACGGATACGTTGATCTGATTGTTTGCTGGCAGGGCCGCTACTGGGTGATCGACTACAAGAGCTCTCGGCTCGGGGTTACACCCGCCGACTACGGCGTTCCGCAGCTCGCGGCGGATGTGGCTCTCCACGACTATGACTTCCAGTATCACCTTTACCTGCTCGCGCTCGATCGACACCTGGATCGCTGCCTGCCTGGCTATCGCTATGAAGAGCACATCGGGGGCGTGCTGTACCTGTACTTACGGGGGATTGATTCCGCAGGCCATGGCGTTCACTATGCGAGGCCAGACAAGGAAGTTGTTGCGCGTCTCCGGGAGCTACTCCTCAAGTAGATTCTAGCTTTCGTTTGTAGGTTCTTGATTTTCGTATATCGTTGATTAGTTTACGGTTTTTGACTTCCAATTTTGAGCTCGCGACGGTAATATTTGCCCATAGTTCGATGCAAGGCATTGGGAGCCTCTTCGAGCTGGGGAGTTAACCAAACGATTTTAAGTTTCAAACCGGTTCGCGGGTTGCGTCAGACGGTAGATGCCATGCAGGCCGTCCTGGGCCGCACCTCCCCCAAAATCGGTGTCTACGGTTAGCTGGAGATCGGCCACTGCTAGGGATGTGGGGTCGACGATTTTGCCAGCGTTGCTGTGGCTCGCGGACCGTGTTTGATTTGACGTCGAATTCATCCGACGCTCCGAAAACGCCGCTGAATGCGGCGTTTTCTTTGGGAGCGATCTTTCCGAAACGCCACTCTCACTGCTCGACCTGACGCGATCATCAATGCGCAAGTTTTGCGCGGTGGGCGGTCGCTGACGCTGAAATAATGCCGTTATGGGGAAAACCATAACGCCGAGCACCTCCGCCTCGCTTCAGAGGCCGCCCAACACAACACCCGATCACCCTCAGGCCTGGCTCAAGCTGGGCCGTGCGCTGGCCGCCGAAGGGCGCGCCGCTGAAGCCGAGCGCGCGTACCGTGAAGCGCTCAAGACGCAGCCCGGCCTGCGCGCCGCAAGGCTGGCGCTTGCGCAGCTCCTTATTAGACACGGGTTTCCTCAGGTGGCGATTGTTGAGGTGCAAACGCTGCTGGATCAAGATCCGCTTGATGCCGACGCCTGGCTCACCGCCGGGCAGGCTTTTCGTGCGAACTATCAGCCAAAAGAAGCACAAATGGCGTTTTCGCAGGCGCTCAGCGCGCGCTCCAGCTTCGATGCAGCCAGCTACGCGCTCGCCAGCCTGTTGTTGGATCAGGGGGAACCGGAAAACGCTCTGGCCGTGCTGGCGGACGTCCAGGCGCCAAACCCCAACGCTGCGGCGCAGTTTCAGCAGCTTCAGGCTCGGGCCACCGCCCAGGCTGACGGGGCGGGGCTCGGGCCGGCAGCGGCCGAAGCGCTGCTGCTGTCGAGCCTTGAGCGCTTTCCGGCCAGCGAAGGCCTGCATACGCTGCTGGCGCGGCTGCGTTACCTGCGCGGTGACCCAGGCTGGTCGGATCTGTGGCAGACGGCCGTCGATCAACAACCACAAAATTTGCGCCTCGTTCGGTCGTGCGCGGCCGCCTTGCGTAACGGCCAGCAGCTCCCGCAGGCGCTTTCGCTGCTGGAAAGGACCCTGAAGGCAGCAGATGGCTCGCCTGCTGGCGGGCACGCCAAGTCGACGAGCGCCAACCGACTCATTACTGATCTGCTGCTCGAACAGGCCGACTGTTACCTCAGCTTGGGTGACACGGCGTCGGCGCTGGCAGTCGCCCAGAGCGCGTGCGCTAGGGATCCAGAGCGAGTGAGGCTTTCGCGACAGCTGCTGGACGCGCAGCTCAGCGCGGGATGTGCGCGAGACGCATTGCCGGTCATCCAGGAAGCCCGGGAGCGCCTGCCGAACCATCCGCGCCTGCTGGCATCCCACATCACGGCGCTGCGGGCGATTGGTGACCCGCTTGGTGATCAGATGTTGGATCTCGAGCGGCTGGTTCAGGTGCACGATATGCCCACCGATTTGTGGCGCTCGATCAGTCGCCCGCTGGCAGAAGAGCTGGCAGCCCTGCACGGAGAGGGCGGCGCGCCGCTGGACCTGAGTGTTCGCGGCGGCTCGCAAACGCTCCGCAGCCTGCTCAACTGCGCGACGCCAGCACTGGTGCGCCTGCGCCAGTTTTTCGTCGAAGCGCTGACGGCCTATCAGGCCAGCGGGCTGGCTGAGCCTGGGCGCTGGCTCGGAGGCTCACTCAAGGGAGAACCGGTCCTGGTCGGCTGCTGGTCCGTCCGGCTCGACCCTGGCGGGTTTCACGTCAATCATCTTCACTCGGAGGGGGTCGTTAGCTCCGCCTTTTATGTATCGGTACCAGAGTTGAATGATCCCGCTGACCCCCAAGCCGGAGAACTCGGCTTCGGCGCGCCGCGCTTTGCGGTGCCGGGGGTGGGAGTGAAGCGCTGGGTTCGACCTCAACCGGGTCGGCTGGTGCTGTTTCCCTCCTGGCTTTGGCACGGCACGCGTTCTTTTAAGGACAAGTCGCCACGTATCACCGTCGCTTTCGACGCTCGTTTTCGCTGATCTGCTTGCTCTGCAATGGCCTTCGGTCGAAGTCCGCCGCGGACCGACCGTGGTCGCTTGTTGCGCTGATTTACCGATTTACTGACCTTCCGCCTTCATCTGATCAAAAAGCGCAACCCGCGTATCAGTCTCCGCAACGGTCGGCCGCTTTCATTTCGTTAAGTTCCCGTTAAGCGCTGGACGGACCTGGCGCGGCAAGGCACGGCTTACTTTTCTGCACGCTGACCCTTGTGTGCTTAACCGAAAAAGGTGGAACACTGATGAAAGTACTGAAACGTCGAGAACTGAGCGCAGCGGTGGTGGGGGCACTGGCCACGATGGCCACCGCCGGCGCCCAGCAGCTGAACGAAGAACCCAACTCGCTCGAGGAGGTGGTCGTTACCGGTTCCCGCATTCCACGACCCGACCTGGTTGCCAACAGCCCGGTGGCGGTGGTGGACTCGGCGGAGTTTGAACTCGCCGCCACGGTAGAGACGGAGTCGTTGCTCAATACGCTGCCGCAGGTTGTGCCTTCTTTTGGTGCCACCACCAACAACCCCGGAACCGGTACCGCAACCGTCGACCTCAGAAATTTGGGGACGGTTCGGACTCTCGTGATGATGAACGGCCGGCGGATCGTCGGGTCGGGAACCAACGGGGTTGTGGATATCAACAACATCCCGCCGGCGCTGATCGATCGGGTTGAGGTCGCCACCGGCGGCGCCTCAGCGGTCTATGGCTCCGACGCTATGGCCGGCGTCGTGAACTTCATCCTGAAGAAAAACTACGAAGGTTTTGGCATCAATGCCCAGTTTGGTATGTCTGAGGAAAGCGACTCGGACCGCACCAACGTCGACATGATCTGGGGCACCAACTCCGCAGACGGTCGTGGCAACGTGGTGCTGTACGCCAACTACTTCGAACGGGAACAGACGTTTGCCTCCGCGCGTGACTTCTCCGCGATCGAACTCGACGAGGATACGGACGACAACGGGAATCCGATCCTGTCTCCCGGCGGCTCGTCCCGGATCCCCCAGGGGCGCATCTTTGGTGCCGCGTTCAACGGCCTGACCGACACGCGCGGCGACACCATCGGCGGCAGCGGGTTCTTTGTCGACGACAACGGCAATCCGGACGACTACACCTCGCCGGACGACACGTTCAACTTTGCGCCGTTTAACAACCTGCAGCTGCCGCTAGAGCGATTCACGACCACCGCGCTGGGTAACTACGAGGTGAGCGAGAACATCAAGCTGTTTGGTGAATTCACCTACGCCAACAACCGGATCAACCGGACGCTTGCGCCAACGCCGTATAACGAGTCCTCGGTCGACTTCGACCTGAATAACCCGTTTATCCCGGCCGGCGTGCTGGCCCTGTTCCAGGAAGCGGATACCGACGGTGACGGCATCGTTACCGGTGGCTTAAGCCGCCGGATGCTGGAAGCTGGCGGCCGCACAAGCGACGACAGCCGGAACCTGTTCCGGTCGGTCATTGGTCTTGAGGGCAACCTCAACGGCTGGGACTGGGAGGTCTACTACAACTACGGTCGGATGGAGAACACGCAGCGACAGGGCGGCAACATCGTTCTGTCGAAGTTCCAGCAGGGCCTGCTCGTGGATCCGAACGATCCGACCCAGTGCGCCGGCGGCATTGCCGGCTGTGTGGTGCTCAATCCGTTCGGTGAGGGTGTCATGACGCCGGAGATGATCAATTGGGTCCGCGCCGCGGCAACCAACATCACCAACGTTGAGCAGCGCACGATTGCGGCCAACATTGCGGGCAGCCTGTTTGATTTGCCCGGCGGAACGGTGGGTTTTGCGGCCGGTCTGGAGCAGCGCGACGAGGAGGCAGAGTTTCTGCCCGATACGTTCCTCGCTTCGGGTGACGTCGACGGCTTTAACGCAGGCCTGCCCACCGCGGGTGAGTACGACGTAACCGAGTTCTATATGGAGTCGATCATTCCGCTGGTCTCCGGTGCCCCCATGGCCGAATACGCGGCCCTCGAAGTGGGCTATCGCTATTCCGACTACTCCAACGTCGGCGGTGTCGATACCTACAAGTTTGGCGGTGAGTGGCGTCCTACGGACACGCTGAAGCTGCGCGGCCTTTATCAGCGCGCGGTACGAGCACCCAACGTTCTCGAACTGTTCCGCGGATCGTCCAACAGCTTCCCGGGCGGTGAAGACTTCTGTAACGCAGGCGCCGGCCGAACGGCGGAAGAGGAGGCTTTCTGCCTGCAGCTCGGCGTACCCGAGGGACTGCTGGGTAACTTCCAGCAGCCTGATGACCAGATTGAGGTGATCCTGAGCGGCAACCCGGATCTGGACGTCGAAAGCTCCGACACCTACTCAGTGGGTTTTGTTTACCAGCCCAGCTTCATCGAAAACCTCCAGCTCTCGGCGGACTACTACTCCATCGAGATCGAGGGGGCGATCGCCCAGTTTGGGGGCGGCCTGCAGAGCACCATCGATGCGTGTAACCAGAACCTGAGCCTGGACAACGTGTTCTGTCAGCCGCTGACGGCCCGTAACGCCGCCGGTGAGCTCGAGTTTGTGCCGCTGCCGAACCAGAACATCGCCCAGCTCAACACCGAAGGTGTGGACTTAAGCGGTAAGTACACGACGGAAGTCGGCAACGGCTACCTGCTGGATCTCAACCTTGCTGCCACCTACGTGATCAAAAACGAGCAGCAGTCCAGCCCGGTCACCGACGTGGTCGACTGTGCCGGATCGGTTGGTGTCCGTGGTACCTGCGGCAACGCGGATCCCGAATGGCGGGTTGTCGGCCGGGCTACGCTCCAGACCGGCAAGCTGCGGTCGAGCCTGCGTTACCGGTTTGTCGGCGAGGTGGAAAATGAGCTGATCGCATTGGGTACTGACCCGAGCACGCTGGCGGTGACGGACGTGGACTCCGAGCACTACTTCGACTTCGGCATGACCTACGCCTACAGCGACAACATCGATCTGATTCTCAACATTGACAATCTGCTCGACAACGATCCGCCGGTATTGGCGGACGCCGGCGGGCAGTTCAATACCGATGCTTCGGTGTATGACGTGTTGGGTCGGCGCTTCACGACAGGCTTCAGGATCCGTTTCTAAGCGGACCCAAAGCTGCAGCAATCGGCCGGGGCGAACTTTCGCCCCGGCTTTTGCCGTCTTATGACACCCAACGCTCAGTACCAGAGAGGGCTAGCGCTCAATGGCGCCGGTGAAAGCGCTGCGGCGCTGGAGCAGGTGGCGGGGGCTGCCGGCCGCGGCCACGCGGAAGCCCAGCTTCAGCTGGCGCTGTGGCTACTGGCCGGACACAACACGCCGGCGCGGCCGCGTGAAGGATTCCAGCTCGTGCAAAGCCTGGCGGTCAACGGAGACCCGTTTGCTCAGGGTTTCTGCGCTGCGCTGGTCGCTGGGGGTGCGGGAACGCGGCAGTCCTGGTCGAAAGCGATCAGCTGGCTGCTCCTCGCCGCCAAAGGTGGCCTGGCCCGGGCGGTCACCCAGCTCGCCCTGCTGTTGCATGACCTCGGGCCCGACCGACGCGACGACGCCAGGTTTTGGCTGGGGCTGGCTGCCGCCGCTGGCGATGTGCCGGCGCAACGGGTGCTCGGCCGGCCGGTAGAGACCACTATCCGCTGGCCTGAGGACTCCCGATGGGCCGAGCTTGAGGCCGCGCTGGCCACCGGTCCTGAGCTTGCCCGTCCCGAGGGCAGGTTGCTCAATGCCCAAATCCATCTCCAGTTCTTTTCGCAGGCAATCTCACCCGACCTCTGTGCCTATGTCTGCGCTGCGGCCCAGCCGTTTCTGCGCCACGCGCGGGTGAATGATGCCGCCGCGGGTGAGCGCGTGGATCACAGTCGTACCAATGAGGCGATGGGGTTTTACCCGCTGGAGGCTGACGTCATTTCGCAGCTGGTTCGCTGGCGGATGGCGACCGCAGCCGGACGGGATCCAGCATGCGCGGAGGTCCTTTCGGTGCTTTACTATCAGCCTGATCAGCGATATCTGCCGCACTTTGATTTCTTTGACCCGGCGTTTCCATCGCACCGGCCACACCTCGCCCAGCAGGGCCAGCGTGTCAGCACGGCGCTGCTCTATCTGAATGACGCTTACAGCGGCGGGCAGACTCGCTTTGTGGAGCTGGAGCGGGAAGTACAGGGTGGCTGTGGAGACGTGCTGACCTTTGATAACGTGACGCTAGACGGTTCCGTCAATCGAAAGACGCTCCACGAGGGCAAAGCGCCCGAGCGGGGTCAAAAATGGCTCGCCAGCCTCTGGATTCGCGAACGGTCGCAGCCAGATGACGATTGGCACATGCACCCGCTGGCTGATTGATTAGGCTCCGGGCACTTTCCGCCCGCCCTGAAATCAGTAAACTGCAGGGCCGCCGCAACGTCTGGAGACCTCTCAATGCGCAAATTCACCCAAAAAATGGTGCCTGCCCAGCTGCTTATGACGCTTGTGCTGGCCCTGATCGTCATCACGGCCGGCTGTTCCGGCGACAGCAGCGAGCCGACAGCCGAGGCGTCATCAGAGCCCGCCGAAAGCAAAGCGATGGCGGAGGCTCCGGCTGATGATCTGTCCGGCAATCCATTCATGGCCGACTGGGAAACGCCGTTTGGCGTACCGCCTTTCGATCAGATTGAAGAATCTCACTTCATGCCGGCCTTCCGCGAGGGCATGCGGGTCCACAACGAGGAAATCGACGCGATCGTCAGCAACGCCGAGCCGGCGACATTTGACAATACCATCGTGGCGCTGGATCGGACCGCTCCGCTGTTGAGCAAGGTTGCCCAGGTGTTTTTCAACCTGGTTTCCTCACACACCAACGAAGAGCTTCAGGCAGTAGCGAAAGAGATTTCACCGCTGCTGGCCAAACACTCCGGCGACATCAACCTGAATCCGGAGCTATTTGCCCGCGTCAAAGCGGTCTATGACAGCAGGGAGTCGCTCGACCTGACCGACGAGCAGGCGTATATGCTCCAACGTACCTACGACGGTTTTGTGCGTTCTGGCGCGGCGCTTGATGACGCCTCGAAGGCGCGGCTGAACGAAATTGGCCAGGAGATCTCCAGCCTGACGACCGAATTCGGCCAAAACCTGCTGAAGGAAAACAACGCGTTTGAGCTGGTGCTCGAGACGGAGGAAGAGCTGGCGGGACTGCCGGACTTCCTGCGGGCCCAGGCGGCTGAGGCAGCCAAGCAACGCGATCACGAAGGCAAATACGTATTCACGCTCACGCGGTCCTCGATGACGCCGTTTCTCCAGTACTCCACCCGGCGGGATCTGCGCGAAAAGATCCACAACGCCTGGACCAGCCGCGGCAGCAACAGCAATGACAGCGACAACAGCAGCGCCGTGGCCAAGATCGCCTCGCTGCGGGTTGAGCGGGCGAATATTCTCGGTTTCGACAACCACGCCCAGTGGGTGCTCGAAGACCGGATGGCAGAGACGCCGGAAAAGGCTTACGCCTTTCTGCAGCAAGTCTGGCAGCCCGCGCTGGAGCGCGCTAAAGAAGAGCGTGCTGACCTGCAGGCCATGGTGGACGCTGAGGGCGGCGACTTTGAGATTGCCGCCTGGGACTGGTTCCACTATTCCGAGAAGGTCCGCAAAGAGCGCTATGCGATCGACGACAGCGTTCTGAAGCCCTACTTTGAGCTGAACAACGTGCGGGACGGTGCCTTTATGGTGGCCAACCGGCTGTTCGGTATCACCTTCACGGAGCTGCCCGATCTGCCGAAGTACCATCCGGACGTGCAGGCGTTTGAGGTGAAAGACGGCGACGGATCTCACCTGGGCGTGTTCTACTTCGATTTCCATCCGCGTCCCAGCAAGCGGGGCGGGGCCTGGATGAACTCTTTCCGGCTGCAGTCCAACGTCGACGGCCGGGTTCGTCCGGTCATCGTCAACAACTGCAACTTCCCCAAGGGATCGGGCGGCATTCCGACGCTGCTGAGCTTCAACGACGCGTCCACCCTGTTCCACGAATTTGGGCATGGGCTACACGGCATTTTGTCGGACGTCACCTACAGTAGTCTTGCGGGTACCTCCGGTCCGCGCGACTACACGGAGTTCCCGGCCCAGATGATGGAGCACTGGATCTCAAGCCCTGAGGTGCTGCGCGAAACGGCTCGCCACTACGAAACGGGAGAGCCGATCCCCGAAGAGCTGATCGAAAAGCTCGACGCCTCATCGAAGTTCAATCAGGGATTCAAGACCGTTGAGTATCTTTCGGCATCAATCCTGGATATGGACTGGCACACGCTGGAAACCACCGACCTGCAGGAAGTGGCGTCATTCGAGCGTGAGTCGCTGGAAAAAATGGGTCTGATTCCGGAGATTGTGGTGCGCTACCGCAGCACGTACTTCGGTCATATCTTCTCCAGCACCGTGGGCTACTCATCGGGCTACTACAGCTACATCTGGTCGGAGATCCTGGACTCGGACGGTTTTGACGCCTTCCGCGAGGCGGGTGACATCTATGACCAGGAGCTGGCCGGTCGGCTGCGAGAAAACATCTACTCAGCCGGCGGCACCGCGCCCGCTATGGATCTCTACGTGCGCTTCCGCGGTAAAGAGCCCAGCATCGATCCGCTGCTGCGCAACCGCGGCTTTATCCCGGCGCCCTGAAGACGCCAAACCACAACTGTGCGTTAGAAAAACGCGGCGTTCTTCGCCGCGTTTTTTTTCTGCTGCTACCGGCCATTTTTTTGGCCTGCGGTGCGGCGGCTCATGAGATGGACGAAGTATGTGATCCGGCGGAACCGCCGACGCCGTTTTGCCTCGCGCTGAGCGGGCAGCTGGAAATTGAAGAGCCACCGACGCTTGGGGAAACGCTGACCGAGTATCTCGGGCTGGGGTACATCCATATCCTGCCGGCCGGCATGGATCACATTCTGTTTGTGCTGGCGCTGTTTCTGGCCGCCCAAACCTGGGGCGTTCTGCTCTGGCAGGTCACAACCTTTACCGTCGCGCATTCGGTTACGCTCGGGCTCGCCGCCGCTGGGCTGACCTCTCCGGGAGGTACCCTCGTGGAGGTGCTCATCGCCGCGTCGATTGCGTTTGTTGCGGTGGAGAATCTGTGGCTGCGTGGCCGTCCGGTACCCTCTTGGCGCTACCTGGTGGTATTTGCCTTCGGACTGCTGCACGGCCTGGGCTTTGCCGGCGTCCTGCTGGAGCTGGGCATGCCCGATGAGCAGCTCGTTGCGGCGCTGGTGGCGTTCAACGTGGGCGTGGAGCTGGGCCAGCTGACCGTGGTGGCGGCCGCTTTGCTGCTGGGCTGGGTCCTGCTGCGCAAACAGCTGGGCCAGGAGCGCTATGTGCGCTGGTTTACGCTTCCCTCAAGCGTCGTGATTGGACTGATCGGCGCCTACTGGGCCATCTCTCGTCTATAAGAAAATGCCGGCTGCCGCCCCTGATCCCCAGTGATCCCAAGTGGGCCGCCTGGCAACCAAGACTACTTCAGTCGCCACCTGGGCCTGGCTGGCAAGGCGCGAGCCGTAGCCAATGGCCGTTGCCCTTGGCAAGGGTCGCAACGCCGCCAGGCTGGCCCAGGTGACGACCCGTTGGGCGAGCCCGTCAGGCGCCATGCCGGCGTTGATCCGCCGCGGCCATAGCTACGGCTATGACCCCGACGAATCGCCTTGGCCTGACGCCTGACACGCTCGCTGAAGTAGCCTTGGTTGCCAGGTGGCCCACTATTCCCCTTCACTCCAGGGCGGCAACCAGCAAACCAACTATTCGAAGCCGTTGGTGAAGATGACCTCCGGCAGGATCGGCACAAACAGCTCCGAGGGTTCCGAAGTGGTTCCGGCGAGCGTGCCTGGGATCACGTTGTCAGCCTGGCTGGTGCTGGTGGTTCGAATGCCTTGGCCCCCGCCGATGTTCGACGGCAGCGTGAAGGTGAAGTCCCCGCTCCCGTTCGCCGTGGCGCTGCCGAGATAGGCAAGCGCCTCGGCATTGGTGTCGGTGTCGTCAAGGTAGAAGTCGATGATGCAGTTCGGGCAGGGGCTGCCGGCGCCCGCGCCGCCCGTGACGTTGAGACCGTTGATTGTGAAGATCTCTGCCGCTTCGAAGGTTCGTATGACCGTGCCGATCTGTGGGCCCATCTCGTAGAGCTTTTCCGGGCCGTCAATAGAGAGATTGCGGCGGACGGTGTTGCCGCCTTCGTCGGTGAACGTGTCGTCGGTCCACAGCAGCGCACCGTCCGTATTCTCAAAGCCGGCCCGCACCCGAACCAACATGTTGTCGACAATCTGGTGCGAGTCGCCGGAGAACTTGATGCCCTGACCGCAGGTACCCGCGGGGCTGTTGGCGCTGTCCTCCCCGACGATGTTCATCTGCACGGTATGTGATGCACCAAAGATCTCGATGGCAATCGGCGGCGTGTCGTTGGTCGACCGTAGATTTTGCATTCCGGCAAGCGTATTGCCTTCGATGACCGCGCCGGTGCCGGCCAGCGAAATCCCCCAGCCGCCGTACCAGTCCTGCGGATCAGGCGGGACGTTAAACGGGCCGATCGCCTGGCACTCGACGGCGGGCGGCCGGGCCGGCACGGTGCCGTCGCGGCGCGTGCCGATGAAGTTATTGAGAATCTGCGCCCCGCTGGCCATGGAGTTCACCTCGATGGCACGGGTGGAGGCCCCGGACAGCACGTTATTGCGGATGGTGGCGTTGTTCCCGTCGCGGGTGACGTTCACGCCCTGGGCCCCAGCCAGGTTGTCCGCGTTGCCCACCGGATCAGCAAACATTATGCTGTTGCCGTCCTGGCTCAGGCCCCAGGTGTTGTCTTCGAAAATATTCCCGCTTTCCTTCAGCTGGATACTGCCGCCGCCAAAAAAGCCCATTCGCCGGATCGTGTTGTTTTGCTTTTCGATTTCGATCGGAAACTCAGTGTCGATGAAGATTGCCGGACCGCCGTTCACCTGAGGGCCGCCGTCGATGGTGACATTGCCGTCGACATCCAGGATGCTCTGACCCTCAATCGCCAGCCGAGACTGGGAAGCTGAGTCGCTCATCTCCAGCGTCCAGACGCCGAGGGTGCTGTCGAAGCTGCCGTCGTCGCCGTCACCGTTCACCTCAAGGCCCGTGAATACGATGGAAATCGGCTGATCGCTGGTCGGGCGTGCCCCGGCCTCTCGTAGAGCCCGCCGGAAGGTGCAGCGCCCCGCGCCAGAGCCGGTGGTATCGGGTTGAAACAGGCCGCCCTGTGCATAGGTGCAGGTATGAGTATTGCTGCCGGGCTCCTCATCGATGGCCCAATCGACCACGATGGTGGTGCCGCCGCTCAGGGCGGCGGTAGGCAAGGCGATCGCTGCGATCGCAGCCAGTACGGATAAGTCCTTTTTCATCGTATGCTCGCTTTATTCCAATGGGTCTACCGATACATCGCGTGAGCGGTCGGCAAAACTGGACAAGGTTTTTTTCCAGACCCGCCGATCGGGCCGGGCTGGGTTAAACTCAGGGTTCGACAGACAGACCATGCGGTTAGGCGAGGCAGTGAGACCGGCCCATGCAGGGCGATGACAGGGACATCACAAGCTGGATTCAGTCGGTAGCAAGCAATCGTACCGGCGCTTTGGAGCACCTGCTGCCGATGATCTATGGAGAGCTTCGGACGCTGGCCCGAAGCCGCCTGCGGTCGGAGCGCGAGGCCCATACGCTGTCGACAACCGGGCTGGTTCACGAGGCCTATCTCCGCTTCAGCCAGCAAAATCAGCTCAACATCAACACCCGTGCCGAGTTTTTTGCCTTTGCCAGCGAGTGTATGCGTCGCGTGCTCGTGGATTACGCCAGGGCCCATCGCGCCAGCAAACGCGGCAGCGGCAAACAGCCGATCCCGCTGGATCAGGTGGACCACATGTTGTCCGACCGGCAGGCGCAGGAGGTCACAGACATCGACCTGGCGCTGGATAAGCTGGGTGAGGCCAACCCCCGCGGGGTTCAGGTGCTCATGTGCCGTCTCTTCGGCGGACTGAGTCTTGAAGAGACGGCTGCAGCGCTTGAAGTGTCCATGAAAACCGTGCAGCGGGATTGGACGGCCGCCATCGCCTGGCTGCGTAAAGAGGTGGACGTCAACAGTTTTGTCTTCGACTGAAACCAATCCTCAGGAGCGCTGGCAGCTCCTGCAGGACTCGTTTGAGGCGGCGCTTGAAATCGCGCCCGAGGCACGCGCCGACTGGCTCGCCGAGCAGGCGCTTCCCGCAGATGTGCTTGAGGAGGTGTCCGAGATGCTGGCGGCTCACGACGGCCCGGCGCTGTCGCTCGAGGCTGGCGTGGGCGCCGACCAGCCGCCGGACAGCATCGGCGTGTACGAGGTGCTGCGAAGCATCGGTCAGGGCGGCATGGGAGAGGTCTTTTTGGCCCGCCGCAGCGACGGAAGCTTCGACCGGGAGGTGGCGATCAAGACGCTGAGCGGCTGGGTCTCAACACCCGCCGCACGATCGCGCTTCCTGCAGGAACGGCGCATCCATGCGCGCCTGGAACACCCAAACATCACCCGACTGCTCGACGCCGGCCTGACTGACCAGGGACTGCCTTATCTGGTCATGGACTATGTGGACGGCGTCGACATTGTCACTTACTCAACCCAAGCCGAGCTTTCGCCACGCCAGCGCGTTCGGCTTCTGCTGGCGGCCTGTGACGCCGTTGCTTTTGCCCACAGCCGGCTGGTGCTGCACCGCGATATCAAACCCACCAATATTCTGGTGACCGAGGCCGGCGAGGTTCGGCTCCTGGACTTCGGCATCGCCAAGCTGCTGGTGGATGAGGAGACGGCAGGCGGTGAGGATGCGCTGACCCGGCCCGGGGAGCACTTAATGACCCTGCGGTACGCCAGCCCCGAGCAGGTTCGCGGTGAAGCGCTGGACGTCACCTGTGACGTCTACTCGCTCGGCGTGGTGCTGTTTGAGCTGCTGACCGGCAGCGCGCCGTTCGACGCCAAGTCGCAGTGGGAGCTGAGCGAGCAGATTGTGCATCAGCCACCGCGCTTTTCGACGTTGGCCGGCACGGCTCGGCAAGTGGAGGACGACCTCAAAGCGATCTGTCTCAAGGCGATGGAGAAGGAGACTGCGCAGCGCTACGCCAGCGCGGCCGAACTGGCTGAAGACCTTCGACGATACCTCAGCTACCGCTCGATCTCGGCGCGCAGACCGGGCGTTTGGGTGAGGCTGCAACGCCTGTTTCAACGTCATCCGGTGGCGACTCCACTCAGCGCTTTGGCGGTGATCGCGATCCTCAGCGGTGGCCTTGCGGCAGCCTGGCAGGCCCAGCAGGCGCAGCGCGAACGAGACGAGGCGCGGGCCCAGCGCGACCGTGCGGAACAGGTGACCGAGGTGCTGGTTGATCTGTTTGATAGCGACCCCTACGCGGAAGCTGATCGCCGCCGAGATGACATCACGCTGCGCGAGTTCCTGGTCCGGCGGGCCGCTGACATCAGCGATGAGCTGGCGGATCAGCCGCTGCTAAGAGCTCAGCTGCAGGATCTGCTGGCTAACCTGCTCACCAACCTGAGCCTGATCGAAGATGCTGAACCCCTGGCGCTCAACGCGCTCGCCATTCGGCGCGCCGAAGCTGCGGGTAATAACAGCCTTCCCCTGGCCCGCAGCGTCGCCACGCTGGGCAACCTTCGGCAGGCGCAGGGGCGCTTCAGCGAGGCTGAACAGCTGCACCGTGAGGCGCTGGCCATGCGCCAAAGGCTGCTTCCACCCAACGATCCGCTCGTCGTCACGAGTCTGAACGACCTAAGCGTTGTTCTGTACGCTCAGCGCACCGACGCGAAGGAGGCTGAGGCACTGGAGCTCGACCGGCAGGTGCTTGAGATCAACATCGATCGATTCGGACCGCAGTCGCTACAGGCGGCGCAGAGTTACAACAACCTCGGGGCGCTTTTTGTACAGCGGGGGCGGGATGGCGACCGGGAGTTGGCTGCCCCTCTCCTTCGTCAGGCGCTGGAGATTCGCCGGGAACGGCTCGGCCCCGATCATCCCAATACGGCCAACAGCGCCGCCAATCTGGCTAACCTGCTCCACGACATGGGCCAGCTCGAGGCAGCCGGCGCGCTGTTTGACGAGGCGATTGAGAGTACGCGTCAGGCTATGGGGGAAGGCAGCACGCGTGTCGCTGACCTGATCTACGGCTTTGGCTTTTTGCTGATGGATCTTGAGCGCTGGCAGGAAGCCTCTGATCGTTTTTCCGAAGCGGTAAATATCTACGAGGCGTCGCTACCCCCGGACCATCCGTATATCGCTGACGCTCGCTTCGTGCGGGGACAAGCAGTCGAAAAAGCCGGACAAGTTGAAAGCGCAAGCGAAGACTTTCTGACGGCGATGACCATCTACCGACAGCATGCTGACAGTCTTGACAGCGAGCTGCGCGCCACCGTGCATTACGCTCGCTCGCTGTCCGAACTTGGTGATGAAACGCGCGCCGCATCCGTTGCTCGTGCCGGTCTGGCGCGGGCTGATGGCAGTACCGATCCGAAGCTTCGAGAGGCGCTGGCGGCGTTGGTTGAGGTTGACGTTTCAGCGTCTTCCGATCCGTGAAGCCCCGACGTTGGGTTCGGCTCCAGCTGAGTCGGTTGGTGAGACTCTGGCGAGCAGGCTGGGCGGGCAAGATGATGCTTTTGTCCGCCATGACGTTGCTGCCCGGTCTGCTGTTGCCGGTGCTGACCGTCGATACCCTTGCAACGTCGGCGAAAAGCTATTCCATTGTCCAGGGAGTCTGGGAACTGGTGTCGAACGGCAAGTTCGGCCTCGCGGTCCTGATCTTCGGATTTTCGGTGGTGTTTCCGCTGCTGAAGCTGGCCCTCCTGATCCGTTTTTGCGTGCATCCGTCACGCTACACGGCCGGCCGATGGCTGCTGTGGCTTGGCAAGTGGTCGATGCTAGACGTGTTTGTTGTGGCGGTTCTGACCGGCGCCGGGCGACTGCGGCTGCTGTCATCCTTCGAGTCAGCGTCCGGGGTTTACTGGTTTGCGGCAGCGATTGTTCTGACGATGGTGGGCGCAGAACTCCTATTGAAGCCACCCGAACGTTCGCCCGACGAGGGACCTTCAACGCGTCGCGAAAAGGCGTTGCTCCTACTCCCGCTGGCAGGTCTGGGCCTGCTGGTCGCGGGGCTCCTCACTCCGCTGATGGAGGTGAACAAGTGGCTTTTTTGGCGCAATGCCTACAGCTTGCTGGCGGCCCTTCCGAAAATGCTGGGCGAAGGGGAGTGGTTGCTCCCACTGATGCTGCTCTTTACGGTGGTTCTTGCCCCGGCGCTCAGATTGGGGGCTTCGATCGGTCATCGGCTGACCCGACATCCCGGCTATCAACACCTGCACACGCTGGCATCGCAGTGGTCGATGCTGAGCGTTTTTGTGCTGGCGCTGCTGTTGGTCATGCTAAAGCTGGGTGCCGCGGCCAGCGTGGAACCGCGGATCGGTCTTTGGCTGTTAGCGGGGGCCGCTGTGGTCAGCGGCGTGGATCGGTGGCTGCTGGGTAGAGGGGACTCGGAAGCCCGCACCCCTGATACTAGGGCAGGGTAGCCTCGACGCGTACTTCCACCTGCACTTCCTGACCAACCCAGGAGGTGTCCTGCCAGTCTCCGAGGCCGAGCCCGAGGGCCAACCGGTCTAGCAGCGCGTTGCCCTCCAGCAGCCTTCCCTGACCGGTAATCACCTGCTTGCCGTCTTCGCCCGTGACGGTAAACGCAAGCTTCACCGGCGATGCTTCTCCCTTGATCGTGAGCTGGCCGGCAGCCACGAAGCTCCCGTCACCCGCAGCAGAAAAACTCGTGGCGTTATAGAACGCCTGTGGGTGATTGGCGGTATCGAACCAGTCTGGATCAATGATCGTGGCGTCGCGGTCGGCGTCGTTGGTGTCCACCGATGAGGTGTTGACGGTCACCGCAAAAGCGCTGCGATCGAGCGCTTCGGCATCGAACTGGATACTGGCTTCCCAGGAGGTCCAGTCGCCGGTGAAGCTGGCGCCGGCCTGGTCACCGGTAAAGCGGATATAGCTGTTGGTGTAGTCGATTTGCCAGGTGGGTAGTGGCGCCGGTGTAGCCGCTAGCTGCTCGGCTGCTTCGGACGATTCCTCCAGCGCGTCGTCAGCCGGAGCCTCTTCCTTTTCGTACGGAGTCGATATTTCCGGCGTCTCAACCGCGGCCGCCGGCGCCGTCTGCGCCGGTGCTGCCCGCGGGCTGTCGGGGAGGCCCAGCTGATAAACACCGCCGCCGATCAGCGCGAGGAACAGAATTACCACTGGTGTAGACGTCATACGAGACATAACTCCGTCGCGATCAACAATCGCGTGTTTGAAGGCGGCCACAATATGGACAACCGCCACGACAAACAACAGCTTGGCGAGCGTGTCGTGGACCTGCTCGAGCCGATCGCTGAGCAGCGGATCCGGGGCGACCAGATCGGGGAGCTGGAATAGGCCAAACCAGCTGACCGAGTAAGCGGTGGCCGAGGACATTAACCAGCCGGTGATCGGCAGTGAGAACAACAGGAAATACAGCAGACCGTGGCTTATCTTAGAAGCGCTGATCTGCCAGCCCGCCATCTGGACGGGCAGGGCGGGCGGTGCGCGGAAAAAGCGCCAGCCCAGCCGAACGACCGCCAGCATTAGGACCGTGATGCCGACTGATTTGTGGTTGGCAAGCAGCGCAAGCACCCGGACGGTGCGGTCCGCATGCTCAGCGTTTTCCGCTAACCGAGCCAGCACGTACTGCAGCACAATGAGCCCGGCTACTGCCCAATGCAGCAGCCGGGCGACGCTCGTGTATTGCTGGCTCGGCGCGGACATGACGACTTAGCTGTCGGGGTTACCCTGCAGCTCGACTTCGATAGAGATGGTTACTTCATCACTCACGGCCGGCGTGGCGTAGCTCATGTCCCACTCAGAGCGCATGACTTTGGCGGTCGCGGAGACGCCAACGGTCGGCTTCTTGCTGAACGGGTTGTTGCCGGTCTTGTTGATGGAAGCGTCGAGCACAACGGGCTTGGTGATGCCTTTAATGGTCAGATCACCCATCACCTTGAACTTGTCGTCGCCCAGCGCCTCCATGCCGGTGGAGGTGAAGCTGATCGACGGAAACTCATCGGTGTTGAATAGCTTGTCATCGTTCAGGTGTTCATCAAATACCTCAACCCGGCTGTTTACGCTGGTTGCGTCGACGGTCACGCTGAGGCTGCTGGCTGCCGGGTTGGCGGCGTCGAGATCCAGATCAACGTCAAAAGAATCAAAGCCAATCTGGGGATTTGAAAAGCCCAGGTGGCTATACGTAAAGGTGATGTAACCGTGGGTCTTTTCCAGCGTGTATTTGCCAGACGGTACGGTGATATCGGCGGTCGCTGCTGCAGTGAGGGCAAGCGCAGAAGCCGCCAGGGTGCTGCGGATAAATGCTTTCATGGTGACGTTCCTTCCCGGAATTTGGTGGTTGAAAGATGGCCGGCAGCTGTCGGTGAGGTGGTGCTGCCGTGTACCTTAACTCGGGTGAAGCGGTAAAGCTGTGCCTGCGTCAGCAAAATCTTCGACAAGCTTCGACATGATTTTCAAGCGGCGGTGAATCGGATGTGAAAACGCCCCGCGGCGGAACCCGGCTGTGGGATCAAAGGAAGAGGAGCCCGCACTTGCTGCGGGCTCCTAAAGGGGCTGCTAATCGCCGTTTCCGCTGCCTTCGTTGTAATCTTTGGTGGCAAAGCCACTGAAGAAGTTGAAGAAGTTCAGCAGGTCGAACCAGAAGGTTTCTCTTTTCATGATGTATTCCTTGATGTGTGTGTATTGGGTGACCCCAGCATTGGGTGTTGCGGGACCTGTCGATCAGTCCCCGTTTCCGCTGCCTTCGTTGTAGTCCTTGGTGGCAAAGCCATTGAAGAAGTTGAAGAAGTTCAGCAGGTCGAACCAGAAGGTCTCTCTTTTCATGATGTGTTCCTTAATAAGTGTGTTTTTCGTGACCCCAGCATTGGGTGATTCAGGAGCTGTAGTTCAGTCCCCGTTTCCGCTGCCTTCGTTGTAATCTTTAGTGGCGAAGCCACTGAAGAAGTTGAAGAAGTTCAGCAGGTCAAACCAGAAAGTTTCTCTTTTCATTACTTTTTCCTTTTGGATTAATCGTCCCCTCGGACGAAGGTGTACCAGCCCATTCCGATGTCGGTACCGAAGTCGGCGTTGTGCTCGGATTGGGCCTCGAATTGAGGGAATACGTCCTTGTTCACCACGAAGTTGGAACGTCTTCCCTCATTACTGAGCGCCTCCAGCGCCGCTGCGATACGTCGCGGAGGTACGTTGAGCCGCCCGGCGACCATCTCGTACATACGGTCTTCCGGGTTGCAGCGAAGGTTGTGATTAACGGTAGACAGGTGCTTGGTGACGTTGCGGAACATCGCCAGCGTGCGTTCCATCATGTCTTCAGGAACGGCACCCAAGCGTTTGAGCCGAAGGTCGCCGTTTTCCAGCACCTCAATGTTGTTACAGGCCTCGAGGTACTCGATAAGGGCTTTGATGGAATAGCCCGTGACCTTGCAGTGTTTGGCCAGCGCCTCGAAGGATCGAATACCGGATACCGGAAGATCCATCGGGCCCGACTCGTTGCGCCATCGCTCACCGCGCTGCCACTCGTCGAGCACACGAGCGACCGGCGACAGCCGCCCGGAGATCGACGCGGGCTTCTGACGCATATAGGTGCTGACTTTGTCCCGAGTCAGGCCCGTTTGCAGACCGACATTGGTTGCCGTTGCTCGTTCACCGTCCCGCTCGAGTTTGCGGGCCGCTGCGTCTACCATGGCCTTGCGCATGAGCGGTTCGAGGTCGCTGATCTTGACGCCGTGGGCGATAAGAACATCCGCAAGTTCGGTTAGAAGGCTGCAAGTGCCCTCGCGCAGCTCAGATGAGATCTCGTAAAACAGAGGAATTGCTGACATTTTCTACTCCAAATGAAGAAATAAATTCAATTTGCAGTAAAAATAGCATTTCGCTGGAAAAAAATCAGATATTTCCCGCCGACGGGAAAGAAGTCATATAGTCCCTTCTGCCAGGTGGGAGTGGGGTCAAAACTAACCTGCCAGGTACGTTTGGGTTGGGACTGACCTCGAACGTTAAAAAGCGGGTGGCGCCCGGAGCCACCCGCTTTTTTTTTGCTTGCCACGCACCGGGAATCTTTGCTGTTATTTCCCCATGAAACGCGTATCTCGCCTGTGCTGTTGGCTCCTGGCGCTTTGTCTTGCTGGGGTAGGGTCTGGTTGTTCGGATCAGCGGGAGCCAGAAGCCACCACGCTCCGCGTCGCTTTCAACGGCAGCACCAACAACGTCCGGCCTGGGTTCAAACAGTCGCGATACGCTTCGGCGTTGGTGGTGGCCACCTACGACACGCTCCTCGAGTATCGCTATCTATCGCGACCCCTTGCACTCGTACCTTCGCTAGCCGCCGCCATGCCCGAGGTCTCAGAGGATGGGCGCACCGTGACCGTGCGACTCAGACCCGATGTGTGGTTTTCCGACGACCCGGCGTTTCCAGATGGGAGAGGGCGGACGGTCGCGGCGGATGACATCGTCTACTCGGTGCTGCGCCATTTCGACCCGAGGATCAAAGCCCGGCGCAGCGATCTCTGGCGGGATCTCGTTCTGGGGATCAAAGAATGGAAGGGCGACTACGCTGAGCTACCGGCCGGAATCGAGGTTCTCGATAAGCTGACGGTTCGGTTTCAGCTCACAGCTCGATCGCCAAAGTTTCTACACACCCTGGCCAATCCGGCTTCAGCGATTGTTCCGCGCGAGGCCGAGCAAGCCTATGGCGAGGAGCTGGCGCGTCGCACTGTTGGCACCGGTCCTTATCAGCTCGATTCGCTGGACGAAACGGGCGCCGTCCTGGTTCGAAACCCCAACTATCGAGAACGCCGATTCTCCCTGAAGGAGGCAGGGTTCGACCCGAACATTCACGATCCGAGAATCGCCGAGCTGGAAGGCCGCCTGCTCCCTTTGGTGGATCGCGTCGAGGTGAGCTTTATCACCGACATGACCAGCCGATGGTTGGCATTTAGCAACGACGAGCTCGACATCGTGCCCTTGAATGAGGCAGCCCTAACGAGACTGCTGCAGCCGGGCTCCAGCACACAACTGCAGCCCCAATATGCGCAGCGTTTTTCACTACATGTATCGGCGGGAAATGAAGTGATCCTGATGAGGATCAAGATGGACGATGAAAACGTCGGGTTGCATCCGGATGCTTCGACTCATGAGCGAAACGCTGAGCTTCGATGCTCAGTGCGGGATGCGCTGAATTGGTCGAACCGAAACTTGACGTTCTTTGAGGGTAGGGCGCTGGAGTTTCAGGGGGTTGTCGCGCCAGCGCTGAAGGAGTTTCAGGACGTGAAGCGCCCGACTCAATCGGAAGCGGCCATCCGGGAGACGTTCCTTGCCTCTGATAACTTGCCCGACCTTTCCTACGGGTTCGTTAGCGTTCCACGGGCCCAGGAGAATTTTGATGTTTTTCGCAGCCACCTAACGGCCGTCGGTTACCCTGCCGACAAAATTAAGGCCGTCCGTTACAGCTCCTTTGCTGAATTCCTCAATGGCACCCGAAGCGGCAGGCATTTGGTCTCAAACATCGGGTGGACGCTGAACTACCCTGATGCCGAAAACAACCTGCAGCTTTTCTACGGCCCCAATAGCGACGCTGGCGTTAACCTGGGCAACTATCGCAGTGACCGTTTCGACGAGCTCTACAGAAGAGTCAACAAAACCGATCCATCACCCGAGCGAACGGAACTTGTCGAGTCGATGAACGCGCTTCTCTGGGAAGATTGTGCCTACTTCGGCAGCCTAAGCCCCCGGGGACTGGTGTTGAGCCAGAAGCACGTAATCGGGATGCCCGACCATTCGTCGTCGATGGTGGGGCGTTACTTCGGGTTCATCGAAAAGAGGTAGTTACAGGGAAGGGCTACCCATTAGTCCGGACTGTTGGCGAAATCCGGATACGACTTTAATCCCTCGGCGCTGCGATAGGCTGGATCAGCCACTGAGTCGGAAAGATTGCGCATTCTGCCGTAGGCAATCTCGGTTAGGGGAACGTTTACGAACCAAACCGGTTGTAGAACGGGGTCACCAGCGCTGTCCGTCGCCCCATCGTCTGCCGGCATATTGCGTTGTATCAACACATCCGGCATCCCATCACCGCTAAAGTCTCCAACCATTACAAGCGCCCGATCGAGCAATTCGTACTCTACAGAATCTATGAGCGCTTCGACGTTAGCAATCGCAATATCTGTCTGTTCCTGATGATACTTTGATTGAGCGGACAAAAGGCCGGCCACCGGTATGGGGAATTCGTAATTCTCGTTAACCGCCACCAAAAATCCCCTTGCCTCAGGGAATATGAAGGTCTGCAGCAGGGTGTACTTTTGATTTAGTTCCTCGTCAGTCAGCGGTTCAAGATCGGACCGAGAGCCCTCCTGAGCGAGTAGAGTCGAGGCAAATACCGTAAAAACCAAGGCGAGAAACTTCAAATTGATTTCTCCTGTTCATAGGGCAGCAAAGACTGCTCAGCTCTTCTTTTCTCCCAAAAGTAAAGTCCAACGCCGGTTTCGGTTAAACAACTGCCCAAATCATTGGAACTTTCAAAGGACTCCATTGCCGGTACTAGGCGATCGTAGGAGAACTCCCTCATCAACTCCTTCATTGCTTCTCGGAACTGGGGAAGCTTCGAATATGGAATCTTGTAGGAGTAGAAATCATGCTGGAAGTGCCTGTTGTGGATATCTTCGTTTGACATCTCGAGGTTGTCTTCAGTTGCCCTACCGAGCCGCTCGATCATCGCGCACCCGACCTTAAACATGTCCAATTCATTTCCATTTGCTGGCTCGAACTCAGACGCAAGAAGTCGCAGGCGATTCTCTCCATCGACTGTTATTTTTTTCGCGACACCCGCACCAACTAATGCGTTCGCCATTGTTCCGTAGCTAATGTTCCCAATTGTCTTTCGTACCAAGGTTGAAAAATTCTTTTTGCCATATGGTCCGTTGAGAGGTAAGTCGTCAGGGTGGCCGTTTGACGTTTGCCAAAAGTCATTTGAGTTCCACTCAGAAATCACGATGGCTTCTGCACAAACGGGTCTGTTTCCCGATCTTTCATGGCAATCAAGCGTTTCGGAGATTCGTTTAACTTCAGTCTGGCTGACGCCGCTCATCAAACTCAGGAAGCCGTATTCCTTTTTCTTCGAGTCGCGCCGCTGCTGCGAAAGTGACTCGCGTGCAGCGCTTACGTAGGCAGTTTTTAGCGCATCAACAAATAAGGGGTAGGTTACTCGGAAGCGTGTCGAAAGGATTCTCACTAAGGGCGCAGTTGCGGTGACGGCGTACTCTAATGCGAGGCGTTCTTGTGACGTCATTGGCCAACTATGGCATTATAGTCTAGATTTTACAACCAAATTAGTAAAAACAGACTGCCATGACTCATTTAGGAACCAGACTACTCTTCGGTGGGAGTGCGAGATCGAGTATTTGGATACTCTTTCTTGCAGGCTTTTGTTCAAGCTGCGGAAATTCTAGTACAGAGATTCCCGAACGAGCGTTCACGGTCGCGTTCGATGGGGCACCACGCAACATCGATCCCCTCGGTGCGTCATCTGTTTATTCCGTTGGAGTTGTATTAGCAACATACGAAACTCTCTTTGAGTATGCATACCTGAAGGATTCTCTGGATATCAAGCCGGGCCTGGCGAATGGAATGCCGACCATTTCAGACGACGGCTTACAACTAACCGTGACTATCCGAGAAGACAGTATCTTCGCCGACAGTGAGATTTTCGCCGATGGTCGCGGTCGGTCAGTAGCCGCCCGCGATGTGGCGTTCTCGCTTTTGCGTCACTTCGATGAGTCACTTCCAGGGCAGGGCGCTTGGCTTTGGCGAGACCTAATAGAAGGAATTCGGGAATGGGATGGAAACTACGATCGTCCTCCTAGCGGAATAGAAATAGTGGATGAGCGGACAATCAAATTTACGCTAACCGAGAAATCCCCTCAATTCCTGCACACCTTAACTACAGGATATTCGGCAGTTGTCCCAACCGAAATTGGGGAGACTGACCAGAAAAAGATCCAATATCAGTCCTACGGGTCAGGGCCATTCAAGGTAAGTCAGTTCGACTCGGCAAGAGTAGAACTAGTGAGAAATGAGAATTATCCCAATCGGAAGTTTGATCTATCTGACTCCGGGTACATCGCAGGAAGACATGATCCGCGCTTAGAAAAACTAAATGGTATCTCATTGCCAATACCTGACCGTGTAACCATTGAGTTCATTGAAGACCCGTCGAGCAGGTGGATTTCTTTTGACAATTCTGAGCTTGATTCAATGGTGATTGCTAGTGATTTTCTCGACCCTATGCTTGAAAAAGGAGAGGATGCGACTTTGTCGAGTAACTTTCGATCACGGTTTAAACTGAATCGCTACTTGGCGAATGAAGTAGTTCTGCTCAGATTCAATATGCTGGATCCCATCCTTGGGCTGTCAAACGATCCCGTAGAACAGAATTATCGCCGGCGATTGAGATGTGCGATTGCGCGCGGCGTCGATTGGGAAAAGCGCAACAAAGTCTTTTATGGCGGTGAGGCGTTGCTCTTCGATGGCCTTATGCCTCCGACACTACCGGAATTCGATGCGAACACTAGGTTCGATCAGCAAGATAGGCGATTGCAGTCAAGGGCGCTATTTAAAGAATTGTCAAAGGAGCGTCCTCTGCCTAGGCTAACTTTTGGGCATACGACTTCGAGAATTCAGGTACAGAATTTTGACTTGTTTCGGTCTAATCTGATGAATCTGGGATATCCCGAATCCCAGATCGTCGGAGTTCGCTACGCCTCGTTTGGCGATGTTCTCCGCGGCGCACACGATGGCAACCACCAAATCACACAAAGCTCGTGGACACTGGATTATGGAGATGCTGAAAACGTGCTACAGCTTTTTTATGGCCCAAACCGGTCGCCAGGCGCGAATATCTCCAATTACGACAACAGCGATTACAACGAGCTTTTCGAAAGAGTAAAGGTGTTGCGTCCGTCTGAAATTAGGACGGAACTCATATCAGAGATGCAGACTCTATTGGCAGACGACTGTCCCTATTCTGGTTCTGCCACGCGGGAACGAGTGGTAATTAGCCAAAGCCGCATTATTGGAAATCCAAATCACGATGCGACAAAAATTGGCCGATATTTCATGTACATCGGCTTTGAATAAAAAAACCCGCTGCGGGGTTGTTACACGCCGCACAGCGGGAGTGGGGTCAATCGAATTTAGGTACACCCCGCTGGCCTGCCCCCAAAATTGCAGGCCGAGCGGGATGTGGGGTCGATCGGTTGCCCTGTCGAAGGGATCGCAATGCCCGTCAGAAATCGACGACCATGATCTCCTCGAGCAGCTCGAGCGTTCCGTTTCGTGCGTTGAAAACGGTCTCACTCAAAATCTGTCCTTTCTGCTCTTCTCTCAAAATGGCTACAAGTCCGTATTTCTCTGTTTGCAGCAGCTCGAGCGTCGTAGTCCGAGCTAGTTTTTCTGCACCAGTCCCTGCTCCGTCTACTTTGTCTGCACCAGTGCCGGCTCCATCGACTTTGGCTGCACCTGTACCTGCGCCGTCAACTTTCTGTGCCCCTGTCCCTGCGCCATCAACTTTCTGCGCGCCGGTTCCGGCGCCATCGACTTTATCGGCGCCAGTGCCTGCTCCATCAACCTTTGAAAGTGTGTTTGCACCAAGCAGTCTTATGGTTCCGAAGCCATATTCAAGTTGACCAGCGCCAACGAGAAAGTTTCCTGCTTCTTTCTGCTGGTACACCGCAGCAACCTGTCCGTTTGCTTCATTTAATGTGACCGTTAGCCCCTGATAACGGAATTCCTGTGCACCAAATGCTGGAACGCTTGCAATCAATAGCGTGATAGCTGCGAGTAAGCATCGCTTTGCGCTTTTCGTAATTGCGCCCGTTCCTGTCTTCTCGATGTTAGTGCTCATTTCTGCCTCCTAGTAGCTTCGGCTCGACTCATTGTTCGAGCTTCTAAAGCCAAGACACCGCTTTGTGCGGTGTTCGTTATTAGTTGTTATTTGCCAGTTCCACCAAACTGAACTTGGCCCGTTCCACCTGAGGTGATTTGTCCTGTCCCGCCAGTTGATACGATCATTTTTAAGCCTCCTGGTTTAGCTTTTAGTTATGGGGTAAATGCCTAGGCAGTGAGCGTTTCATAACGCCCCCACCCGTGGTCTTCGAAATAGTAATAACCCACGCCAGCGTGAACACTCTCTTTGGTCTCTGGGCCACGTTCAAATTCCTCTAACGGCGATACACTCGCCTCAACTTGTTCCCTCAATAAGTCCTTCATCCGTGCCCGAAATTCAGGAATATCCTTAACGTTGAGGCAACGTATGTAGCGTTCCTGCTGAAATAGGTTATTCGTTGGCGCAAGCAGCGGGTTTTCTAGGTTGTATGTAAATGTTTGAAGCAGATGCCGAATTGATCGGGCTGTGTGGAGAAGCAGGTCATCCGTCCGGCCTTCTCCGCCGGGTGTGAAAAACCGACGCTTCATCTTCAAACACCGCTTCCCGCGGTGCCGGACAAAGCTGACACAACCAGCGTCAATCAAAGCATCTACCACTTGACCGTAAGCAATGTTGTCCACGTGTTTCCGGACAAGCGTTTGTAAAGTACGAGAGTTGTACTTTCCAGACGTGGGCAAAAGCATCGGCTCGCCATCATCGTCAAGCCACATTGGATCACTAGACCAAATACCCAAAACCTTCGCCTCTGGGCATACGTCAGTCTGATCTACATAACCTGGCGGTCGTTCTCTTTCGACAAGCTCGTCCACCACTTGTCGACAAAGGTGTGGACTGATACCCGTGAAATAAGCAAGTGTCCCCATAGACGGTTCGCTTTTCGGGTCTTGCTTGGCTGCTTCTTCAAGCGCAATGTCTATGAAAAGACTTTTTATCACCCGATCCATCGCTGGATAGGTCACGCGAAAAGTCAGCATAAACAACTTAATGATGGGCCGAAGAATCTGCTCCAGAAGGAGCATCGTCTTCGACGCATCAGGCGCTAGGGTGGAATGTGGGGTCTGAATTGTTTGTGTGCTCATTGGTCCTGGTCCTCTGGAGTTAGGCGATTAACTCGCGGAGAGCAAAAGCCACGTGCTTCCTGTCCTCGCTGACCCCCCAGTCGACGAGTTGTGGCTTGCCTTGCAAATAACCCTGATAAAACTCAGCGCCGAAGCGCTCAATCAAATTCAGGTCTTCCTGAGTCTCGATACCCTCAAGTACGACGGGTACGTTGACGCTTTCAGCAAAGTCGATGACGGTTTGGACGGCCTTGAACTTCCGATTCGACTGCTTCGCGGCTAGGACTGCGGAGCGATCGATCTTGAGGAAGTCCACCAGGCTTTCCGGCGCCAGCAGGCCCACGTGAACGTGGCCACTGCCGATGTCATCCAGCGCAATTTGGGATCCCATTCGACGAATGGATTTGCAGAAGTGGATAGCTGCCTGCAGATCCTGAACGGGGGTGTGCTCGATGATCTCGAAGCACAGTTGTTCGGCGTGTACGTCGGAAGCGGCTAGGACGCTAATAACGCGGTGCACGAATGTGGGGTCGGAAATAGAGTCGGCAAAAATGTTGACTGACAGGCGGCAGGCGCGACCGTTGCTGTTTTGAAGCTCCAGCCATTGGCATGCGCTTTTGATCACCGCCAGATCAAACTCAACCATCCACTCCATGGATTGAACCGCGTTAACCAGTTCTTCCGTGTGGATGCCGCGAGGACGTACCAGCCACTCGTACCACGGCGGCCGTATCGGCCCCTTGATGGATACGATTTCCTGAATGGCGAAATCCGTTTCTAATTGACCTTCGGCGTTAATCAGCCACGTAAGTGGTTGATTTTCCGTCTGTATCTTGTGCGCTCCTAGTTGCACGGATAGGTCCTCAAAATGTCCATGGAGTGAGTTATACAGAGACTAAAAAAATCATGCAAGCATTTTTTTGAAAAATATTTTTGAAACAATACTGAAACAGTTGTATCTCCCGGATACAAATCATCTCGAAAGTACCCAAGAAAAGATCCACGTACGAGCAGAAAAACCATCGGTTCGACAGGAAAAATCTATAGAAAACAATTGGTTGAGATTTCCGGGAGAAAACAGCGTTTTATTGGCTCAAATTCCGACCGTGTGGCTCGCGGCCAATTTGTGCAGTTTTTGAACAATTGGTGCCTCCCACAGAGGCTTATGGGTATGGTGTGCACCATGAGCGACCTGAGTTTTCCCCTGCCGGGGGGCGCGCCCCAGATGATCGGAGAGTCTTTTGCGCGGCAGGCGCAGGCACAGCCCACGCTGGCTAGTGCCTTGGGCGTTGGACTACAGGCGCTGCGGCAAGAGGGTTATGTCGCTGCCACTGCGGAGCGACTCAGACATGTCCTCAGCGAGAAGGGCATAGAACTGGATGAAGCCTCCGAGGGTGAAGGCTGGTCCACCAAAACACTGCTGGCCACCGGACTGGTTTCGGAGAACACCGCTGAGAACAAGCCGGTGGTTCTCGATCGGGGGCTTTTCTACTTTGCCGTCGATTGGTGCATGGAGCAGGAGCTGGCCCGCTGGATTGCTGCCTTGGCAAAAGCGGAACCGCTGCCGACGCCCTCCGTTCCGGCTGACCTTGGGCTTGGGCGAGATCAGGCGGCTGCGCTTAGCCACGCGCTTGGCCACCGCTTTACTGTCCTTTCCGGCGGCCCTGGTACCGGCAAGACGACGCTGGTCGGTCAGCTCATCCGGCAATGGCTAGCGGCAGGCGGTGATCCGCAGCGGCTGATGATTGCCGCGCCAACGGGTCGCGCTGCAGCGCGGCTGTCAGGCGCAATCTCCGCGCTGGTCGATACGCCGCTGCCGCCGGCCGGGACACTTCATCGCGCCCTTGGATGGAGTCCCAGTCGCGTGAGGTTTCGTTTTGACCAGCGCCGGCCCATCCCGGCAGACCTGGTAATTGTCGACGAGGTCTCGATGGCGGACCTGGCCCTCATGCACGCGCTGTTTTCAGCGCTGGAGCCAAACGCGCAGCTGATTTTGCTGGGTGATAAGGACCAGCTGGTCTCGGTTCAGCCTGGCAGCGTGCTGGCCGATCTTTGCGCGGGGCTCATCGGCGGAACCGCGGAGACCTGCGTGCAGACGCTCAACGAGAACTTCCGATACGGCGAGGATTCCGGCATCGAAGCGGTGGCCGCCGCTATTCGCGACGGTGACGCGGGCGCGACCCTGGAGGCCATTGCCGCCAGCGACGACGTTGAACTGCTCCCGGCGCTAACCGAGCTGGAGCCGATCTGCGCCGACTGGCTGATCGCGGCTGCGGATGAGTCGCCCGAGGACACCTGGCAACGGATGCAGTCCAAACGCATTCTGTGTGCACACCGGCGCGGCTCGTTCGGCATCGAGCGGGTCAACCGGCAGGTTCTTCGCTGGCTGCAGCGCCGCGGGCTGCTGGCAGGGCGTTACGCGGATGAGCAGGCCAATTTTCCTGGTCGTTTGTTTTCGCTGACCAGCAATCAGTATGAGGAAGGGTTTTTCAACGGCGATCAGGGTTTCCTTCGCCCTGATGATGGTGACCTGACCGCCTGGCTCGAGTCGACCGATCAAGCGCTTCGGAAACTCTCACCCGCGCGGCTGCCGGCGGCCGAGACGGCTTACGCCATGACCGTACACCGGGCGCAGGGCTCAGAGTTTGGTGAAGTGTTCTGCGTGCTGCCGCCGGCCGACTCCCCGCTGCTGACGCGGGAACTGCTCTACACCGCGGTGACGCGCGCTCGGACACGCGTGACGCTCTACGGTGACCCCACCGCCATCGCGCGGGCCGTCAACAATCCCGGAGCACGAAGCTCTGGACTTGCGCGTCGCCTCGCCGATCTGACCAGAAAACCCTCAGACAGTCCGATCCAGCAGTCGCTTTTCTGACAGTTGTCATATCCATCCGGTGATGAACCGGACTGGCAGGGCAGGCCTCAGATTCGCGAAACTGGCGGCAGATTCGCGCAGAGGAACCTGCCAGATGCAGAAAACAGACATCATCGAGTTGTCGGACGTCAGCAAGCGTTACGGCGCCCAGCTGGCGGTTGATGGCCTAAGCCTGAGTCTGCGGGCTGGCGAGGTCTCGGCCATCCTCGGGCCCAACGGCGCGGGAAAAACTACCAGCGTACATATGATGATGGGGCTGCTCCGCCCCACCGAGGGTTCGATCCGCGTGCTGGGTGGCGAGCCCGGTAACGCTCAGGTCCGCCAGCGTACGGGGGCCATGCTGCAGGTTTCCGGGCTGCCAGAGACGTTAAAAGTCAGAGAGTTACTGCATCTTTTTCAGAGTTATTATCAAAAGCCGCTCGAAAGAGACGAAGTGGTCGCGCTCGCCGGGATCGAAAAGCTGATGGGGCGGCGCTTTGCCCACCTGTCCGGTGGGGAAAAACAGCGCATCATGTTCGCGCTGAGCATCTGTGGTGACCCGGAGCTGCTGTTTTTGGACGAGCCCACGGTGGGTATGGATGTGAGCACCCGACACCGTTTCTGGGAGGTTGTGCGCCAGCTTGCCGGCGGGGGACGCGCCGTGGTGCTCACCACACACTATTTAGAGGAGGCTGACGCGCTCGCCGATCGGGTGGTTGTGATCAACGACGGCCAGCTGGTCGCTGATGGAAGCCCGGCCGAGATCAAGGCGGTGGTGCCCAGCGGTAAGGTGCGCTGCCGCACCACGCTCGACACGTCGAGAATCTCGACGCTGCCTGGCGTGGGTTACGTGCGTCGGGAGGGTGGCATGGTCACTATTTCCACCAGCGAACCGGAGGATTTGGTTCGCGCGCTGCTGCAGGCAGACGCTGACCTGACGGAGCTGGAGGTTTCCAAGGCCGACCTCTCGCAGGCGTTTCTGCATCTCACCGACCAATTGTCTACCACTCGGGAGGCTGCGTGATGAGTGCCGCAACTGTTTATCTCCTGGAATGGCGCTACGAGTTCATTCGCCTGCTGCGCAGTCCGGGCTTTGCCATCCCCTCGCTGACCTTCCCGGCCGCGTTCTACGTGCTCTTTGCGCTGGTGATGAGCGTTGGCGGCGGCTGACGTGGCGGGATGGCGACCTACCTGTTGGCGAGCTACGGCGTCTTTGGCGTCATGGGCCCCGGTCTGTTTGGGTTTGGTGTGGGCGTTGCCATCGAGCGCAGCCAGGGTCTGATGCTGCTGAAGTTTGCCTCTCCCATGCCCCACAGCGCGTATTTCCTGTCGAAGGTCTTGATGAGCGTCACCTTCAGCGCCCTGATCGTCGCAAGCCTCTTTACGCTGGCCACCGTTTTTGGCGGCGTGAAGCTGGAGGTCGGGCAGGGCATGCTGTTGGCGGGCATCCTGCTGCTGGGTGCGGTCCCGTTCTGTGCGCTTGGGCTGGCTATCGGCAGCTGGGTTGATGGCCAGGCAGCGGCGCCGATCGTCAATCTCATCTATCTGCCCATGGCGGCGCTGTCCGGTTTGTGGTTTCCGCTGCGGGTGATGCCCGAGTCGCTACAGACCCTCGCCTGGGCACTGCCGCCGTTTCACCTCAACCAGCTGGCCACCAAAACCATTGGCATGGACGACGGACACTCTATATATATACATATCGGCGCGCTGGTGATTTACACCGCCGCCTTCTTGTGGATCGCCGCGGCCGGGCTGCGGCGGGAAAAGGCGCTCAGCACGGCACAGGCAACATGAACAGTCTTCCCATGCCAGGCAATACGCTGACCCGCACGCTGCTGCGGGTTCATCGTTTTCTGATTCCGCAACATAAATGTCTGGGCTACACGCCTTATCTCTGGCTGATCTACCTCAGTTTCCCGCTGCTGCCGCTGCTGTTTGGCACGGCCTCGCCGACGACGACGGCCGTCACCGTGATTGGGCTGATCATCTTTCTGCCGACCTATTTTGCCGCCTACAGGCAAGACGGGGCCCGCGTGCTGCCGTTTATTGGCCTTTTTGTGATCCTGGGCCTGTTCACGGCGCCGGTGAACATGGGGTCTCCGGTGTACTTCATCTTCGCCTGCTCTTTTACCGCCCAGGTCGGTCCACCCGCCGTGGCGATGCGTTACGCGTCACTGGTGGTGCTGGTCGCGGTTTTCCAGGTCTGGTTGCTGGAGCTGCGTCTCTCGCAGGCGCTGGTAACCGCGGTGATTGGCTACATGGTCACGGCGGTGAACGTGTTCTACCGCAAGCTAGAGCTGAAAAACGAGGCGCTCCGACTTTCCCGAGAGGAGATCAAGCGCCTCGCCCGAACCGCCGAGCGGGAGCGGATCGCCCGCGACCTACACGACCTGCTCGGGCATACCCTGGCCAGCATCACGCTCAAGGCGGAGCTCGCGCGGCGAACCGTGCTCGATCAGCCGGAGAACGCAAAAAAGGAGCTCGCTGAGATCGAGCGCATCTCCCGGCAGGCCACCGCTCAGGTTCGCGCAGCTGTGGCGGGGTTTCGGGGTGGTCGCATCCAGTCGGAGCTGGCGAGCGCGCGCCAGCTGCTGGAATCCACCGGCGTCTGGCTGGACGCGGAGATCGACCAGGAGTCGATGTCGGCGGAACACGAAAACATTCTGGCTCTGGTGCTTCGCGAGGCTCTGACCAACGTTCACCGCCACTCCCACGCCTCGCAATGTTCCGTCATGCTCAAGCACGAGGGGCACCGGATCCGGTTGGTGGTTCGTGATGACGGTCGGGGTGGCCGGGTCAAACCGGGTTCCGGCATCAGCGGGATGTCGGAGCGCCTCCGGTCCGCCGGCGGCAAGCTGCACATCGAAGCCAACACACCCAGCGGGCTGATTGTGCAGATGACCATTCCGGTGAGTGAGCCGCCCCTGGCGCTCGCCGAACCGATCGCCTGATGCGGGTCCTCATCGCCGAAGATCAGAGCATGGTGCTGGGCGCCCTGGCGGCCTTGCTCGAGCTGGAGCACGATATTGAGGTGGTCGGCCGAGCCACTGATGGTCGCGAGGCCCTGGCTAAGGTCGACGAGCTGGCGCCCGACCTGGTGCTCACCGATATCGAAATGCCGAACATGACGGGTCTGGAGCTCGCGGGGGCCCTACAGAACCGCGATGGCTGCCGGGTGGTGATTCTGACGACCTTCGGCCGGCCGGGCTATCTGCGTCGGGCGCTCGACAGCGGCGTCATGGGGTACCTGCTTAAAGACGCGCCGGCGGACCAGCTGGCTGACGCGCTGCGTACCGTACAGCGAGGCGGGCGGGTGATCGATCCGGAACTGGCGGCACAGGCCTGGACGGAGCGCGACCCGCTCACCGATCGAGAGCGTCAGGTGCTCAGAATGGCCGGGGAGGGCGCCACCAGCGGCCACATCGCCAACACGCTCCACCTGACGCAGGGTACGGTCCGCAACTATCTGTCCGAAGCCATCGGCAAGCTGGGTGCGGCAAATCGTGTCGAGGCGGCCCGGCTGGCCAGACAGAAAGGCTGGCTTTAGCGTTCACCCCATTGCATTCGGCGCTGGTGAGCCCGCCCCTGCTTCGGGTACCATCCGCCGGCCATGGATCTCACCGACTATCATTTTGAGCTGCCGGACGAGCTGATTGCGCAGAAGCCGGAGGCCCGGCGGGACGCCAGCCGCCTGCTGGTTCTTGACCGCAAGACTGGGGCTTTTGAGGATCAATCGTTTGCCCAGCTGCCCGCGTTGCTTGAGGCGGGTGACATGCTGGTCTTCAACGATACGCGGGTCATCAAAGCGCGGCTGCACGGCGCGAAGGAAACCGGCGGCAAAGTTGAGGTGATGGTGGATCGGATCTTGTCTGCCGACACCTTTCTCGCCCAGGTGCGGGCCAGTAAATCCCCCAAAGCCGGCAGCCGGATCTTTATCGAGGAAGCCGGGCTGACCGTGATCGGCCGGCATGATGATCTGTTCGAGCTGTCCTCAGACGACCTCACCTTGATGGACCTGCTGGACCAGCACGGTGAAGTGCCCCTGCCACCTTATATAAGGCGTTCGCCGGAAGCTGCTGACGACGATCGCTACCAAACCGTCTATGCGCGTAATCCGGGCGCAGTCGCCGCGCCGACCGCGGGGCTTCATTTCGATGATGCCATGCTGGAGCGGCTGAACGAGGCGGGTATCGAGCTTGGCTATCTGACGCTCCACGTGGGGTCCGGCACCTTCCAGCCGGTGCGGGTGCAGAATATCGAAGAGCACCAGATGCACGCCGAGTGGTTCCGTATCGACGCGTCGCTGGCCGATCGCGTCAACGCCACGCGGGCTCGCGGCAACCGGGTGATCTGCGTCGGCACCACCAGCCTCCGGGCGCTTGAGTCGGCGTATTCTGATGGAGAGGTCAAGCCCTTTGAGGGCGAAACCGACATCTTTATTTATCCAGGTGTTGAGGTGGGCAGCTGCGATGGGCTGCTCACCAATTTTCATCTGCCTGAGTCGACGCTGCTGATGCTGGTGAGCGCGCTGGCGGGGCGCGAGACCATTCTGCGCGCCTACCAACACGCCGTCGCGCTGCAGTATCGTTTTTTCAGCTACGGCGATGCGATGTTTATCCGATGAAATTTGACCTGCTGCAAACCGACGGCGCGGGCCGTCGCGGGCGACTGCACCTGGTGCATGGTGTGGTGGACACCCCGGCCTTCATGCCGGTGGGCACCTATGGGTCGGTCAAGGCGATGCTGCCCGAAGCCGTAGCGCAGACCGGCGCCCAGATTGTGCTCGGCAACACCTTTCATCTGATGCTGCGCCCCGGGGTGGAGGTGATCGAGGCGCACGGCGGGCTGCATGGGTTCATGAACTGGTCCGGGCCGATCCTCACCGACTCCGGCGGTTTTCAGGTGTTCAGCCTCGCCGCCAAACGCAAGATTTCGGAGCAGGGTGTTGCCTTCCAGTCTCCGGTGAACGGTAGCCAGGTTTTTCTCGGCCCCGAGGAGTCCATGGCGGTACAGCGCAGCCTGAACTCCGACATCGTGATGATTTTCGACGAGTGCACGCCCTATCCGGCCGACTTTGCGACCGCGGAAACATCGATGGAACTGTCCCTGCGCTGGGCTGAACGCAGCAAAACCGCCTTCGGCGACAATCCGAACGCACTGTTTGGCATCGTGCAGGGCGGGATGCACGACGCCCTGCGCACCCGGTCTGCTGAAGGGCTGATGGCGCTGGGTTTCGATGGCTACGCGATCGGCGGGCTGTCCGTCGGTGAACCGCCGGAGGAGCGGCAGCGGGTGCTGGACTACACCACGCCGCTGCTGCCGACCGACCGGCCGCGCTACCTGATGGGTGTGGGTCGGCCGGAAGATATCGTTGAGGCGGTGGTGGCCGGCGTGGACATGTTTGACTGCGTGATGCCCACCCGCAACGCGCGAAACGGCCACATTTTCACGCGTCACGGCACAATCCGGATCCGCAACGCGAAATATAAGAACGATACGCTGCCGCTCGATCCGGACTGCCAGTGCTACACCTGTCAGAACTACTCCCGGGCCTATCTCAAGCATCTGGACCAGTGCAATGAAATCCTGGCGTCGATGCTGATGACGATTCACAACATTCATTATTACCAAGAGCTGATGGCGGGGCTCCGCCAGGCGATCGAGCAGGGGGAGCTGGAGGCGTTTGTGAAAGCCTTTTACGAACTGCGGTCTATGTCATAATAGGCGGCTTGGATTGTGTTTTTTGTCGTATACCCCATATCTCGCAAGGTCGCCGTCGGCGAACCGACAACCGATCAACAAGGTGCTTAATCCGTGGACTTCCTGATCAGTAATGCCATGGCCCAAACCGGGGCCGCCCCCGCTGGCGCCGGAATGGCCAACATCATCATGCTGGTGGTTTTTATCGCCATCTTCTATTTCCTGCTGATTCGCCCGCAGATGAAGCGTCAGAAGGAGCACAAGGGCATGGTTGACAGCCTGTCCAAGGGCGATGAGGTAGTCACGGGAGGCGGCGTCCTCGGCAAGATTGTGGAAGTCGGCGACGCATTTATTACGGTAGAAATCGCCGCTAACACCCTCATAAAAGTACAAAAACATGCCGTTGGCGCGGTGATGCCCAAGGGCACCATCAAGAACAGCTAGCCGCCCCGGCGCCCGCAACAGGAAAGACGCAAATGAATCAGTACCCGGCATGGAAATACCTGCTGATCGTGGCCGTTGTTGTCCTTGGCCTGCTTTACGCGCTGCCCAATCTCTACGGGGAGGATCGCGCTGTCCAGATCTCGGCCCTAGGCAACTTCGAGATGACCGAGGCCGTGCGCGATGACGTCGAGAACGCGCTCCGGGTTGAGCAGATTTCCAGCAAGTCGATCGAGCTCAAAGACGACCGCCTGCTGATCCGCTTTGCCGACGATGAGCAGCAGGAAAAAGCCGCTGAGCATCTGCGGGCTCACCTAGGCAATAACTACTCGGTTGCGCCCAACCTGGCGCCCGCCACCCCCGGCTGGCTCGAGGGTGTCGGCGGTAAGCCGATGGTGATGGGCCTCGACCTCCAGGGCGGCGTTCACTTCCTGATGGAGGTGGATATGGACACGGCGCTGCGTCTCGCGCGGGGCCGGTACGAAGCCGATGTGCGCAACCTGCTTCGCACCAACAACATCCGCTATAAGTCTGCACAGCTCACGCCACAGGGCCTGTCGGTGCAGCTTCGCACCGACGAAGACCGTGAGCGGGCCAGCTCAGCCATCTTTTCTCAGCTCCCCGAGCTGACGCCGGCATTCTTCGAGACCGACGACGTCTTCGGCATCCGGTTTGTGATCAGCGAAGACAAGATTGCGGAGATCACCAACACCGCGCTTCAGCAGAACATCACGACGCTGCGCAACCGCGTCAACGAGCTGGGTGTCGCTGAACCGTCGGTGGTGCAGCAGGGGGCTAACCGCATCGTGGTGGAGCTGCCCGGCGTGCAGGACACCGCCCGCGCCAAACGGATCATCGGCGCCACCGCCACGCTTGAGTATCGGGCGGTTTGTATGGGTGAAGACCCGTTTGCCGCTGCCGGCACTGGCCTGATCCCGCCGGGCTGCCGTCTGTATTACGAGAAAAACGGCAACCCGGTGCTGCTCAACAAGCGCCTGATTGTGTCCGGTGAGCAGCTGATCGACGCAGCGGCCGGCTTTGATCCCACCCAGGGCACCCCGCAGGTATCCGTCACGCTGAACAACACCGGCGGCAACCGGATGCGCAACTTCACCCTGGAAAACGTCAACAACTCCATGGCGGTGGTTTACGTCGAGCGCAAGAGCGTCACCCGCGAAGTTGACGGGGAGTTCATCACCGAGCCCGAGGTGATCGAGCGGGTTATCTCGGTGGCAACGATTCAGGAGCCGTTTGGCCGCAGGTTCCGCACAACCGGCCTCGACAGCCCTCAGGAGGCCTCGGAGCTGGCGCTGCTCCTTCGCGCTGGTGCCCTTGCTGCACCTGTGGAGATTGTGCAGGAGAGCTTCATCGGCCCGAGTCTCGGCGAGGACAACATCGAGAAAGGCTTTAACTCGGTCAAGATCGGCTTCCTGCTGGTGCTGATCTTCATGGCGATTTACTACCGCTTGTTTGGGGTGGTGGCAGACCTCGCGCTGTTCGCCAACCTGGTGCTGATTGTGGCGCTGCTGTCGCTGTTGGGCGCCACGCTGACGCTGCCCGGCATCGCGGGGATCGTGCTGACGGTGGGTATGGCGGTTGACGCCAATGTGCTGATCTTCGAACGTATTCGCGAGGAGCTGAAGAACGGCAACACCCCGCAGGCCTCGATCCGTGCGGGCTACGACAAGGCATTCTCGACGATTGCTGACGCGAACGTCACCACGCTGATCGCCGCGATTGTACTGTTCACCTTCGGCACCGGGCCGATCAAAGGATTTGCGGTCACGCTGTCGCTGGGCATTATCACCTCCATGTTCACCGCGATCATGGGTACGCGGGCGGTCATCAACCTGATCTACGGGCGCCGTGCCCGGGTCAAATCTCTGGCTATCTGAGGCGCGGCTATGGAAATCCTCAAAAAAACAACGAACATCAATTTCATGGCGCAGCGGAAGCTGGCCTGGATTTTCTCCGGGATCATCGTGGTGGCCTGCGTCGCCTCACTGTTCCTTCGTGGCCTGAACTTTGGCCTGGACTTTACCGGGGGCACCCTGCTTGAGCTCGAATACCCGCAGGCGGTCGACCTGGCGCAGGTGCGCAACGCGCTGACCGGTGCCGGCTTCACCGACGCGGTGGTGCAAACCTTTGGCGCGCCCAACGATATTGTTGTGCGCCTCGCCAGCAGCGACGAGACCGGCAGCGCAGAGCTGAGCAGTGCGGTCCAGGAAGCGCTCGAGGCGGCCAGCGGCCAGGCGCTTGACCTCCGGCGCGTCGAGTTTGTCGGCCCGCAGGTGGGTGACGAGCTGGCGGAAAAGGGCGGCCTGGCGATGGTCTACGCGCTCATCGGCATCCTGCTCTACATCATCTTCCGCTTTCAGTGGAAATTTTCGGTCGGCGCCGTGCTGGCGCTGGTGCACGACGTGGTGATTGTCGTCGGGATCTTTTCGATTCTGCAGGTGGGCTTCGATCTCACGGTGCTCGCAGCCATCCTCGCCGTGATCGGCTACTCCCTGAACGACACGATTGTCGTCTACGACCGGATCCGCGAAAACTTCCGTACCATTCGGAAGGGTGAGCCGCTGTCGATCTTTAACCAGTCGATCAATCAGATGCTGTCACGCACGCTGATGACGTCACTGACGACCCTGCTGGTACTGCTGGCGCTATTCTTCCTGGGCGGCGAGATCATCCACAGCTTTGCGCTGGCGCTGATCATCGGCGTGGTTGTCGGTACCTACTCGTCCATCTACGTGGCTGGAAGCACCCTGATGCTGCTGAACGTCACCAAGCAGGACCTGATGCCGCCGGTGAAAGAGGGTGCCGAACTAAGCGGACCCTGACAGCGCTTTCAGCGGGCCCGTAAAGAGCGGCGAGATCGTCTTTTTCATCTGGCCGGCAAGCTTCAAGTTGCCGGCGATGATGTTCCCGGAATCCAGGAACCCATCGGCACCGTCGAAGTCGGTGCACAGCCCGCCGGCTTCCCGGACCAGCAGCGCTCCCGCCGCCACGTCCCAAGGCTTGAGGCCGATCTCCCAGAAGCCGTCCACTCGACCGGCCGCAACATAGGCCAGATCCAACGACGCTGAGCCGGCCCGCCGCACGTCACCGGCGATAGCAAACACGCTGCGGAACATCTTCATGTAGTCGTCGAGCGCCTCGCGGGCACGGAAAGGAAAGCCCGTAGCAAGCAGCGCGCCCTCCATGCCGGTTCGGTTGCTCACCCGGATTCGGTGGTCGTTCAGGTAGGCTCCGCTGCCGCGGCTGGCGGTGAACATCTCTTCGCGCGTCGGATCGTAAACCAGCGCGTGCTCCAGCTTGCCTCGTGTCTTGATGCCGATGGATATGGCGAAGTGCGGCAACCCCTGAATGTAGTTACGCGTGCCGTCCAGTGGGTCGATGATCCATACCGTTTCGGCGTCTTCCGGTCCGCTGTACCCGCTTTCCTCGGCCAGCACGGCGTGATCGGGATAAGCCTTCTGAATCTCAAAGATGATGGCTTTTTCTGCGGCGTGGTCAGCTTCGCTGACAAAGTCGTTGCGCTGCTTTTCCACCACCGAAAGCGCTTCGCTGCGGTTCAGCATGCGGATCAAAACCCGCGCAGCGGCGCGCGCGCCTCTGATGGCAATATTGATGGCGGGTTGTGGCATGAAACGATCCTTGCGGCAGCGGACTTAAGCCCCCGCCGGCAACGTATTTGGCGGCAGGAGATTCACTCGGCGAGTTACAATTAGCAGATGCTGGAACAGATACGCGTCATACTAAGCCATCCTTCCCATCCTGGGAATATCGGAGCTGCGGCCCGCGCCATGAAAACCATGGGCCTGACGCAGCTTGTTTTGATCAATCCCGCCAGCTTTCCGAGTGCTGAGGCCACGGCCCGCGCCTCCGGCGCTGATGACGTGCTCGCTAATGCCCGCGTCGTCGAGAGCCTGGATGAGGCGCTTGAAGGCGTCCATCTGGTGCTCGGGACCAGCGCCAGGCTTCGCTCCGTCCCGCTGGATCAGGTGCCTCCACGGGAGGCCGCGGAACGCGCCTTTGCCCAAAAGCCTGGGTCGGTCACCGCGCTGCTGTTCGGCACCGAAAAGTCGGGCCTCGACAACAGCGAGATCGACCGCTGCCACGCGCTGGTGAATATCCCCAGCAATCCGGACTACAGCTCGCTCAACCTGGGTTCTGCGGTGCAGGTGGTCTGTTACGAGGTGCGGGTTGCGGCGCTGGCTGCTGGTGAGGCTGCCACGCCCCAGATGCCGGAACATGAGCCGGCGCCGGCTCACCAGGTTGAGGGTTTGATGGAACACTTCGAGCAGACCCTGGAGGCCATCGGTTTCCTGGAAGGGCGCCAGTCGATCACGCTCAAAAAGCGACTCCGACGGTTGGTTCAGCGTACGGCCCCGAGCGAGACCGAGATTCATATCCTTCGCGGAATCTTTGCCACCTGCCTGAAGCAGCGTTCCGCCAATTCCTCAGACTGACTCGGGCGCCTGCTGTTCGGACTGCAGGGTCCACATGGCGGCGTACTGGCCGTCCGCGGCGATCAATTGTTGGTGTGAGCCCTGCTCAACCACGTGTCCATCGCGCATCACCACAATCTGATCGGCGTTGACCACCGTCGCCAGCCGGTGGGCGATCATCAGCGTGGTCCGGTTGGCAGCCAGATCATCGAGTGCGCCCATAATGGCGCGCTCCGAGGCGGAATCCAGCGCTGAGGTCGCCTCATCAAAAACCATAATCGGCGGCTGTTTCAGCAGCATCCTCGCGATAGCGATTCGCTGCTTTTCGCCGCCGGACACCTTGAGGCCCCGTTCTCCGACCTGAGTCTCGAAACCGTCGGGCAGCTGGTCAATGAAGCTCGTCAGATTGGCAGCGGCGGCCGCCTGCCGGATCTCATCCATGCTGGCCTCGGGCACGCCGTAGCCGATGTTGTAGGCGATGGTGTTGTTGAAAAGGACGGTGTCCTGGGGCACCACGCCAATTTGCTCGCGCAGGCTCTGCTGGGTCACCTCGCGGATATCCTGCCCGTCGATCAGAATTCGGCCAGCGTCCGGCTCATAGAGTCGAAACAGCAGGCGCACCAGCGTCGACTTACCCGACCCGCTGGGCCCAACCACGGCGAGCTTTTGACCGGGCTTGAGCTCCAGCGAGAAGTTGTTGAGGAGGGCGCGGTCCTCAACATAACGAAAGGCTAGGTTTTCGAACCGCACCGCGCCGGAGCTGATGTCGAGTGGGGGCGCGTCATCGATATCGGTAATCGCCGGCGGCTGGCGCAGCAGCTCAAAAACCGCCTCGATGTCCGCCAGGGCCCGCTTAATCTCGCGGTAGACAAAGCCGAGGAAGTTTAGGGGGATAAACAGCTGCATCATGTAGGCGTTGACCATCACGAGGTCGCCCAGCGTCAGGTCACCGCTCGTCACGCCGCTTGCGGCCAGCAGCATGATGCCGGTCATGGAGCCCGAGACCACAAACGCCTGCCCGATGTTGAGGGCCGCCAGCGACAGCCGGTTTCGCCGCCGGGCCTGCTCCCAAGCCGCCAGATTTCGGTCGTACTCGGCGGCTTCAAAAGTTGCGCTCGCAAAAACCTTGACCGTCTCGAAGTTCAGCAGGCTATCGATCGCCCGCGTATTGGCCTGGTTATCAGCGGCATTCATTTCCCGGACAAAACCCGTGCGCCATTCGGTCGCCACCACCGAGAAGGCGATGTAGATCACCACCGCCACAGAAACGATGAGCGGAAATTCCCAGCTGAAATTGACGGCCAGAATGATCGCGACCAGGCCGATTTCGAGCAGCGTCGGGAGGATGTTGAACAGCATGAAACGCATCAGAAAGCTGATGCCGTTGGTGCCCCGGTCGATATCTCGGGCGAGTCCGCCGGTGCGGCGCTGGAGGTGGAACGCCAGCTCCAGCTGGTGCAGATGTTTGAACACCTTCAGGCCGATCCGGCGCATCGCGCGTTCGGTCACACGGCCGAAAATGGTGTCCCTGATCTCGCCGAAAACAATCGTGGCCAGCCGCAGCGCGCCGTAGCCGAGCACCAGGGCCAGCGGCACCACCAGTACGGGGTTGGCTGATGAGTCGAGCGAGTCGACGATGTGTTTCATGGCGATCGGCAGCAGCACGGTAGCTACCTTGGCGGCGATCAGGAAGCCCATCGCCAGGAACACCCGCAGCGGGAATTCCATGAAATAGGGCACCAGGTTGACCAGCGCTCGCCAGTCCCCGCTGAACCGCCGGACCCCCTCTCGTCGATCTCCGCGCATCAGCTTTGGGTCAAATCAGTTCCGCCACGGTGCGCAGCAGGGTTTTGTTGTCGGTGGGTTTGCGCAGCAGGCGGTCGATGCCGACTGCAGCGGCGCTGGCCTCATCGGCAAACTGGCTGAAGGCCGTGAGCATCACGCAGGGTGTTTCCTGCCGCAGGCTCCGGACCTCCTGGATCAGCTCGATGCCGCTCATGCCGGGCATGGTTTGGTCGGTGATCAGCACATCAAAGTCGGTGGGCCGGTCGCTGAACAGCTTAAAGCCCATCGAGCCATCGTAGGCCAGCTCAACATTCATGCCTGCCTGGACAAAAAGCTCGCGTAGAAACGCCGCGACCTGACGATCGTCATCGACCACCAAAATCCGTTTTCCGCTGAGCGACGCGTTGCCCGGTGCGGCGGCGACGTCGATTGCTACCGGTCTTTCCGTTTCGGGATCGATCTTTGGAAATACTGCCGTGATGGTGGTGCCCATGTCGGGGTTGGTTTCGATCAGGACGTTGCCGCGGTGCGCCTGGACGATACCCTGGACCACCGAGAGGCCCATGCCGGTGCCCTGGGTCGGGCGCTTGGTCGTAAAAAAGGGTTCGAAGATTCGTGACCGAATGTGATCAGCAATGCCGCCGCCGGTGTCGCTGACCGACAGCGTCAGATACTCGCCCGACAGACGAGCCAGGCTGATGTCGCATACCCGGCCGGTCAGGTCGGCTTCTGCCAGCGAGAGCATGATTGAGCCGCTGGTCCCCATAGCGTCTCGCGCGTTGAGACAAAGGTTCATCAGCAGCCGCTCAAGGCTGACGGCGTCGATGCCCAGGAGCGTGTCCGAATTCTCACAGGCGTAGTCCAGCGTCATCCGCTCGGGCAGCAGCGGCCGAACGAGTTTAAGCGAAGCCTGAATCGACTCATCGGCGTTGATCACTGCATTGGCTTCCGAGGGCGCCGATCGGCTGAAGGTGAGCAGCTGGGAAACCAGCTCCCGGCCATTCTCAGCGGCGCCGCGGATGCTCTCAAGAAACTCCTGCTGCTGAGGGTCTTCGGTCTCTTGCGCGCGATACTCCGCCAGCTCGGAAAACCCGAGAATTGTCGCGAGCATATTGTTGAAGTCGTGCGCGATGCCGCTGGTCAGGCGCCCCACCGCATCCATCTTCTGGCGCTGCTGCAGCTCGCGCGCCAGCCGGGTTTTTTCTGTGACGTCTTTGACGATGCCGACATAGTGAGTCGCTTCGCCCTGGTCATCCAGCACCGGGTCCATGGTGACCTCGCAGGCAATGGTTCCTCCGCTGCGGCGACGGCCTTCCCCGAAGAAACTGTAGGACCGGTTGCTGGTCACTGCCTCACGGACCTTAAGCCGCGTCTCCAGATCGGTTTCCAGGAGATTAACATCTCGGGCGTTGATGCCGATGAGCTGGTCGGCGGGACGCTCACAAATCCGGACGAACGCATCGTTGACGTAGAGCACCGGCATGTCTCCGCCGGCCAGCAGGATGACAACGCCGTCGCCGATTGACTCCAGCGCTCGGTTGCGGGTCTGCAGCTTAGACAGCGTCTCCATCCTCTGCGTCACGTCGCGCGATACGCCGAGGACGCCCGTGATACGGCCTTCGTGATCAAAGACCGGCGCGCGGGTTACCTCCATGGTGGCAAGCTTGCCGGAGGGTGTCGGCGTCTGCAGCTCAAACTGCTGGGCTTCACCCGACTCGATCACTTCCTGGTCCTGCGAGGCGGTAATCGCAGCCACGTCGGGCGTCAAAAGCTTACTGTGCGGCACACCTCCTGGCGGGGTTTCAATTTGCCAGAACTCGCGAAATGCCCGGTTGCCGCCGATAATCCGACCGCTGGTGTCCTTGTGGAAAATGATGTCGGGGGACGCATCGAGCACCGCCTGCGAAAACAGCCTGGCCTGGCTTAGCTTGTCTTCGGTTAGTTCCCGCTGACTAATTTCTTCGCGCAGGCGCCGCGCCGCAAACGACCCATTCAGCGCGTCGCCAAAGCGATCAACAACTCGCCGCAGCCGATGCACCTCATCGTCCGACAATACCTCTGGGTCGATGCAGTACAGCTTTAGTAGTCCGATCTGCTGGAGCTTAAAGAGCACCTGAACGCCGGCGCCAGCGTGCTGTTCCAGCATGATGTGAGCGTAGTCGGGATCACTATCGATAAGCCGAACCGGCTCTCCCTGCTCGGTCAGCTGCGCCATTCGGTGATCGGCGGGTACGCGGTTTGCACCATCGCGAGCCCGTGGATAGCTGGCAAAACGGGCCAGACCGGCTGGTTCGGCATCGTCGCGCAGCCAAACGGCCCCGTAAGAGAGCTTCAGGTTCCGCACGATTTCGCTGATGAAAGACTGGCAGAGCGGGTAGGGGTCGTCACTGCCCCGTATCGCCAGGGCCAGGTTGTAGAGCTTGAGAAGGCCGTGGACCGTGCCGGGGGAGCTAAGCGAGGATTGACGACGGTCCTGGGCGCGCTTACGCATGAATCCGGGCCATCGCCAGCGCTTTGCTGTGCGTCTCGAAGTACCGCTCGCCTGTACTGGCGATAGCGCCGAGGCTGGCAAGGCCGTAAACCGGGCCGCCCGCCTGCTGTCCCACCGACTGCAGCTCGTCCACGAAACGCGACTGCCCGAGATAGTTCTGTCGTGAAACACAGCTGATCATGAGGCTGTAGCCGATGGTCTCTTCGGTCGGTGCCAAGACCGTTAGGTTATCTGTTGCCTCGCGCAGCTTTTCCGGAGTCGCTTGCGCGATGTACAGCGTGGTGTTTTCCGAAACGCCGCAGGCGAGCTCCAGTCCACCGTTGTCGTCGATACCCAGCGGCGACCGAACGACGCACAGGTCGCTGTCGCTCTCACCCACGGCGAACGGGAACTGAGGAAACACGCGGGTGATGAGGTCCTGTTCGTCGCCGATTTCCAAACTGCCAGGCAGCGTATTGCGGTACATGTCCACCGCAGGTCGCCAGTTGAGTTCGTGGATAACGTTTCGACTGCACCGTGAGGCGAGCAAGGGGCCGGCAACTGGCTCCCAGCCATGGGCGACGTCGAGCGTCGTACGCATTGTGGCGATAGCGAACACCGCGCCGCGATTGGTGGTGTCGGGACCCGCAAACACCGATGGTCCGCCGCGGTAGAAGGCGGAGCCGGCACCGCCGCCCAGGTAGCTGGCCATCGGCCCCCAACGATCGTACACCTGAGTGATCAGCTCGCTGACTTCGTAATTTGGGGAGCAATAGAACAGCAAGGCTGTGTGCTTGCTGTCCGATTGGTCAACGCTGGCGGACTCGGGAAGCAGGGCCCAGGCGCTCCGGCTGTCTTCCACAATCCTCGGAGCAGCCCGCAAGGCGACCGGCAGGCCAATGGCGCCCGTCTCATAAAACGCGTTGTCGGCAAAAAGGCCCGGAAATGCCGCCCCAAAGGCCGGAACGTTGCGAGCGTGGAGCGCTTTGGCCAGGGCCGACAGGCCGTCGGGGACGCCATGCGAGGCAAGCACCATGAGGTGTTCATCCGCTGCACGCGGGACCGCTGCCAGCGCCTCGACAAGCCCATCAACTGTTGACGAATCAACGTACATGGCGAATATCCTCGAATGATTCTTCGCTTATGTAAAGCCCGTGTCTCGCCTGCGTGTCGTATTCCAAAGTGTGATGCAGTTGACAATGACACTTTGGTTTACAGTGACAAGTTCCCGATTCAACTAGTATGACTGGGCGAAAATGTTGAGCTAAGGATTCAGCGATGCATCAAAGCCTGTCGCGTTCGAGCGACTTCGACATCTCATGGATTGAGGGGAGCGAGTGCATGCTGGCCGTCGTTCGGAACAGCATGCACGGCTTTCGCGGGGTCAGCACATTCTTCTCTCGAATGCGCGACAGCCGCTGTCAAACCAACTCGGTTAGCTGGGCGATCGACCTGCGAGACTCGCGGAAAATCCCCGATGAACTCTGGAATTGGGTTGCGGCATCGTGGTTTCCGCAGCTGGTTGACGAAGGGCTTCGCCGTCAGGCGCTGATCCTGCCCAATGCCGGTCCGGCCCGAGCGCAATGGAAAAGCCTGAGCGCCCGTTCGCTGATTCAGGAGTCGTTCGCCAGCGTTCCGCGAGCCATTATGTGGCTAAGCACGGAATATGATCAGCCGCCAGTGCGCCGCCGCGCGCCTCGTGCTGCCGCCGTTCCCGCTCAAAGCTGAGACGCTAAAAAACGTGCCCTAGGCGCTCTTGCGTCGTCGCCGTGTGGCGGGTGTGCCGAGCGCCTCCCGAAGAAACCGTGCCGTGTGTGACTGCTGGTGCTCTGCCACCTTCTCCGGCGTGCCGGTCACCAGAATTTCGCCACCACCATCACCACCCTCCGGCCCGAGGTCGATCACCCAGTCCGCGGTCTTGATCACGTCCAGGTTGTGTTCGATGACCACAATGGTGTTGCCGTGGTCGCGAAGCCGGTGGAGTACGCCCAGCAGCTGCTCGATATCGTGAAAGTGAAGCCCCGTTGTGGGTTCGTCGAGGATGTAAAGCGTCTTGCCCGTATCGCGCTTAGAGAGTTCTTTCGCCAGCTTGACGCGTTGTGCTTCCCCGCCCGATAGGGTGGTGGCGGCCTGGCCGAGCTGGATATACGACAGCCCCACGTCCATCAGCGTCTGGAGCTTGCGCGCCACGACGGGCACCGGGCTGAAGAACTCCAGCGCGTCCTCAACAGTCAGCTCCAGCACCTGGTGGATGTTGAGGCCTTTGTAGCGCACCTCCAGCGTTTCCCGGTTGTAGCGCTGGCCTTTACACACATCACAAGGCACATAAACGTCGGGAAGAAAGTGCATCTCCACCCGGATCATGCCGTCTCCCTGGCACGCCTCGCAGCGTCCGCCGCGAACGTTGAAGCTGAAGCGCCCTGGCTTGTAGCCCCGCGAGCGCGACTCCTGGGTGCCGGCAAAAAGCTCTCGAATCGGCGTAAACAGCCCCGCGTAGGTGGCGGGGTTAGAGCGGGGCGTCCGGCCGATGGGGCTCTGGTTGATTTCCACAACCTTGTCGAACTGGTCCAGGCCCGTGATCCGGCGGTGCGGCGCGGGCCGGGTGTTGCTGCCGTTGATCTCAGCCGCGGCCAGGCGGTAGAGCGTGTCGTTGATCAGGGTGGATTTGCCGGAACCCGAGACGCCCGTGACGCAGGTCAGCAGCCCCACCGGCACCTCAAGGTTGACCTTCTTAAGGTTATTGCCGGTCGCGCCAAAGACCTTGAGCATTCGCTTTTTGTCGACCGGCGTGCGCTCGGCGGGAATTTCAATCCGGCGCTCGCCGCTTAGATACTGGCCCGTGACCGATTCTTTGCATTGCTCGATCTCCTGCGCGGGGCCGGCGGCCACAATCTGACCTCCGTGCACACCCGCGCCGGGGCCGATATCCACCACGTGATCAGCGCAGCGAATGGCCTCCTCATCGTGTTCCACCACAATGACCGTGTTGCCCAGGTCGCGCAGGCGGAACAGGGTGCTCAACAGCCTTTCATTGTCGCGTTGATGAAGGCCGATGGACGGCTCGTCCAGCACATACATCACGCCGACCAGCCCAGCACCGATCTGGCTGGCCAGCCGAATGCGCTGCGCCTCGCCGCCTGAGAGCGTGTCGGCCTGACGCTCGAGGGTCAGGTAATCCAGGCCAACGTTCACCAAAAAGGACAGCCGTTCGCGGATCTCCTTCACAATCTTGTCCGCGATCTCTCCGCGCCAGCCCTGGAGCTTGAGCGCCTCAAAGCGATCGAGCGCCTGTCCTACCGGCAGGCGGGTCATGGTCGGCAGATTGTCCTCGCCGACGAACACGTGCCGCGCGCCCCGGTTAAGACGCTGGCCTTCACAGTCCGGGCAGACCTTCTCGGAGATGTACCGGCTGAGCTCTTCGCGCACCATCGGCGACTCGGTTTCCCGATAGCGTCGCTCAAGGTTAGGGATTATCCCCTCGAAGCGATGCTGGCGTTCCCAGCGATCACCGCTCTCATTTAAATAGGAGAACTTGATTTTCTGCTCGCCGGATCCGTGCAGAACGACCTTTCGTACCGAAGCGGGTAGTTCTTTAAAGGGCGTCTCGATGTCGAACTTGTAGTGTTTGGCCAGCGATTTGATCAGCTGGAAGTAATAAGCGTTGCGGCGATCCCAGCCGCGAACCGCACCACCCGCAAGGCTTCGCTCGGGATGTGCAACCACGCGGTCGGGATCGAACACCTGAATCACGCCCAGGCCGTCACAGGTGCTGCAGGCGCCGGTGGGATTATTAAAGGAGAACAGCCGCGGCTCCAGCTCCGGCAGGCTGTAGCCGCACACCGGACAGGAGAACTTAGAGGAGAACACGAGCTCGGTGCTGTCATCGTCCATGCTCACGACGCGCGCCACGCCGTTGGCGAGGTTAAGGGCGGTCTCAAATGATTCCGCCAGGCGCTGCTTCATGTCTTCCCGGACCTTAAACCGGTCCACAACCGCTTCGATGGTGTGTTTCACCCGCAGCGCCAGCTCGGGAACGTTGTCCAGGTCAACCACCTTCCCATCCACCCGCGCGCGCACAAAACCCTGCGAGCGGAGCTCGTCGAACACCTGAACGTGCTCGCCTTTACGTTCTTTGACGACGGGCGCCAGCAGCATCAGACGTGACCCTTCGGGCTGCGCCAGCACCTGATCGACCATCTGACTGACGGTTTGCGCTTCGAGCACCTCGTCGTGATCCGGGCAGCGAGGGATGCCCACCCGGGCGTAGAGCAGCCGCAGGTAGTCGTAGATTTCCGTAATGGTACCGACCGTGGATCGCGGGTTGTGAGAGGTGGACTTTTGCTCGATGGAGATGGCCGGCGACAGGCCTTCAATATGGTCGACGTCGGGCTTTTCCATCATCGACAGAAACTGCCGCGCGTAGGCGGACAGCGACTCGACGTAGCGACGCTGCCCCTCAGCGTAGATCGTGTCGAATGCGAGCGATGATTTGCCTGAGCCGGAGAGGCCGGTAAACACAATCAGCTGGTCGCGCGGCAGCTCCAGGTCCACGTTCGCCAGGTTGTGTGTTCGTGCGCCTCGAATGGAGATCTGATCCATAAATCCTGCGGCCCGTTTGCGAGGGGAAACCGATAACTATAAGCGCGTTCGGGGCGCCCGCGCAAAGCTCGACCGTGTCTAATATTTCTCGCGCTGATCGTTGACTGAGAGCCGCTCATTCGGTAGCATCCTCGCTCTTTTGTGGCCAACTTTTCTGGAGCACGACGATGTACGCTGTTTTCGCCACTGGTGGCAAACAATATCGCGCTGAACCCGGTGATCGGATTCGCGTAGAAAAGCTGGATGCCGACGAAGGCGCCCAAATCGAGCTTGACCAGGTAATGCTGGTCGCCGACGGCGACGACGTGACGATCGGTGAGCCGCTGGTCAGCGGTAGCGTGGTACAGGCTCGCGTTGTGGGCCACGGTCGGGGCGATAAGATCAAAATCGTCAAATTCCGTCGCCGTAAGCACAGCCGTAAGCAAATGGGCCATCGCCAGCACTACACCGAGCTGGAGATTGTGGGCGTCGGCGCTGCCGGCAGCAAGCCCGCTGCCAAGCCCAAGGCTGAAGCCAAGCCGAAGGCAGAGCCCAAGCCGGAACCGAAGGCTGAGCCGGCCGCTGACGCTGAAGCGCCCGCGCTGAAGTTCCTGGACGGTCCCAACGGTGATCCGGATGACCTGCAGCGCATTTCCGGCGTTGGCCCGGTGCTCGAGCGCAAGCTCAACGGTCTGGGCATTTACCACTACAGTCAGATTGCGGCCTTCACGCCGGAGCAGATCGCTCAGGTGGACGACGAGCTGAATTTCAAAGGCCGCATCGAACGAGACAACTGGCTGACTCAGGCTGCCGAGCTTGAGCAGGCTAAAACGGAGGACTGATCCATGGCTCATAAGAAAGCAGGCGGTAGTACCCGCAACGGTCGCGATTCCAACCCGAAGTATCTGGGCGTCAAGCGCTACGGCGGTGAGGCGGTGAAAGCCGGCAACATCCTGGTTCGTCAGCGCGGCACCCGCTTCCACGCTGGTGAAAACGTGGGTCTCGGACGAGATCACACGCTGTTCGCCCTGGTTGATGGACGCGTAACGTTTGGCCAGAAGGGCCCTAAGAACCGCAAGTTTGTTGCCGTGGAGCCGCTCGAGGCCTAAGCCTTGCCGCAGCGGCGCTCTGAAACTCAGAGCACATGCCACCGATTTGCCAGACGCGGGCCCCGGCCCGCGTTTTTTTTTGCCTTTTCGTCGCCGATAATTACGGCGCGGCCGATTTGGACAGCGTGACCTTGAATGAAATTTGTTGATGAAGCGCGGATCAGGGTCCTTGCCGGCAATGGCGGCAACGGGGCGCTGAGCTTCCGTCGCGAGAAGTACGTCCCTCGGGGCGGACCGGACGGCGGTGATGGTGGCCAGGGTGGCAGCGTTTATCTGCTGGCTGACGAGCGGCTCAATACCCTGGTGGACTTTCGTCACCAGAGAATCTTCCGTGCCCAGCGAGGCACAGACGGCGCCGGCAAAAACCGAACGGGCGCCGGCGGCGATGACCTGATGATCCCGGTTCCCGTCGGCACGCTGGTGCAGGTCTGTGAGACGGAGGAGCTGATCGGCGATCTGACGGCTGACGGGCAGAAGCTGCTGGTCGCCCGCGGCGGGGAAGGGGGTAAAGGCAACGCGCGCTTCAAATCGTCTACCAACCAGGCTCCGCGCAAGACCACACCCGGCGTGCCCGGCGAAGAGCGCGAGCTGCACCTGGAGCTGAAGCTTCTGGCGGATGTGGGCCTCGTTGGGTTTCCCAACGCCGGCAAATCGACGCTAGTGCGTGCCGTCTCAGCGGCAACCCCTAAGGTGGCGGACTATCCGTTCACAACGCTCTACCCAAGTCTGGGTGTGGTCAGCATGGACCGGGGCCGAAGCTATGTGGTCGCTGACGTTCCGGGTCTGATTGAAGGCGCTGCTGACGGGGCCGGGCTGGGGATTCAGTTCCTGAAACATATCCAGCGTACGCGCATCCTTTGGCACGTCGTTGATCTTGCGCCGCTGGACGGCTCGGATCCGGCCGAGCAGGTCCAGCGCATTGAACAGGAACTGGAGAAGTTCGACCCGGCACTTGTCGGCTGGCCGCGCTGGCTGATTCTCAACAAAGCCGACCTCATGGCAGAGGACGAGCTGACGGATCGTGTGGAGAAGGTTTTGGCGGACTTGAGCTGGGAGGCGCCACACTACGTTGTGTCGGCGGTGTCCGGCGCCGGCCTCGACGCGCTCAAAAACGACTCGATGGCGGCCGTGGAGACGCTCGACGAGCAGGCAGCAGCGGAAGCGGAGGGCGCGGAGCCCGGTCTAGCGGAGGAGGGTAACGCGGTGCTCACGGGCCGGCAGGCCGGCCCGGAAGCGGATGACGCTCAGGACAGCGCCTGAACAGCCTTGTTCAGCCGACTCTTATGACGAGCCGCTTTATTCTTATGAATCAGGCCCTTGGAGCTGACCTTGTCAATCACAGGCACGGCGGCCTGATATGCTTTCTGGGCAGCGTCCTTGTCGCCGGCTTCAACTGCCGCGAGGACCTTCTTGATCACTGTCCGAAAGTTCGAACGGATCGATGCGTTGTGAGTTCGGCGGCTGTTGGCCTGCCGGATGCGTTTGCGGGCCGATACTGAGTGCGCCACGGTGATAACTCCGAATCAAAAAAAGCGCGCTAGTATGCCGCCGTCCGAGGTTTTTATCAACCTCGCGGTCGTCGTGCTGAACCCAGGTTTGGGTGATGAAACTCCTTAAAGCCACCGGGATCGTCAGCCTGATGACCCTCCTGTCGCGAGTGCTGGGTTTTGTCCGTGATGTGGTGCTCGCGCGAAGCTTCGGCGCGAGCGCTGCCACCGACGCCTTTTACGTGGCGCTGAAGGTCCCCAACCTGCTGCGGCGCATGTTTGCTGAGGGGGCTTTTTCCCTCGCGTTTGTGCCGGTGTTCTCCGAATACCGGGCTCAGCGCACCCCAGAGGAGCTGAAAGGGCTGCTTGACGCGGTCGCCGGCGCCCTGGCCGCGGTGCTGCTGGTGATTGTTGCGGTTGGCATGTTCGCGGCACCGGTGCTGGTCGCCGTTTTTGCGCCGGGTTTTATTGGCGAAGCCGACCAGTTTGCGCTGGCGACCGACATGCTGCGCATCACTTTTCCGTACGCGCTCGCGATCTGCCTCACGGCGCTGGCCGGTGGCGTGCTGAACAGCTTTGGACGCTTTGCGGTCCCCGCCTTCACGCCGGTGCTGCTCAACGTGGCGCTCATCACCGCCGCGCTGGCGTTGGCGCCGCGCATGGCCGAGCCGATCAAGGCGCTGGCGTGGGGCGTGCTGGCTGCCGGGATCATTCAGCTCGCTTTCCAGATCCCGTCGCTGATGCGTCTGGGCCTGCTGCCGCGACCGGGCTGGAACTGGCATCACGAGGGCGTAGTTCGGATCCGCAAGCTGATGCTGCCGGCGCTCTTCGGGTCTTCGGTGGCCCAGCTCAACATCATGCTGGACACGCTGATCGCGTCATTGATCTCTGTCGGCAGCATCACGTGGCTTTACTACTCCGATCGCCTGCTGGAGTTCCCGCTGGGCCTTTTTGGCATCGCGCTGTCCACCGTCATTCTGCCGACGCTGTCGCGCCTCCACGCACGAACCGAAAGCCAAGGGTTTGCCGAGGCCCTGGATTGGGGCTTGCGGCTGGGATTGATGATTGCACTGCCGGCGGCGCTCGGCTTGATCCTGCTGGCGCAGCCGCTGGTGGCCACGCTGTTTAACTACGGCAGCTTCGCCGACACGGATGTGATCAACACCGCAGCGAGCGTCATCGCCTACGGCGCCGGGCTGCCGGCGTTTGTGGCAATCAAAGTTCTGGCGCCGGCGTTTTACTCTCGACAGGACACGCGTACACCGGTGCGGGTGGCGGTGATCGCCATGGTGTCCAACATGGTGTTGAACGTGCTGTTTGTGGTGCTGCTGATGCGTTACCCCGTTGCGCCACCGCATGCTGGGCTGGCCGCCGCCAGTTCGCTGTCGGGCTACCTGAACGCCTCGCTGCTGTACCGACAGCTGCGGCGGGAGGGAGTGATCGTGCACAACGCTCGGTGGCTGCGCAGCAGCCTGTTTGTGGCGCTGGGTTGTCTGGCCATTCTGGCGATTGTTCTGACCCTTGCACCGGCCGCGGAGCAGTGGCTGGAGGCCAGCCTGCTGGAGCGCGTTCGATGGCTGTCGCTGTGTGTGATCACGGCCGCGGCAGCCTATGGATTACTGGCGCTCATCATGCGGATTCCGGTGCGACCCTCGCAGGCCTGGCAGGAGTCTGACTAAGCTCGTTTTTGCCCCTGCCGCTGGCTATACTCGACCGCTTATGTATTGCTTTTCGTTCCAACTGTGAAGCTCTTTCGCGACCTGGATTTGCGCCAGCCGATTGCGCCCGCCTGTGTGGCGACCATCGGCAATTTTGATGGCATCCACCTGGGGCATCAGGCCCTGATCGACCGGGTCGAAAAAGAGGCGGCGGCAAGGGAGCTGGCGGCGGTGCTCGTCACCTTCGAGCCGTTGGCGCGAGAGTACTTTGCGCCGGAGAAAGCGCCGGGACGAATCTATAACGCCTCGCAGCGGATTCGACAGCTATCCCGCCAGCATCTGGACGCCGTCTGGCTGATGCGTTTCAACCGCTATCTGGCGTCGCTGTCGGCTGATGAGTTTGTGCAGTACCTGATCAAGGGCATCAACCCTCAGCTGGTGGTGGTCGGGGAGGGCTTTCGCTTTGGCCGGGATCGGGCCGGCACGGTTGAAAGCCTCAGCTTCGGCGGCTCCGTTGAGGTGATCGCCATGCCAGCGGTGTGTGTCGACAACGAGCGGGTGAGCAGTACGCGCATCCGCCGCGTATTGGCTGACGGTGACATGGACGCGGCGGCGCGCCTGCTTGGGCGGCCATTCGGCATGTACGGCCGGGTGGTGCGGGGTCAGCAGCTGGGTCGGACCCTCGGGTTTCCGACCGCGAATATCCGGCTGCACCGGCGCAGCACCCCGATCAACGGGATCTTTGCCGTTCGGGTTTCGGGCGGTGGCTTGACGCAGCAGCCTGGAGTGGCCAGCATCGGCACCCGGCCTACGGTCGGCGGAAAAGAAACGCTGCTGGAGGTGCACGTGTTCGATTTCAGCGGTGACCTCTATGGCGCCCATCTGGACGTGACGCTGGTGGCCAAGCTGCGGGACGAAGAAAAATTTGACGACCTGGATACGATGACAGTCCAGATGCACGAGGACGCCAGGCAAGCGCGAAAGCTGCTGGCGGCCTGACAAGGATAGAAAGTGACCAATAGCTACAAAGAAACGCTGAATCTGCCAAAAACGTCTTTCCCGATGAAAGGCAACCTGGCTCAGCGTGAGCCGCAGATGCTCAAGCAATGGGCGGAGAGCGGGCATTTCGAGAAGATTCGCGAGCACAACGCGTCGCGCGACAAGACCTGGGTGCTCCATGACGGCCCGCCCTACGCCAATGGGGCGATTCACCTGGGTCACGCGGTCAACAAGATCCTGAAAGACATGATCGTGAAGTCGCGCATGCTCGACGGCTATTACTCGCCGTACGTACCGGGCTGGGACTGTCACGGTCTGCCGATCGAACTCCAGGTCGAAAAGAAGGTGGGCAAGGTCGGGCAGAAGGTGGACGCTGCCGAGTTCCGGAAGCGCTGTCGCGAATACGCGCTGAAGCAGATCGACGTGCAGCGCGACGGCTTCAAGCGCCTCGGCGGCATCGGCGATTGGGATAACCCCTATCAGACGCTGAACTTCCAGTACGAAGCCGACATGCTGCGTGCGCTGTCGCAGATCATCGACAAAGGGCATCTGGTTCGCGGCGCGAAGCCCGTGCACTGGTGTTTTGACTGCGGCTCAGCGCTGGCGGAAGCCGAAATCGAGTACATGGACAAAACCTCGCCGGCCATCGACGTGGCGTTCGACGCGGTAGATCCGGGTGACCTGGCGAAGCGCTTTGGCTATGACCTCCAGGGCGAGCGGGTCAGCGTGGTCATCTGGACCACCACCCCCTGGACGCTGCCCGCCAACCAGGCGGTGTCTCTGCATCCTGAGTTTGACTATCAGCTGGTGCGCTTCGGCGCGGATCACCTGCTCGTGCTCGTCGGCGAACTGACGGAAACCTGCCTTGAGCGCTATGGCGCTGAGGGTGAGCCAGAGGTGTTGGGTTCCGTCAAGGGCGCTGCGCTTGAGCTGGTCAAGGTCAAACATCCCTTCGACGATCGCCAGGTGCCGCTGATTCTCGGGGATCACGTCACCACCGAAGCGGGTACCGGTAGCGTTCACACCGCGCCAGCGCACGGACAGGAGGACTTTGAGGTAGGTGCCCAATACGAGCTGCCGGTAGTCAACCCGGTGGGAGACAACGGTCTGTTTGTCGAGGGCACGCCGATCTTTGCCGGCGAACACGTGTGGAAAGCCAACGATCACATCATCGAAGTGCTTCGCGAAAACGACGTGCTCCTAAAGGCCGAAGACTATACGCACAGCTATCCTCACTGC
>JBCDKA010000006.1:0-59177 GCA_038747195.1 Pseudomonadota bacterium
CCGCTCGCCGGCGCTGCGTGACGCGCTGCGGGAGGTTTGGGTTCGCTCTGCGCGGCTCGGTGCAACCTGCGCGGTGATCGCGCGCGAAGTCACGAAACAAAACGCTGACCGCGCGCTGCTCGCGGGACTGTTGTCCAACATCGGCGCTCTGCCCCTGATTCGCGCGGTAGCGGAGCGGGTCAACCTGAACGAAAGCCCGCAAATGATCAATGATGTCCTGGAGCAATACGGCCGGCAGGTCGGTGTGATGATGCTCACCAACTGGGGTTTTGACGAGTGGCTGATCGACGCGGTGCGGAACTACCGGCAGTGGCACTACGTCAGCGACGAGAAGAAGTCATACACCGATCTGATGCTGGTTGCCGACCTGCTGCTGAAAAAGTCGGTTGAAACCACTTTTGTGCCGCCGTCCCTCAACACGGTCCCCGCGGTCAGCCGTTTTATGACGATGTGGCCGGACGTAGACTGGACGCCGGCGCTGATCGAACAGCTGGAACAGCAGGTTCGGGAAACTGAGGCAGATCTTAGCGGCTGAGCGCGAAAGTGTCGGGCTGCGCCGGCCCGGCGGGCCTCGACCTCAGGTCGGACGGTCTTTGGATTTAGGGTTGTCCTCGGCGTCAGACGACTCAGACTTCGGCGTGCCGTCTTCTTCCGTATCATCAGACGGTTTCGAGCTTTCTTCTTTATCTAACTGATCTTTATCGGTTTTCTTCAGATCAAAGATAAAAATACTGTCGCCTGCCGCCTGAGCAGCGCCTGCGCCCGCCAGCGTTAGCAGCAGGATCATTGTGGTTAAGCCAGATCGTTTCATACGCTCACCCGAGCCACAGTGTGGCGGCAAATTTGGCGGTGTGGGCGCATTATGCGATAAAGCGCGCTGTCTTTCCTTACCGCAACGCGAAAAACTTTCAAAACTGTGACCTTTGACAGTCGTCCTTTTCGTCAGCTCGTCAGCGAGCTGACCGCAACCGATCCCGCCCACGACCTGCAGCACATCGAACGGGTTGTGGCCAATGCCACCCGCCTGGGTAACGCCGAAGGCGCCAACATGGATGTGGTTCTACCCGCCGCCTGGCTCCACGACTGCATCACGCTGCCCAAAAACTCGCCCCAGCGAGCAGAAGCATCCACGATGGCTGCGAAGAGGGCGCGTGAGCTGCTGGCTGACCTGCAGTGGCCAGACCAGGACCATGATGCCATTGCCCACGCGATTGAGGCCCACAGCTTCACCGCAGCGATCAAGCCGAGAACGCTGGAGGCTCAGGTTGTGCAGGACGCCGACCGACTCGACGCCATCGGAGCCATCGGCATCGCCCGCTGTTTTACCGTCGGCGGTGCGCTCGGATCGGAGCTCTATAGCGCTAACGACCCGTTCTGCGAGGAACGTAGCCCGCACGACCGGCAGTTCAGCGTCGATCATTTTTACCAGAAGCTGCTGAAGCTCAGCGATACGATGCAGACCGAGGCAGGCCGGCGCGAAGCCAGGCGACGCACCCGCGCGATGCGCCTTTTTCTGGACGAGCTGGCGCGGGAAATCCGAGCCGACTCAGGTCCAGCGGAAGTGCCGGCATGACGGGCGAAACGCTCCGGATCGGCGGTGTACCCGAACACTTCAATTTTCCGTGGCACCTGGGTCGGCGCCTCGGAATGTTTGCCGAGGCCGGGATCGACCTGCGCTGGCAGGACTATTCCACCGGCACCGGCGCTATGGTGGCTGACCTCGCCGATGATTCGCTCGATCTGGCGGTGCTCCTGAGCGAAGGTGCCGTGGCGGCCATCAGCGGAGGCGCTGCGCTGAGCATTCTCGGCTGGACGGTCAGCACCCCCCTGATCTGGGGTGTCCACGTACCGCCCAACGAACCCGCCGAGGAGCTGGGCGCGCTGATCGACCCTCGCATCGCCATCAGCCGCTTCGGCTCGGGCTCACACCTGATGGCTCACGTGCTGATGCGGCAGCGATCGTTGGAAGAACGCTGGGGCGGTCACTCGTTTGTGGTGGTGGATAATCTTCCCGGTGCCGCCAACGCCTTCTCGGAAGGCCGCGCCGATCTGTTTATGTGGGAACAGTTCACGACCCAGCCCAGCGTCGACGTCGGACATATGCGTCGTCTGGACACCTGTCCGACGCCATGGCCGCCGTTCTGCCTGTGCGCCTCCCAGAGGCTGCTGGAATCCCGGCCAGAGCTTGTTGCGGCCCTGGTGGAAACCTATTACCAGGCCGTGTCGCAAGCCCGTTCACAGCCGGATCTGGAGCAGCAGATCGCCGACTTTTATCAGCTGGCGCCGGCGCAGGTAGCCCAGTGGCGGAACCTCACGCGGTGGACCTCAGATCCGTCGATCGATCCCGCAGAGCTTCGCAGCATCATCGACCAGCTGGCGTCGCTCGAGCTGGCCCGCGCTGACCTAACGCCGGCCGACTGTCTCTTCTAGCAGGCCATCGCGGCACAGTCCGCGGTAAACGGTGAGCAGCGTCTCGACCGGCGTCGGACCCGTGTCAGCGGGCATCTCTACACCCAGTCGTAGGAGCAGCTGCCCTGCCGCCTGACCGACCGCCACCTTCGGGTAGCGCTCCGCTGTCGCCTGATGGATCAGCTTCATGGCCGCAAAGTTGTTGAACCAGCGCAGCACGCGCCGCTGGAACGCCGCCCGGCTTGCGGTGTGCGCCTGGATCTCGGCCAGGCGCTCCGGCCAGCCGGCCCCGGCGAGAAAAGCCTGCACGCCCGCGGGCAGCTTCTTATCGAGCCCACCGCGGTCTTCGTCATAGTAAGCCGGAATGCGCGCGAGCCAGACGGCGAGATCATCGAAAACCTCAGGCGCATAGGTGCGCCACTCGCCCTCGTCCTGCGCCGCCATCGCTCGTCCCGTTCCGAAGGGCACCCGCCAGGAGCGTCGCGCTGAGGGCTGGACCACGGTGCTCGTCAGATCGGAGAAAGCCCCGGTTTCGGCCAGCTTCTGGACGAAATAGTAATCCTCGCCGGCCTGGCGCCGGTTCATCCCACCCTGGTCCATATAGGCATCGGATCGAACCGCCATGCAGGAACCCACCGTGTGAAACACGTGCGGCATGCCGGCATAGCGCAGCCCCTGGACAAAATAGCGAAGGTGCAGCTCATAGCCCGCGATCGCCTCACGGTTCGCCGCATCTTGCAGCGAATGCTCAAAATAAACGCTGGCGCCCTGGCATTCCGGATCAGCCTCGAAATGCTCCCAGACGGCACACAGATAGTTGCTCTCTACCAGACAGTCGGCATCGAGGCACAGCAGGACACCCTCCCCGCTCCGGGACGCCAGCAGCCGGGTGAGCGCGGCGTCGAGACCGAGTTTCCGGGCCAGTCCCACGCCGGCATGACGGTCGGGCAGATCCTCGCAGAGCACAAAATGCTCCTGGATTCGCTGCGGACTACGGCTTCGACCGTCTTGCAGCGTCTGCCGGTTCACCCATCGCTGTTTCTCATCAGCAGACTCGGCGTGATTGATCAACACCAGAATCTCAACGGTGCAGTCCGGCAGATCACAGCGCTGCAAGCTGGCCAGCGTTGCCGCCAGCTCGGGCTCGGCCAGCGCAGGAATCACCACAATCATGCCCAGGTCATCGGGAACCGGGCTGGCTAGACCTGCCTCGTCACCTTTGATCAGATCCAGCCCATGCCTGCTAAAATAGCGGTTTGCCCGGTCGCGGCGCCGCCGCGCCGCGCGATCCAGCCAGAAATCAGATTGCATCATGACCCGACGTTCCATTGATCTTGTCACCGCCACCGACCCGGACTGGGTTCAGGTGGTGCTGGACAACTTTGACGAGTTCCTCGCTGACCACGCGAACTGCGAGCGCAAGGCTTCCGCGCTCGCCATGAGCCTCGTGGTGAAGTATCCCGATCGAGAGCCGATCATCCCGGCCCTAATCGAACTCGCCCGCGAAGAGCTGGTGCATTTTCAGCAGGTCTATGACCTGATGCGCCGCCGCGGCGTCAGCCTGATCAGCGATGCACCCGACCCTTACGTCGGCGAGCTGCAAAAGCTCATGCGCCACGGGCGCGAAGAGCGATTCATCGACCGCCTGCTGATCTCCTCGGTGATCGAATGCCGCGGCGCAGAGCGGTTCGGCATCATCGCAAAAGCACTCACCGACCCGGAGCTCAAGGCGTTTTACCACGAGCTGTGGGCTGCGGAAACCAAACACGGCCACCAGTTTGCCGACATGGCGCGGAAGCTTTATGGGGACGACATCTACCCGAGGCTTCAGGAGCTGATGGAGGCTGAATCAGAGATCGTCACCCGCCTGCCCTGGCGCGCTTCGCTTCACTGACCAGCGGCGACGGCACACTTCAATAGTGTGGCGGGGGCTGATCGTCCGCGCCGTCGACCAGCCCGGACGCTTGTTCAAGCGATCCCAGTCGCTGCGCGAGTACCGCCACAGCACGCTCCAGTTTGTCGATCTGCTTCTGCTGCGTCACCACCACCGCGTCCAGCTGATTCAGCGTATTTTCTTGAAACGCCACGCGAGACTGCAGGTCGACGAGCTCTTCGGAGTTTTTGTTCATCCCGCTTAGGTCGGTCCGCCCACCGCGGCTTTCAAGCACCGGTCGACGACAGCGTGCCGCCTGCGTTAGGCTCCGCACCATGAGCGAGCCAAATAATTACGATCAGCCGGGCCCGTCCAGCGGGACTCCCGCCGGCACGGAAAAGAAGAAAGGCTTCAGCGGGCTGCAGGTCCTCGGGATCAGCGCCCTGGTCATGCTGGTGACCGTGGCAATTACCACCGTGGTGGTCTGGCGTTACGTGTTCCCGCGCCAGTTTGAGCCGGTAGCGCTCAACGAGCGCGAGCAGGTTCAGCTGGAAGAGAAGATCGAGCGCTTAGGCTTCTCGGCGGAGCTGGCCAGAGACGACGCGCTGGCCAACGCCGTTGAACCCGGCGGCATCGAGCCCGGCGGTCGCCTCGAGCCTCAAAAGTACTCCGAGGCGGGCGCAAGCCGTGAGGTATCGTTCTCCGAACGCGAGCTCAACGCGCTGCTGGCCAGCAACACCGATATGGCTCAGCGCCTCGCCATTGACCTGGCGGACGACCTCGCCAGCGCCCGGCTGCTGATACCGCTCGATCCGGACTTTCCAGTGCTCGGCGGCAAGACCCTTCGCGTCAACGCTGGCCTGGAGGTCGCCTTTCGTGGCGGTCGACCGGTTGCGATTCTCCGTGGCGTCAGCCTGATGGGCGTACCGCTGCCCAACGCTTGGCTGGGCAATCTCAAGAACGTGGATCTGATCGGTGAGTTTGGTGGCGATCCGGGATTCTGGAACTCGGTTTCCGCCGGTATCGAGTATCTGGAGGTCCGCGACGGTCAGCTCGAGCTCAAGCTAAAGGAATAGCCCAAGAGCGACACCCTAAAGTTCCTGGCACCCCCGCCGAACATAGTCATCGCAGGGGGTGCAGACAGGCGCTGAGAGCCTCCCCTCGAAAATCAGCGCCGACCGGAAACAGGAATTTGTACCCTTTTTTAGGGCTCAGCCATTTGGCTGGGCCCTTTTTTTTGGAGGGCATTTGCGGACGTCTTAGAGAATGCCTTCCCGCTGGTACAGCTTGACGGCCAGGAACGCGAGCGCCGCCCCGAGGATCAGCGTCGTCACCATCGATAGCAGGGTAAGCGGCAGGGATACCCACTCGCCTTTGATGCCCTCGGTGATGATCAGCGCCTGACTGAACGACGGGATGGCCATGGTGGTTGCCGTCGCCTCCGGCGCCAGGAACGCCACCAGCATCAGCGGCAGCGTCGGGACTAAGATCACCACCGTCAGGTAGGTCTGAGCCTCCTTAAAGCTCTTGGTAAACGACGCCACCACCATCATGAAGGCGGCCGCCAGGAGCGACAGTGGCCACAGCGTGGCGAACAGTCTCAGCACCTTGGAGAGGCCGAACTCCACCGACATGCCGACCTTTTCAAGAGGCACCAGATCGATCGCAAACGAAAAGGCGAGCAGCACCAGCAATAACGTGACGGCCGAAAACAGCGCCGTTGCCAGCAGCTTGCCCAGGGCCAGCGACGCGCGCGCCACCGGCTGGGCCAACAGCGGCTCAAGGGAGCCCTGCTCCCGCTCGCCGGCCGTCGTATCGATGGCGAGATAAAATCCGCCCATAAACATCGAAAAAATCACGAAATACGGAATGACGCCGAGGACCGAAATCGCCTGAGCTGAAGGAGAGGCCACGTTGCTGACGTTGATCGCCAGCGGCTGAACCACGGTGGGGCTGATGCCGCGGACCTGGAGCCGCAGCCCGGCCAAAACGGAGTTGTAGGCCCTCAACACTTCGCGGACCCGCCGATAGTCGCGCTCCGAGTCTTTGGTTCGCGAGCTGTCGTAGACCAGCCGCAGCGGTGCCGGCATCCCGGCCTTGAGACTCTCACCAAAGTTTTCTGGGATCACCAGCACCACGCCGTAGTCGCGATTGCTGACGGCGGCGTCAGGGTCCTCCGGTCCGGCAATCGGATCGATGTTGTTCTGGCGCAGGAACGCCATCATGTTCGGGGCCAGCTCCATGCCGACCACCGGCAAACTGATCGACTTTTCGACGTCGCTGACCGTGGTTTCCAGGACAAAGGACATGAGCCCCATAAACAGCGCCGGAGCCAGGACGGCCATGCCCAGGGCGGACAACACGGTGCGCCGATCGCGGATGTTGTCGCGAACCTCTTTGAAGAAAACGGTTTGCAGTGCGCTCATTCCAGGCCCTCTACCGATCCGATGGCTTTCACGAAGGCATCCTCGAGGTTTGCTTCGCCGGTCTGGTCGCGCAGCTGGTCGGGCGATCCGGAGGCCACCACCTCACCTCGCCCAATGATGACAATCTCGTCGCACAGCGCCGCTACCTCCTGCATCACGTGAGACGAAAACAGCACGCAGTGTCCCGCGTCCCGAAGCTTGCGAATCAGCTCCCGCAGGGCCCGGGTGGCCATCACGTCGAGACCGTTGGTCGGCTCATCCAAAATCACATTGCGAGGGGAATGCACCAGCGCGCGGGCCAGCGCCACCTTGGTGCGCTGCCCCTGGGAAAACCCTTTGGTGCGACGCTCGAGAAAGTCATTCATCTCGAGCATGTCAGCCAATTCGTCAATCCGACGCTCCAGCGTGGGTCCGGACATCCCGTTGAGCTGGCCGTAGTACCGAACGTTTTCGCGAGCGGTCAGCCTGGGATAAGGGCCCGACCCATGCGGCAGAGCACCGGTGGCGCTGCGGGCCGCCAGCGAATCGGTGACTACGTCGTGGCCATCGACGCTCGCGCTCCCCTGATCCGGCCTAAGCACCGTATAAAGGATCCGCAGCGTTGTGGACTTCCCGGCCCCGTTGGGCCCCAGCAGCCCCGTGATGGCGCCGTCGGGCGCCTCGAAGGAGACGTTGCTGACCGCCTGTACCTTGCCAAAGCTTTTGGCCACGCCATTGACCTGGATCATGGCGTGGGCCCCGTAAAGCCCTCAAAGAAGGCCAGCGGCCCCATGCGCTCGACGCAGCTCTCGTCGACCGCACTGGGATCGGCCGTCTCCACGAAGGTCCCGAGTAGACGCGGCATGCAGCCCCGCATGGCGACGCCGTGACCGTGGCCGGGGGCTACGATGGTTTTCTGGTTGCTCAGCGTCTGGGCCGCCAGCTCCCCGTTGGCCGGAGGGGTCACCGGGTCAAACTGACCCGACAGCACGAGCGTCGGCACATCCGAGCTCAGCGGCTGCTTAAAATCGTCGTCCAGTACCCCCTTGGGCCAGTCCCGGCAGAATGCCCGCAGCGAGGCCATCTGCAGCGGGCCCATGTAGGTATCGCTAAGCTGGCTGTCGTCAAAGTCTTCGATAAAGGGCATGTCCTCGGTGCACACTACGGCGTTGTGCATCCCCATCGCCAGCGCGTTCTGGAGCGATTCGCCCACCATCAGCGACTGCGCCGCCAGCGGCTGCAGGTTACCGGCGTAGCCTTCGTGGATCAGCAGAGGAATGAGCGCCTGGGACTCGCGCTGGTAGCTCATCATCCGGATGGCCATCACCACATGCTGACTTGTCAGCGTCATCGTCTCGGCCCGACCGGTGACGGGGTGCGCAAGGTCCACCAGCTGCGGAGCCTCGTCCAGCCGCGAGCGCAGCACCGAGAGCTTGACCTCGAGGTCACCGAACCGATCGTTACAGGATGGAGCCGCGCTGCAGCGTTCCAGGATGTCGTCCAGCGTGTTTTGACCAAAGCGCGCGATATCCGGGCCCAGCGACCACTGTGGCGGCGCCACCCCGTCGATGATCACGGTGCGGGTGCGGTCGGGAAAGCGGCGCAGGTAGTGGAGCGCCACGCGGGTGCCGTAGGACACCCCATAGAGGTTGTACGCGGGATAACCCAGCTCCTCTCGCACGGCCTCCAGATCCTGAACCGCGACGCTGGTGGTGTAGAACTGCGGATTGCCGGGCAGCGACTCGCGGCACTCGCGACTGAACTGTGCAGCCAGCTCCGGATCGAACTCCAGCGCCGAGTCTTCCGGAATCTCGCAGCGCAGTGGGTTGGAACGTCCGGTGCCCCGCTGATCGACCAGCAGGATATCGCGAGATTTTCGCACCGACTGAAAAGCGGCGGCCATGCTCACGTAGAGTTCCACCGAAGACCCGCCGGGGCCACCCTGAATTACAACCAGCGGGTCGCCCGCCGGCGTAGGAGCCCTAGCCGGAATCCGGGCCACAAACAGGTCGACGGTGGCACCCTCGGGGCGCTGGGGATTCTCCGCCACCGTCAGTGTCCCGCACTCAGCGTCTTGTGACTGGACACCGCTGGTATCGAAGATTCGGCAGGGCTCAAGCTCCAGCGCTTGAGAGACCGCAGGCAACAGGAAAAGGATCAGCAGCGGGGCCAGGCGCCGCCGCTGAGAAAGCGAGCAATGGGAAGTCATCCAGCAATTATTGCAAAGGACGGCCTGCGGCGACAGGTGTCGAGAGACCTAGTGGGACGGGCGGGACCGACGCACCTCCATCCGGAGTGACAATCGATGCCATCCAGCAGACTCAGCGGCCCACTCAAGATAGGTGACCCGGGTATAATGAGCCGCCTAACCTTTGATGATCCGTACATGCCCAACCTGCGTCGCCTGATGAGTGAATTTGGATTCGAGTCGAACGACGACTACGAGTACCAGATGCGCTGCTTTCTGAATGCTCCGGGCCGCAACTTGCGCTGCCTGAACATCGAGGGTGAACTGCAGCGTCGCAAGACGGCGTTTGCCAACGCGCTGGCGGGTGCGCTGGAGTATCCGCACGTGCTCTATCACGACTTTTCGCAGAGCGAGCCCGTGCTGGAGCCTGAGCCAGATGAGGAGCAGGCGCCGCTCAGCGCCTTCGACCGGGTGGTCTCAGAAGCGTGTGCCTACAGCGAAGCTGAACCGACGATTCTGATCATCGATCAGCTGCAGCTCGCGGACTTTCGCCACCACATCCGCCTCAACACGTTTGTCCGAACCTCCCAGTGGTCTTATCCGCTGGCAACGTTGACCGCCAACAGCCGAAATTTTCTGTTGTTTGTGATCTCCGAGGAGCCGCTTTACCACTCGCTGCAAAAGGTGAGCTTCCGCCTGTGGGCCGATCCGGGCGCCGTCAAGGTTGCCTACGAGCCCGAAGAGTTTGGCCTGGACGCCGCCGCAGCGCCCGTGTTTAACGCGCTGGCCGACCTCTTCGAAGCGTTGCAGGTCACCCCGACCCCGAGCGAGATGCAGCGGGTCACCGACGACCTCATCGGTCGAGCGCATACGGCGGACTTCCTGCGCCACAGCATCTACGGCTGGACCGAAGGCGTTGACCATGCGGCGCTCTTCAGCGACAAACTCGAACCGTTGATCGATGCGGTCCTGGTCGCGGCGGGCGCTTACCTCGGCGTCGACGAAATCGAAATGGTTGGTGATGATGGCAGCTGACGTCCGTCAGACCTCGATTCGCCAAAGTCTGCTCAACAACATGCTCCTGCTGGTGCTGCTGGTGGGCGTAGCGGTGCTGATCACCACCTTCGTCGGCGCTAACCAGCTCACCCAGAGCCTGTCACGGATTCTGATCGGCCAGACGATCGACCGCACCGAGGCGCAGGTGGCTCAATTTATGACCCCAGTTCGCCACGCCCAAACCCTGCTGCAGCACTGGTCAAGTCAGGGGCTTATCACGCCAGAGTCGGGGGACGGCGCGCGCAATCTTGTGTGGCCGCTGCTGATGGCTTCCCCGCAGCTCTACGGCGCCCTGGTGGTCGACCCCGACAATCGGCTGCTGCAGGTCAACCGGCGCAGCGATATCTGGGCACTCAATCTGGTCGACGGCAACGGCGGCGTCCCGTCCCGAACCCTGGAACTGGCAACCCCCAACGCCAGCTGGCAGCCGATCAACTACCAGTTCGACCCTTCCTCCAGGCCCTGGTTTCGCAACGCCATGGAGGCGCCGCCCGGGGAAATCCGCTGGACGGAGTCGTACCAGTTCATCGGCTCCGGTGTGCCTGGCATCACCGCCTCAGCGCGTATTGTCGGTCCGGAGGGTCGAACCTGGGTGGTGGCGCTAGACGTGCTGCTCGAAGATATCTCCGAGTTCACCCGGAGTTTCGACGTTGGCTATCGCGGCCTGGTGCTGGTGACCGATCAGGACGGCAAGATCATCGGCTTACCTAACCTGCCGCAGTTCGCCTCGCAGAGTGCTCGGGAACAGGCCTACCTCAAACGTCCACCGGAGCTGGGGTTTGCGCTCGCGACCGACGCCTCGATCGCGTTCCAGCCCGGAGGCGCAGCGGACTCCGCTGTCGAGGTCAGCCCGGTGCGATTCCGGTCTGAGGGGCGCTATTGGTGGGGACAGGCCAAGTGGATTCCGCTGAACGAGAGCCAGGAGATTTTTACCGGCGTGCTGGTGCCGGAAGGCGAGATGCTCGGCGGCATTCAGCAGCTGCGGCTGCTGGTACTGAGCGTGGTGCTGGCGGTGGTGGCCTTTGCGGTGTATCGCGCCATCTCGCTGTCGCAACGCTATAGCGGCCCCATTTCCCGGCTGGCTGACCAGAGCCTGCAGATCAGCCAGGGCAACCTGGATGAGCGTGACACCATCCGTTCCACGCTGCGGGAGGTCAACAACCTGGCCCAGGCCCATGAGGTGATGCGCACGGGTCTTGCCAACCTGCTGAAGCTGGAAGATGACCTGCAGCTGGCCCGGCAGATTCAGCAGAAGACCTTCCCCCAGGAGTTTCCGCAGGTCAACGGCTACCAGATCGCCGCGGGCAGCCGGCCTGCAGACGCCACCGGCGGCGACACCTATGACGTCGTCGGCGTTCGACGCAACGACGGCCAGGCCCAGCTCGCGCACCATCATCCCGACGAGGTCTACGTCATCCTGTCGGACGCCACCGGGCACGGCATGGGCCCGGCCCTCACGGCCGCAGAGGTGCGCTCGCTATTCCGGATGGGGGTTCGGCTCGGCCGGCCGATGGAGGAAATCGCCACGCAGATGAACGAACAGCTGGTCGCTGACTCACACGGCGGGCGGTTTGTTACCGCGTGGATGGGTGTACTGTTTCCCGGCAGCGGTCGGCTCCAGGCGTTCAGCGCCGGACAGGCACCGATCCTGTGCTACCGGGCGGCCAGTGGAACCTTCGAGGTGATGGAAGCCGACGCGCCGCCGCTCGGGGTCCTTCCCGACGTGACGCCGGAGTCGAGTACCATCGAGCTCGAGCCGGGTGACATCATGGCAATCATCTCGGACGGCGCCTTCGAGACCAAAGCCAGCGACGGCGAACGGTTTGGCCTGCCGCGGATCGAGCAGCTGATCCGGGTGAATGCGCAAAGAGATGCGCAGCAGATCCTCGACGCCATCGACAGCGCAGTGACCCGGTTTTTGGATCAGGCGCCGGCGGATGACGATCAAACCGGCATCATCATCAAATGCGTTAGCCGACCCTAAGCGCCATCGCTGTGGACCTGTCGGTGATCATCGTGAATTTTCGCGCCTGGCGGCATCTGCACGAATGCCTCGATTCCCTGCACTATCTCGCAACCGAATCCTCCGAAGCACCGAAGACCGAGATCATAGTCGTCGACAACCGCTCGGATGATGGTGAGCTTGAGAGGTTCAGCGCCGCCTATCCGTGGGCCCGGTGGGTTGAGAATAGCGCCAACCGCGGTTTTGCCAGCGGCTGCAACCTTGGCGCCCAGAGCGCGACCGGTCGCTGCCTGCTGTTTCTCAACCCCGACTGCATCGATCGCGACCAGGCCATTGCGGACGTCTGGCGGGCCGCGGGTGAAAAGGCACAAATAACCACCGTCACGCAGCAGGGCGCAGACGGATCACCGCGCAAGGCCGGTGGGGACTTTGCGCCCTGGTGGGGCCAAAGCGGGCCGGGACGCGTGGCGCTCAGCATGCTGAGGCATCTGCCCGGCCGTCGCGTTGAAGGTCGCTTGGACTGGGTCTCCGGCTCATTCCTGCTGATTCCCCGGGTCACGTTCGACCTCATCCGCGGCTGGGATGAGCAGTTTTTTATGTACTCAGAAGACGTCGACCTGTGTCGGCGCGCGCGCGATGTCGGCATCAGCTGCAGGCTGCTCGATAATTTCTCGATCATCCACCACCACGGTGGGGCAAGCCGAGGCAGCGCGGAGCTTCGCGCCATGACGCGAGCTGAGGTGACCATTTCTCACCACCGCTTTTGCGCCAAACACTTTCGGGGCATGGCGAGCATCCTCGGACATGCTCAGCTCTGGCTGTTTCGTGCGCTGCCGCCGCTGCTGACCAGCGCCCTCCTGCCGTCGAGCACCACAGGCCGGATCGGGCGTCATCTGAGCCAGTTTTATCGGCGAGTAAGGGCCACGGGAAGCTGGGACAGTCCGAGGGTCAGCGAGCCGCCGAAGCTTTAGCCGAACGGCCACCAACTGCCTTTGTCCAGGCCATCCTCACAGCGCTTGAGCTGCGCGCCCCACTCGCGGGCTCGGTGATCCACTTTCTGCGCCACGTCCATCAGCCAGGGTTTGGCCTCGTAAGAACGTCGCTCGTAGCCCCCGTGCCCCTCGTGATAGGCCAGGTACTGACCGTAAGGGTCCCACTTGGACAGACCAACGCGCTTCCGTGAGACGTCGGTATACCAGCCGACAAAATCGATCGCGTCGGCAAAGCTGTCGCGGTCCGCGCCGCCCTGCCCGGTGTCCTTGCGATACCAGTCCCAGGTTGCGTCTTTTACCTGGGCGTAGCCGTAGGCGCTCGACGGGCGCGTGGTGGGAATAATGCCGAGGAGCCGACGCCGTGGCGGCGCCGCTTTGGCCTCAAAGCGGGACTCCTGGTGGATGATGGCCATCTGGATATGGACCGGCGTGCCCCAGCGCTTCTGGGACTTGAGTGCCGCTCGGTACCAGCGGGGCTTTTCGGTGAAGATGGCGCAGATGCTGCCGGTATCCGCCGGCGGGCGGCTCGCGCAACCGCCGGCCAGCAGCAGCGCAGGAAGGCTTAGCAGGCAGGACCACAGCGCAAGCTGCAGGCCTGACCTGAGCCGATCGATCGGGGATCGTTTCAGTAAACCGACCAGTTGCTCTCCCACCATTCCAGAAACTCGTCGAACTCAATTTTGCCCGAATCGTCGTCATCGATGGTATTGAAAGCCTCGTCACACTCCTTGCGACCGGCCTCTGGCGCGATGACCTTAAACAGCAGCCGGAATTCTTTAATATCCAGATAACCGCTGCTGTCGCTGTCGAAGTACTCGAACTCGTGACGAACTTTGTCGATCTTTTCTGCTGACAGTCCCATGAATGAGGTTCCCAATGCCCAACCTGCGCGAACTATAAGCGCTAGTGACCGACTTTAAAAGCTAGGCAGACATTCTCGCTTCGGGCCGCCCTGCCCCACGCCCAATTTCAGACGTATGAGCTAACCTCGGGATCAGGATATTCGATCGCCAGCACCTCGTATTCGTCGTCGCCACGGGGCGTCTGCACCACTACCACATCGCCGACGCGGCGCCCCAGCAGCGCCCGCGCCATCGGCGAGTCGATGCTGATGCGCCCCGCCTCTGCCAGCGTTTCATCGGCCCCCACCAGCTGGAAGTCCCGGCGCTGACCCTCGGCATCTTCCAGCGTCACGCGGGCGGCAAAAAAAACCCGGCTCACGTCCCGGGGCCGCTCGGACACGACCTGCAGCACGTCCAGCCGCTTGCTGAGATAGCGAATCCGTCGGTCCATTTCGCGCAGCTGCTTCTTGCGGTAGATATACTCCGCGTTCTCCGACCGGTCGCCTTCGGCCGCCGCCTCGCCGAGCGCTTTGGTCACCAGGGGTCGCTCCCGGCGCCAGAGTCGTTCAAACTCCGCTTTTAGCGCCTGGTGGCCCGCCACGGTGATGTACTGTAAGGCTGTCTGCGTACCCATAGAAATCAGGAAAGCACCGCTGTGAGCGCAAGTCAAAAGTCCGCGGGAAGCGTCGGCTCCGCCAACGCCCCGATCATCGTCAAGCTGGGCAGCGCGGTCGCCCGGGACGGTAACGGCCTGCTGGACGAAACGCATCTCAACGCCATTGTCGAGCAGATTGCCCGACTGACCGCGCAGGGCCAGCCCACGGTGCTGGTATCGTCCGGCGCAGTCGCGCTCGGCTTGGCCGTGGCGCCAGCATCGGTGCCGACCGAACGAAACCCGGTCCAGCGTCGCCAGCTGCTCGCCGCCATGGGACAAACGCGGCTGATGGCTTTTTACCAGAACGCGTTTGGCGAGCACGACCGACAGGTGGCCCAGGTGCTGGCCACCCGAGATGATTTTGCGACCCGCCGGCATTACCTCAACATGCGAGGCTGTCTGGTGAGCGCGCTGAAGCATGGCGTTGTGCCGGTGGTCAATGAAAACGACGTGGTTTCGGTCACCGAGCTGATGTTCACCGACAACGACGAGCTGGCCGCCCTGCTCGCGTCGATGCTGGGCGCTTCGCAGCTGATCATGCTGACCAACGTCGAGGGGGTGTTTGACGGACCGCCCGACGCCCCGGGCAGTCGACTCATCAAACGCTGGGATGGGCAATCGGTTCAGCCAAAACAGGGAGAGGATCGGTCCGAATTTGGTCGGGGCGGCATCGCCAGCAAGGTCCGCAGCGCACAGCGACTGGCGCGGCTGGGAACCGAGGTCTGGATTGCCCACGGCCGGCGTCCGCAGGTCATCAGCGATATTTGCTCCGGTCGCGGGCATGGCACGGTATTTCCCGCGGACCCGACACCGGCCACCCAGCCCAGACGCTGGCTTGCTGCAGCGCCTGCCGGCAGCGCGCTCGTGGTGGTGAACGACGGCGCCGCGCAGGCGCTGCGTGCACCCGATCGGCTGGCCAGTCTGCTTCCGGTGGGAATCAGCGAACTTGCGGGCCACTTCGAGCGAGGCGATATTGTGACGATCGTCGATACAAGCCGCCGCCCGATTGGGTATGGTCGAGCCGAATATAGTTCAGAGACCGCCGCCCAGCGTTTGGGCAAGCAGCGCCAAAAACCCCTGATCCACTACGACTACCTGTATATCGAGCCATGACAAACGCCCTCCGAACCAACGATACCGACCCCACCGCCGCGCTTCTGCGGGACGTTGATCAGTCGCTCTCGCGGGTCAAGGTGGCCGCCCGACAGCTGAATCTCGCCGCGCCCGCGGTGCTGTCCGAAGCGGTGTTGACCATCGCCGCCAGGCTACGTGAGTCGGCGGAAGCCGTGCTGGAGGCCAATCGTCGAGACCTGGACCGCATGGAACCGGCCAATCCTAAGTACGATCGGCTGCTGCTCTCACCGGAGCGGATCGAGGCGATCGCCACTGATCTGGAGGCGGTGGCTGAGCTTCCCTGTCCTGCCGGAGAGATCCTGGAGCGGCGTGTGCTGCCCAACGGCCTTCAGCTGGAGAAGGTGCGCGTGCCGCTCGGCGTAGTCGCCATCATTTTTGAGTCGCGCCCCAACGTGACGGTCGACGTGGCCGCGCTGTGCCTGAAAAGCGGCAACGCGGCCCTCCTGAAAGGCAGTCGCGACGCCAAAGACTCCAACGAAGCCATCGTTCAGATCATCCAGGCGGCGCTGGCGGAGCATGAGCTGCCTGCCGACGCGGTGACCCTGGCCCCGGCTGAACGGGCCGCGCTCAAACCCGTGCTCGAGGCCGTCGACGTTGTGAACGTCGCAATACCCCGGGGAAGTCAGGGCCTGATCGACCACGTCCGGGAACACGCCCGGGTGCCCGTCATCGAAACCGGCGCGGGTATTGTGCATGTCTACGTCGACGCCAGCGCTGACGTCGAAAAAGCTCGCGCTATCGTGACGAACTCCAAGGCACGTCGAGTCAGCGTGTGCAACGCGCTGGACACGCTGCTGATCCACGAATCGCTTCTCGACGAGCTGCCCGGGATTGTGGCGGAGCTGGGCGATCATTTCGACGCTGAGGTGTTTGCGGATACGGCCGCCTTCCGGGTACTTGACGGACACTACGGCGGGCCGCTGCGCCAGGCCCAGCCGGAGGACTTTGGTCGGGAGTTCCTGGCGATGAAGCTGGCGATTAAGGTGGTCAACGACCTGAATGAGGCCCTGGAGCACGTGGCGTGCTATTCCTCAGGCCACAGCGAGTCCGTGGTCGCCGAGGACACCACGGTCATTGAAACCTGGCTGAGGGCCGTGGACGCGGCAGCGGTCTACGCCAACGCGTCGACCGCGTTTACCGACGGCGCCCAGTTTGGCATGGGCGCTGAGATTGGGATCAGCACACAAAAGCTGCACGCCCGCGGTCCAATGGCGCTTCCCGAGCTGACCAGCTACAAGTGGCTGGTCCGAGGTAGCGGGCAGACCCGCCAGTAGTCCAGCAGGTATCCGCCGTCAGGCCGGCGGCGGTGAGTACTCGTAACCCAGCGCCTCAGCCACCTCCTTCTGGGTGACCTTGCCCTGGTAAACGTTCAGCCCGTTACGCAGATGAGGATCGTCCGCCATGGCCTTTTCGGCGCCTTTCTCCGCGAGCGCCAGCACAAACGGTAGCGTCGCGTTGTTCAGGGCAAACGTTGAGGTACGGGGTACAGCACCCGGCATATTGGCCACACAGTAGTGCACGACATCATCGACCACGTAGCGCGGATCGTCGTGGGTTGTAGGCTTGGAGGTTTCCGAACACCCGCCCTGGTCAATGGCAACGTCCACAAACACGCTGCCCATCCGCATCTGTCGAATGATCTCCCGCGTGACCAGCTTCGGCGCCGCGGCGCCAGGGATCAGCACGCCGCCGATCACGAGGTCTGCATCGATGCACAGCCGCTCGACCGACTCGGTGGTGGAGAAAACGGTATTCAGGCGGCTGTCGAACTGAAGATCGATCCGGCGCAGCACGTCCAGCGAGCGATCGAGCACGGTCACGTTGGCACCCAGCCCCACGGCCATCTGTGCCGCGTTGATGCCGACCACGCCGCCACCGATGATCACCACCTTACCCGGGTCCACGCCCGGCACGCCTCCGAGCAGGACGCCAGCGCCGCCGCGAGCCTTTTCGAGTGACGCGGCACCCGCCTGCACGGAAAGCCGTCCAGCCACTTCAGACATCGGCGCCAGCAGAGGCAGGCGCCCCTCTGAGTCCGTGACCGTCTCGTAGGCAATGCAGCAGGCGCCGGAATCAACGAGGTCCCGAGTCTGGTCCGGGTCGGGTGCCAGATGCAGGTAGGTGAACAGCACGTGGTGCTCCTTCAGCATCGCACGCTCAACCGCCTGCGGCTCCTTGACCTTAACGATCATCTCAGCCTGGTCGAACACGGCCGCCGCGTCAGGCGCAATGGTGGCGCCGACAGCGGTGTAGTCGTCGTCGGTCAGTCCAATGCCGAGACCCGCACCCTGCTGAATCACAACCTGGTGGCCACGGGCCGTCAGTTCACGCACCGAGGACGGGATGAGCCCGATCCGGTACTCATGATTCTTGATCTCTTTCGGTACACCAATCTGCATGCTCATCACTCCTCGCGGGCTGCGGCTTAACCCCGCCCAGCAGTCCCGTAGTCGTCAGTCGTCAGGGGGCCGCGTCAGCCAGCGGCTGCTGGGTCAGCGGATCTTTCAGCGCAATCGCCCGAATCGTTTTGCCAGTCACGGACTCAACGGTGCCGTGATTGCCGTCGCCGGCCAGGGCTTCGTCAATTTTTCCAACCAGGAGGATCCGCAGCTGCGCCGGATCCAGATACTTTTCCGCCACGCGCTGCACGTCCGCGATGCTGACTTTACGGATGTTTGCCTCATAGGTGCGCCAGCGGTCTGCCGGTTCGCTGTTGATCTCATCGGCGGCAAAGCGCCGTGAGGCCGACTCAGCGCTCGCGTATAGGTCTGCCAGAAAAGCCAGCCGCGACTCGATGGCGGTGCTCAGCTCCTGTTCGGTCACCGGGGCGGTGCGTATCCGCTCGACCTCCTCGAGCACGATGGCCAACGCCTGCGGCACGCTCGCGTTCTTGGACTGGAAGAAGGCGCGAAACTGACCGTCGTAGTGGCGCCCCAGCTGAAATCGACTGCCAGCCGAATACGCCAGGCCTTCATCGCTCCGCACCCGGGAGGTGATGCGGCTCGTAAAGCCGCCGCCGCCCAGAATGTCGTTCATCACAGCGATGGCAAACTCGTCCGGGTTGTTCACCCGCGGACCGGGCAGTCCGACCGTAACCCGCGTCTGATTGACGTCGTCTTTAAACACCGTGTAAACCCCCGGTTCGCCGGGGCTTAGCGTGTCGGGGATCGACGGCAGCTCGGACGCTTCGGGCAACCGCGCCAAAGCCTTGCCGAGCGCGGCCCGAGCGGTGTCAGCATCAATATCACCGCTGACCGCAATCACCAGGTCGCCGCGACCAAAGATCCGCCCCACAACGTCTCGCATCACGTCAGGATTGATGCTCTCAACGCTCGCCTGCGTGGCAACCCGCGTCGCAAAGAAGTCTTCGCCCAGCATCAGCTGTGACCAGACGCGCGGCTCGATGGAGCGCGTGTCGTCATTGCGTCGACGCATGGCCTCAACCTGTCGGTCAACCGCAATCCGGAGTCGCTCCTCGTCAAACTGTGGAGCGACCAGCATGTCCATCATCAGGTTCAGGCTTTCCCCAAAGTTGCTGCTGAGGCTGTCGAGCGAAGCGCTGGCGCCGGTGTTGCCGATCGAGAAGCTCACGTTGGTCGCCAGAAAGTCCAGCCGCTCATCCAGATCGGCGGGCTTGAGTTCCCCGGCACCGCCGTCCCGCAGCATGCTCGCGGTCAAGCCGCCACTCCCGGCCGGCAGATCGCCGAGCAGGTAGTTGCCCGCACGGGAATAGACGCGCATCTTGACCAGCGGCAGCGCCCGGTCAGTGACCAGGTACATCACGTCCCCGCCCGGCAGCTCGTAACGGTAATCCTCGCGATCCAAAAAGGTGAGCTCACGGTCGCCAAAGACCAGCTCGTCGGGATGATTGGCCTGACCGGCACCGCCGGTGGCACAAGCGCCGAGAAATAACACCGCGACCCCGATCAGCGTGGCGCCCTTCAACTGCTTATTCAGGAACTGCTTATTCAGGCGCATCATTTGGCTTCCTCCAGCATGGCGGTCACCCGCTTGATCATGTAATCGATGGCCGGCTGTGCCTCCGCGGGGACCTGCCCCCGCATCTGCTCGAGCTGAGCCAGGCCCTGGCCGAGCTCTTCAGCGCTGCGGCCCTGCATTTGTCCCAGCATCCCCTTGATCTGGGCCTGCGTGCCCGCGTCGAAGGCCGCCAGCTCCGGGTCCTCCGGCTCGCTGCTCGCCTTGCGGGTGTAGAGTTTGCTGGCGGCAAGCTCAGGCACAAGGTACTCGGTGGCGGCAGCCTGCACTTGGTCGGCGGTGACCACCTCAACGTCCTCGTAGGACGTATCCATCGTGCGCCAGTCGCGCAGACCGTCGTAGTACAACAGCTGAATCAGCAGGAAAAAGGGATCTTCCAGCCGCCGATACTTTTCCGCGGCAAGCTGGTTCTTCACCTTCTCCAGCTCGTAGTCGGTGATGCCGTCAGCAACAACCTGGGCCACTTCCTCCAGCAGCACCGCCTGGAGCTGGTCCGGGGAAACCCCCTGCTTGCCCTGCGCATAAACGGCAAACGAGCCGTCGTACTTTCCGCTGTCAGCACCAGCGCCTACGTTGGTGGCAATCTGATCTTCCAGCACCAAACGCTTATAGAGCCGGCCCGTCTTGCCGCTGAGCACGCTGGAAAGCACTTGCAGCGCCCCATCACTCTCACCGGTGAAAGCCGTCGTTCGCCAGGTGACGGTGGCTGATGGCGGTGCATCCACCTCAGCCCGATAGACCAGGTTGCCCAGCTGAGGCATCGCGAGCGTAATGACATCCGGCGGGTTATCCCGGCCTGGAGGAATCCGTCCGAAGTAGCTTTCCGCCCACTCGATCGCCTGGGCTTCATCGAAGTCTCCGACGATCGCCAGCGTGATGTTGGCCGGCGCGTAGTACAGATCGTAATAGGCCTCAGCCTGTTCGCGCGTAATGGCCGCGATGTCGCTCGGCCATCCGATCACGGGCCATCCATAGGGATGCCCCCGCCACAGCAGCGATTCAAAAACCTCATCCTGTGCACCGGTGGGCGTTGAGTCCGTCCGCAGCCGCCGCTCTTCAAAAACGACATCCCGCTCGGAGTAAAACTCGCGAAACACCGGCTGCGCCAGGCGCTCGCTCTCCATCCAGAACCACAGCTCGAGCTTGTTGCGCGGAACCCGGATGAAATAGACCGTCATGTCCCGATTCGTAAAAGCGTTCATGCCGCTGGCGCCGGCTTCCGTGTAGATCTGGTCGAACTCGTCCTTGATCATGTTTTCGCGCTGGCTCTTCACCAGTTCGTCGAAACGCGTCTGAAGCTCAGCCATCGCCGCCGTCTGTAGGGCCGGGTCGGTGATCGCCTTGCCCTGCCCCAGCCGCACCTGATCTCGATAGCCGCGCTCCAGCGCAAACATTTCGCTGCGCAGCTCGTCGAGCTGGTCCTGAAGCTGGGCATCCAGCTCGGCATCGCGGGTTCCAATCCGCGGCGAGCCTTTAAACATCATGTGTTCGAACAGATGCGAGATACCGGTAATGCCGGGGCTCTCATTGGCGGAGCCGACGTGTGCGACCCACCCGGCGGCAATGTTGGGTTGCCCGGGCCGTTGCACCATCACCAGCCGCATCCCGTTTTCCAACGTGACCTCGCGGGCCACGTCAGCCATTTTGGTGCTCTGTGCGTTAGCCGCGGCGGCCAGCACCAGACACATGATTCCTAAAACTACTCGCATTGGTTACTCCTGCTTCGGCAACCCACTGCCGCGGGCCTGCCTGTCAGCCTAAAGCGGCCAGAATTTGGCCGCGCTATCTTAGTTCAGCGCCTTCCTCGCTGCTACCACATCCACGATGGACTGCGTCATCCGGATACGATGCGCATCATTTGGCCGCAGATCCATGCACCATAAGTCCCGAGGGCATAACCCAGCACCGCCAGCAACACGCCGACCGGCGCGAGAGAGGGGTGAAAGGCGGACGCCACCACCGGCGCCGAGGCTGCGCCGCCTACGTTTGCCTGGCTTCCCACCGCAACAAAAAACAGCGGTGCCTTGATGAGGTAGCCGACGGTCAGCAGCAGCCCCGCGTGAATGCTGATCCACACCAGCCCAACCGCAAACAGCAGCGGCGCTTCCGCCACGGCCTTGATGTCCATGTGCATACCGATCGTGGCAACCAGAATGTAGACAAAAGCCGAACCCACCTTCGAGGCGCCAGCATCCTCAAGCTCGCGCGTTCGGGTAAAAGACACCACCAGACCGATGGTGGTTGCAATGACGACGATCCAGAAGAAGGTGGAAGTCAGGCTGAAGCGGCTCAGGCCGGGCGCCGCTTCCGCCAGCGTGGGCGCAATAAAGCCCGCGCAGGCGTGGGCAAGGCCGGTACCGCCGAACGCCACCATGGCCATCAGCATCAAGTCTTTGGTGGTGATGACTCGAGCGTGTTCCGCCTCATACGTTTCGATCTTGTTTTTCAGCACGTCAATGCTGGAGTCATCAGCTCCGGTGAAGGCATCAATGCGCTTCTGGTTACCCGCCATAATCAGGAGCACCGCCATCCAGATGTTGGCGACAATCACATCAACCGCGACCATCTGCGCAAAGACATCGTTGCCGACCTCGAACACCTCTTTCATCGCCGCCTGGTTGGCTCCGCCACCGATCCAGCTGCCGGCAACCGTTGTCATTCCGCGCCAGACTGCCTCCGGCCCGTCGGCCTGCAGCAACTCCGGCACCGCAAGACCCACCAACAGCAGCGCGATCGGTCCGCCGATCATGACCCCGACGGTGCCGGTGAAAAACATGATGAGCGCCTTAGGTCCGAGCCCAATCACACCTTTCAGATCGATGCTCAACGTCAGCAGAATCAACGCGGCCGGCAGCAGATAGCGTGAGGCGACAAAGTAAAGTCGCGAAGCTTCCCCGTCGATCACGCCGAGCGTGTTAAAGATGGCTGGAATGAAGTAGCACAGAAGTAGCGCAGGAACTACGCCGTAGAATTTCCGCCAGAACCGGGCGGTGCTGTGGCTGGTGTAAAAAACCAGCCCAAGAATCAGCGCCAGCAGGCCGAGTACCACGGCATCGTTGGTGATCAGGGCGGTGTTTTCTTCCATGGAACGCGGACTCCGGAGAGGCTGGATCGAGCACGGACATCTGGAGCTGCGCTCCTCATCCGGCGGTGCTGGGCCGGCATGATTGACGGACCGGGCCGCGGCGTCAACCCTTAGGCGCGCGCCAAAGTAGACGCGGGGCCTACGGAGTCAAGCGGTTAGCGGATGCCCTTCAGCGCCTTAAGCAGGCGGCGAGATCGTTTGTCGGGCCGACCCGCGTCCCTGCGTTCGCGCCGTCGCGCCAGCGCCTCCTCGCGGGCGGCCGCACTGGCCTCACTTTCCTGGTACAGCTCGGCCGCCAGCGCAGCGCCCAGACGGCGGTCGCTTAAGCCCAGCACCTCCAGCTCGAGGCGAAAGTCTTCGCGGCTCACCCTCAGGATGTCGCCCGGTTTCACCGCCTTCGAAGGCTTCGCACGCTGACCGTTGAGATCAACCTTACCGCCGTCAAGCGCGGCTTTGGCCAACCCGCGGGTCTTGAACAGCCGCGCTGCCCATAGCCACCGATCGATGCGAACCGAATCGCTCAGCTGTCTTAGGCCTCGGTCAGCAGCTGGTTGACGCGCTTCACGTAGGACGCCGGATCGGACAGCTGTCCACCTTCAGCCAGCAGCGCCTGCTCAAAGAGCAGGTGCGCCCAGTCGGAGAAGCGCTCGTCGTCGGTCGCTGCGGCCGCCCGTGCGACCAGCGGATGATCTGGATTGATCTCCAGCGAGGGCTTGGAGCCCGGCATCTCGTGCCCGGCCTGCTTCATCAGCTGCTGCATGTGCAGGGCCATATCGTGTTCAGCAAGCACGATGCACGACGGCGAGTCCGTCAAACGACTGCTCACCTTCACCTCTTCCACCTGCTCGTCCAGGGCCTTCTTGAGGCGCTCCAGCAATGGTGCAGCTTCGCTGGCCTTCTCTTCGCGCTGTTTCTTGGCGTCTTCGTCTTCCAGGTTTGATAGGTCGAGATCACCTTTAGCCACGGACTGGAACGGCTTGCCGTCGTACTCACGGACGTGGCCCATCATCCACTCGTCCACCCGGTCGGACATCAGCAGCACCTCGATACCCTGCTTACGAAAGACTTCAAGGTGCGGGCTGTTCAGCGCCGCCTGGTGGCTGTCGGCGGTGACATAGTAAATCTTGTCCTGCCCGGAATTCATGCGACCCAGATAGTCGTCGAGGCTGGTGGTCGGCTCCGCGTCGCTGTTGGCCGTCGATGCAAAGCGAGCGAGCTTCAGCAGCTTTTCCTGGTTGGAGAAGTCTTCCACCACCCCTTCTTTCAGCACCTCCCCGAACCCTTTCCAGAACTCCTGGTAGGTTTCGGTCTCGTCGGTGAGCTGCTCCAGCATGCCGAGCACCCGCTTGACCACCGACGCGCGGATTTTCTTCACCAGCGCGTTGTCCTGCAGAATTTCCCGCGATACGTTCAGCGGCAGATCGTCGGAATCCACCACCCCTCGCACAAAGCGCAGATACGTGGGCAGCAGCTGCTCAGCAGCGTCCATGATGAAGACCCGACGCACGTAAAGCTTGAGGCCGTGGCGCTCCTCGCGCCCCATCATCAGATCGAACGGCGGCTTCTCCGGCAGGTACAGCAGCGTCGTAAACGACTGATTGCCCTCCACCCGGTTGTGAGACCACCGCAGCGGATCATTGAAGTCGTTGGAAACGTGCTTGTAGAAGCTCTTGTACTCGTCGTCCTCGATCTCTTGCCGCGGACGAGACCAGAGTGCTGAAGCCTGGTTGACCGCTTCCCACTCGGGCTCAGCCGGCACGTCGACGATGTCCTCGTCGCTGTCTTCCTCAGCGGCCGGAGGCGGCTGCACCTTGTGCATCTGGATGGGAAACGCAATGTGGTCTGAATACTTGCTGATCAGCGAGCGAAGCCGGTAGTCGGCCAGAAACTCACTCTCCTCTTCCTTGAGCTTGAGAATGATGCGCGTGCCGCGATTCACCGGGTCTTCCGCGACCGGCTCCAGCGTAAAAGCCCCCTGCCCGTCGGATACCCACTGCCACGTCTCGTCATCTCCCGCGCGCCGGGACTGCACGGTGACCTGGTCGGCGACAATAAACGCCGAGTAGAAGCCAACGCCAAACTGACCAATCAGATTCGAATCGGTGCGCGCGTCACCGCTGAGCGCGTCGAGGAACTTTCGCGTCCCGGACCGGGCGATGGTACCCAGGTTTTCCAGCAGCTCGTCGTGACTCATGCCGATACCGTTATCGGAGACCATGAGCGTCCCGGCATCTTTATCGAACGATACCTGCACCTTCAGCTCAGCGTCGCCGGCGTAGAGGGAGTCATCGGAGAGCGCCTCAAAACGCAGCTTATCCAGCGCGTCTGACGCGTTCGAAATCAGCTCGCGGAGAAAAATCTCTTTATTGGAGTACAGGGAGTGGACCATCAGGTCCAGTACCTGGCGCACCTCCGCCTGAAATTCATGCTGTTCGGGCTTGAGCGTTTCGGTCATGGCGATTTGATCTGTTTCTGAATGTTGCTAGCCAGTTGGGAGCGGGTGTCCCATTTTTCAAGCGCCCACAAAAAAACCCGGCTCAAACCGGGTTTTCCTGTCGACGCAGCGAGCGTTACCGCCGCGCGAGCTTTTCCTTGATCCGAGCCGCTTTACCCTCGCGACCGCGCAGGTAGTAGAGCTTGGCCCGTCGTACCCGACCGCGACGCTTGACGGTCACAGAATCGATCTGCGGGCTGTAGGTCTGAAAGACCCGCTCGACGCCTTCGCCGTGAGAGATCTTGCGTACCGTGAACGCCGAGTTCAAACCCCGGTTTCGCAGCGCAATCACCGTCCCTTCGAACGCCTGCAGGCGCTCTCGGCTGCCTTCGACAACCTTGACGTTGACCACTACGGTATCGCCCGGACCAAAATCCGGAAGCTCCCGGCCCATCTGTTCTTGTTCGAGTTGTTTGATGATGTCGCTCATCACGGTTCTCTCTCGTTTCGGGCACCGTCGTGCCGCTCTTGTAAAAATTCTTCCAGCAGGTTCGCCTCGTCAGGCGACATGCCACGTTCATTCAGCAGCTCTGGCCGCTTTAGCCAGGTTTGTCCCAGCGACTTCTTCAGCCGCCAGCGCGCTACCGCGCCGTGGTCCCCGGACCGCAGGACCTCCGGAACCTCCAGTCCCCGCCACTCCACCGGTCGGGTGTAGTGCGGGCAGTCCAGCAACCCGTTGCTGAACGAGTCCTGGTCAGCAGACTCTGCGTGGCCCAGCGCACCCGGTAAGAGGCGGATCACGCCATCCACCACGGCGGCTGCGGCCAGCTCGCCGCCGCTCAGCACAAAATCACCGAGCGACCACTGTTCTACATCGGGCCGATCGAGCAACCGCTCGTCGACCCCTTCGTAACGACCGCAGAGCCAAATATTCCTGGGCTCCTTGGCCCAGCGCTCCAGGTCACCCTGGCAAATGCGCTGGCCCTGCGGACTCAGGTAGCGAATCGGCGCAGGCGCCGCGTCCGCTAATGCTGCTTCAATGCAGCTGGCCAGCACCGGCGCTGCCATCACCATGCCCGGCCCGCCCCCAAAGGGACGATCGTCGACGGTACCGCGGGCGTCGGGGGCAAAGTCCCGGGGATTCCAGGTCTTCAGCTCCGCCAGTCCGTCGCGCAAGGCCCGACTGGTGACGCCCATTTCCAGACAACGGCTGAAACCGTCGGGAAACAGCGTTATCACGTCGATTCGCATCATCAACCCGCCCGGTCGCGTTCCGTAAGGCCGCTTCGGTCGACCCAGCGCCTGGCTCGGGCTGGTCGCTAAAGCGCCTCTGGGTCCCAGTCCACCGTGATCCGCTTCGTTTTGACGTCAACGCTCATCACGTAAACGCCTTGAACAAACGGGATCAGGGTTTCCTGTGTTCCCCGAACTACCATCACGTCGTTGGCGCCGGTGGCCATCATCCGATCGACCAATCCAAGCGGCTGCCCATCGACGGTATCGACGCTGCAGCCCTCGAGATCATGCCAGTAGTACTCGCCCGGCTCAGGCTCTGGCATGTCGCTCTTTGGCAGCCAGATCTCCGCGTCTCGCCAAACCTCTGCGTCTTCGCGGCTGCTGGCGCCGGCTGGCCGCAACAACAGCAGCTTGCCGCGGACCTGACTCTCAAATTCGACCGCCGCGCTGTCGCCCAAATGCAGCGATTCGTAGGCAAACAGGCCTTCGCGCGGGTCGGTAAACGACAGCACCTTCAGCCAGCCGCGAAGCCCATGGTGGCCGGCCACGCGCCCTAAAACGACGCGCTCGACCACGGCTGATTTACGCTGCGGCCGCTTCGGTGGCCTGCGCTTCTTTCATGAGCGAGCGCACGCGATCAGAAATCTGCGCGCCAACACCCACCCAATGGGCGATGCGCTCGGCATCCAGGCGAAGACGCTCTTCCTGTCCCCGGGCCACGGGGTTGAAGAAGCCGACGCGCTCGATGTAACGACCGTCGCGCTTGTTGCGCTGATCGGTCACGACCACGTGATAAAAGGGCCGCTTCTTGGCGCCGCCGCGAGACAATCTGATTCTAACCATTCTTATTAATCCTGCTGAGGGGCCACCGCGTGGCTACCTGCGCAAACAAAAGCGCGCCATTTTACATCACGGACGTCAAAAATAAAGGCTTTTGCCGGGTTTTTCGGTGCGGCTTCGGATACTGGTCCAGATCGTGCCAGGCGGCCGGATCCCTGCGCCCAGGAAGGCTAGCGCCCTGGAAAGCCGGGCGGCATCCCGCCAGGAGGCATTCGGCCCTGCAGTTTTTTCATCAGGCCCTTCATGCCGCCCTTGCCGAACTTTTTCATCATTCGCTGCATCTGGTTGTACTGCTTCAGCAGCTTGTTGAGATCCTGGATGGTGGTACCGGAGCCGTTGGCGACGCGGCGCTTGCGGGAGCCTTTATTCATTAAGTCGGGGAACTGCCGCTCCTGGGGGGTCATCGAGTTGATCATGGCGATCATGCGAATGGTGTCGCGGTCATCCACTTTGGACTTCACCGCGTCAGGAATCTGACCCATGCCGGGCAGCTTGTCCATCATGGAGGTCATCCCACCCATGTTCTGCATCTGCTCAAGCTGATCGCGGAAGTCTTCGAGGCTAAAGCGCTTGCCACGGCTGACCTTCCGCGCCAGCTTCTGCGCCTTGTCCGCGTCAACCTTTCGCTGTGCTTCCTCGACCAGCGTCAGCACGTCACCCATACCGAGGATGCGTGATGCGATCCGCTCTGGGTGGAACGCCTGCAGCGCGTCAGTCTTTTCCCCGACCCCCATGAATTTCACCGGCTGCCCGGTCACCTGGCGAACTGACAGCGCGGCACCACCGCGAGCGTCACCGTCAACCTTGGTCAGCACCACGCCGGTAATCGCGAGCGCGTCGTGGAACGCCTTAGCGGTGGCGGCGGCGTCCTGCCCCGTCATGGCGTCCACCACAAACAGCGTCTCAGCAGGCGTTACGGCGCCAGCGATGCGCTGCACTTCAGCCATGAGCGCTTCGTCAATCGCCAGGCGCCCGGCGGTGTCGACGAGCAGCACATCCATAAACTGTTTCTTGGCGGCAGCCAGCGCATCTTTGGCGATGGCCTCAGCTTTCTGACTGACGTCAGAGGGGTGAAACGCCACCTCCTCCTGCGCGGCGAGCGTTTGGAGCTGGTCGATGGCGGCTGGGCGATGCACGTCGCAGCTCACCACCATCACCTTCTTGCCGTGTTCGTTTTTCAGCAGGCGGGCGAGCTTGCCGGTGGTGGTGGTCTTGCCCGAGCCCTGCAAACCGGCCAGCAGAATGACCGCTGGCGGCTGGACGTTCAGATTAAGCGCCGCGTTTTGGCCACCCAGGATCTCGGTCAGCTCATCCTGGACCACCTTAATAAAGGCCTGATCCGGGCTGATAGAACGCAGCACCTCCTGCCCCAGCGCGCGCGTTTTAACCTGCGCAACAAACTGCGTCACCACCGGCAGGGCAACGTCAGCCTCCAGCAGCGCTATGCGGACATCACGGAGCGATTGGGTGATGTTCTCTTCGGTGATGCGGCCGTGGCCACGGACCTGCTGGAAGGTGGCGGCAAGGCGATCTGACAGCGACTGGAACATATGATCTGCAAACCAAAATCTTAGCGGGCGGACATTATAAGCCGGCAAAGCGGGCATCACACCGCCGATTTGTGCGATGATTTCCGGATGAGTCCGGTCATTGCGGGTCTGCCCAGCATCTTTCTGTATATTGTCGGCGCAACGCTTGCGCTGATGCGCATTCGCGCGCCCAGCCAGGACGCACACCGCCGGCCGCTGCTGCTCGCCATCGCCGCCGCTGCCCTGTGTCACGGTGCGTTGCTCTGGATCCTCGGTGGCTCTGAGGGTCAGCTGAATCTCGGCTTTTTCTACATGCTGTCAGCGGCCGCCTGGCTCACGGTCATAATGGTGCTCGCAGGCACGCTCATCCGACCGGTGATGAACCTGGGATTGGTGTTGTTCCCCCTGGCCGCGTTGACCGTATCGCTCCAGCTGGCCTGGGGCGTGAAGATTGTGGTACTCAAGGAGCTGGGCTGGCAGCTCAATGTTCACGCCGCCCTGTCGGTTATGGCGTTCGCCCTGCTCTGCATCGCCGCCGCCCAGGCGACGGTGATCCTGCTGCAGGATCGAGCCCTGCGGGGCGGTGGGCTGCAGGTGCTCAACAACCTGCCGCCGCTGCAGCGGATGGAACAGCTGCTGTTCCAGGTCATCACCATGGGTTTTCTGCTGCTGACCCTGGCCCTGGTCACCGGTATGCTGTTTGTCGACGACATGATGGCCCAGCATTTGGTCCACAAGACCGTTCTGTCGATCTGCGCCTGGATAGTTTTTGGTCTCCTGCTCTGGGGCCGTTGGCAGTTTGGCTGGCGCGGACGCACCGCTGTCAGGCTGACCCTGGCCGGCGCCGCCGTGTTGCTGGTCGCCTATTTTGGGAGCAAACTGGTTTTGGAACTGATTCTAAAGCGAGTTGCCTGACAGGCCCCAACCTTGGACGACATTCCCCTAGCGTACCTGCTGATCGGCCTGGCGGTCCTGCTCCTGCTGTCCGGCTTCTTCTCCTCTTCCGAAACCGCCCTAATGGCGGTGAATCGCTACAAGCTGCGGCATCGCGCCAGCGAAGGTGACAAGAAGGCCGCGCGGGTTGCCAAACTCCTGGCGGAGCCCGACCGGCTAATCGGCATCATTTTGCTTGGCAACAATCTGGTCAACATCTTTGCGACCAGCCTGGCCACCGTGATCAGCATCCGGCTCTACAGCGACCTCGGGCCGATCATCATGCCGTTTGTGTTCACGCCTCTCGTGCTGATCTTCGCCGAGGTTGCCCCCAAAACCTGGGCCGCGGTTCATCCCGAGAGCCTGGCGTACCCGGTCTCGTCGCCCCTGAGCTGGCTGCTGCGGCTGCTTTACCCGGTGGTTGCGCTCATCAACTGGGCCGCCAACGGCTTGCTCAAACTCTTTGGCATGCGGACCTTCAGCCGATCCGATCAGCTCAGCCGGGACGAGCTGCGCACCATGCTCAGCGACTCCAGTACCCGCGCTACCGGCAGCTACCGGTCCATGTTGCTCAATATCCTGGATCTTGAGCAGGCCAGCGTATCGGACGCGATGGTGCCGCGGAACGACATGGTGTGCCTGGACCTCAAGGACGACTGGGGAAGTATCGTTGATCAGATCCGCAACAGCTTTTACACCCGGCTGCCGGTAATCGAAGGCGACTTTGAAGAGGTGACCGGCGTGCTGCACGTGCGCACCGTGGTCAATCGGCTTGCCGCCGGCACGCTCGATCTGGCGTCCCTTCGAGGCCTGATTCGCAAGCCCTACTTTGTCCCGGAGACCACCAGCCTCACCCAGCAGCTGCTGGAGTTTCAGGAACGGGAGCGGCGCCTGGGGCTGGTCGTGGACGAATACGGCGACATTCAGGGGCTGATTACGCTGGATGACATCCTGGAGGAAATCGTCGGGGAGTTTACGACCGAGCCGCGCAATCGAATTCGCCGCCCGACGCGTCGCCGCGACGGGACCCTGCTGATCGATGGGGCTGAGAACGTTCGCTCACTGAACCGGCGGCTCGGCTGGGCGCTCCCAACCGAGGGCCCTCGGACGGTCAACGGTCTGCTGCTGGAACACCTTCAGACCATTCCTGAGGCGGGCGCCGAGGTGCTGATCGATGGCCTGACATTTACCATCACCGCGCTGCACGACAACGTCATCAAAAGCGTCGAGGTTCGCGGTGCGCCGCCGGAGGGTGCCGGGGTAACACCGCCCACCGTACACTGAGGCGCGTTTGAGATATAATCCAGACGTTCCTGTTTTTTCAGGCTTTTATTGTGAGTGAGTCCGAGCCCAGCGGCGCCGAACGCCGCCGCTTTTCCCGCTTCAACATCGAGGCCCGCGTGCATTTGTACTCGGGGTCGCAGGCGTGGGAAAGCGAGCTGATCGACATCTCACTGAAAGGGGCGCTGCTCAAGCGCCCGGAAGACTGGTCCGGCAAGCCGGGCGACTTCTACCGCATCGAGGTCAAGCTCGAGGGCAGCGCCGTCATCAGCATGTCGGTGACGGTGGCGCATGTCGCCGACCAGCGCATTGGCTTTATCTGCCAAAAGATCGACATGGACAGCTTTGTCCACCTGAAGCGGCTGGTGGAACTCAACCTCGGTGACGCGTCTTTACTATCGCGGGAGCTCAGCAGCCTGGGCTGACTCTACCCCCGCCGCTGCGGCCGGCGATCAGTCCGACTGGTGACCGATTCCCCAACGCTTCTCAAAGTCCCACACGTCCTCGAAACCCAGCAGCACGCACATCTCCTGAAAGTCGAAACGCGGCACGGGCGACCCCTGACTGGTACCGGTGGCCTTGATGTGTTTCAGCGCTGACTCCACCGCCGCCATCGCTGACAGCGCGGTGATGGCCGGGAAGATGGCGAGCGAGTAGCCGATCTCCTGAAGCTTGTCTCCGCTGAAGATTGGCGTATGACCACCGTCCGCCATATTGGCCATCATGGGATGCCCGATGGTGGCCGTCGCCTTGCGCATCTCCTCCTCGGTCTCCAGCGCCTCGACAAACACCAGATCTGCACCAGCCTCCGCAAACGCCTGCCCCCGCTCCAGCGCGACGTCGAGGCCGTAGTCCGTGCGGGCGTCAGTTCGGGCGATCAGCAGCATGTTGCTGTCGGTGCGCGCATCGAGCGCCACCTTGATCTTGTCGACCATCTCCTCCAGCGGGATGACCATCCGGTTTTTGGTGTGCCCACACTTTTTTGGAAACACCTGGTCCTCAAACTGGAATCCCGAAACGCCGGCCTTCTCGTAGCCTTTTACCGTATGGTGAAGGTTCAGCAGGCCGCCGTAGCCCGTATCGGCGTCAGCGACAACGGGGGCGTCGCTGATCTCACACAGGCGGCTAACGCGATTCAGCATATCGGTGAAGGTCGCAATGCCCGCGTCGGGGATACCGAGATAGGAAGCGGTCAGCCAGTAGCCTGAGGCGTAGACGGCGTCGAAGCCGATTCGGTTCGCGATGTGGGCCGCCATCATGTCAAAGACGCCTGGCGCAACCACCATCTGCTGGTTCTCAATCATCTGCCTCAAGCGAGGATCAGCCATTGCCTGTCTCCCTGTCAGCCCGATCAGCAGGCGGCTGGCCGGGTCGGTTGGTATTTTTGTTGAAGGTCTGGCGCTGCCGCCGTCACCCTGCCACTATTACACACCCGTTCGTCAGCGCATATCGGGTTTTAGCCCGGCCGTGCTGGCTTGGCGGCGGTGAGTTTGGATCCATCCAGCGGTCGCAACACGGGAGTAACCAGGCGCTGTCCCAGCAGGAAGTTGAATTGAACCGGCAGCCCGTAGAGCTGTTCAAGGTGCTCAAGATCAGCGGCATTGTCGGCAGCGGCGGTGAGGCCAAGATGCTGATTGCTGCCGGCGCGGTCCTCGTCAATGGTCATATCGAAACCCGCAAACGGCGCAAAATAGTTGATGGGGACCATATCGTGTTCGAGGACGAACATCTCATCGCACGATGCGTGGCGTCGCCGTCGCCTGAGCCCGCCAACCACTGATTCCATAGGTTGAGATTCACCCGATGAAAAAAATTGACTACGCCTGGTGGGTCCTCGCCGGCCTGTTTCTGCTCTACATGGCCACTAACGGAATCCTGCTCAACACGCTGCCGCTGCTTTATCCGGAGCTGACCGCCGAGTTTGGCTGGAATGAAGCGGAGGTTACGCGCCCGGCGTCTCTGTTTCTTCTGCTGACGGCGCTGCTGACGCCGATCCTAGGCGCGCTGTGCGATCGCTACCCCGCTCGGCGAATCATGTTCTTTGGCGTCATTCTGATTGTGGTGCCGCTCGGCTTCTACGCCCACATCAGCACGCTCAACCAAATGACCCTGATTTACCTCACCTGCTCCGTCGGTCTGGCTGGCTGCGGCCTGGTGGCGAGCATGCTCATTTTGTCACGCTGGTTCGTCGAGCGACGAGGCCTCGCGGTGGGCATCTTTCTGATGGCCTCGAGCCTCGGCGGCGCGCTTTTTCCGCTGCTGGCCAAAACCACCCTGGCCGAACAGGGCTGGCGTGAGGCCATCACGCTCATCGCCATCGTGGGCGGGATCATGATGGGTATGGGGCTGCTGCTGATCCGCAACCAGCGACCCGATACGGATCGAACCGATGAAGAAGCGGCGCCAAAAGCTTCTGCCGTCGAGCCAGCAAATGTCCCCGGCATCACCCTCATGGAGGCCGTCAAGCTGCCGGCGTTTTACCTCATGATGGTGGCAACCGCCGCGCTGTGGTTTTGTATCGTCGGCATCCTGCAGCACCAGTCGATTTTTCTGGGGCAGGACCTCGGGGTCGATCGCGGCGAGCTGCCGGTAATCTTCAGCGTGTTTTTCTGGAGCGCCATTGTCGGGAAAGTGTTGTTTGGCTACCTGGGCGACCACTTCAACAAAGTATGGATCCTGCTGCTGTCGATCATCAACCTGATGCTCGGACTGGTGGTGCTCCGCATGGTTGACCCGAGCAGCAACCTGACGCTCTTTGGCTACGCGGTGGTTTACGGCGTCGGTTTTGCCGGGGCCTTCTCGGCCATCCAGCTTGTGCTCGCAGAGTTTTTTGCTGGACCCTCTTACGGTCGAATTCTCGGTCTGTTCACCATGGTGGACTCGCTGGCCGGTGCGGCTGGCATCCAGTTCCTGGGTATGCGCCGGGTGGCTGACGAGAGCTACCTTCCTGCGCTCAACGGGCTGATCATCATGTTGATTGTCGTGGCCGCCCTGGTGGCGCTGCTGCGGCGTTTTCAGCCGCAACGCTCAGCCACAGCAGGGTCAGACACGGGGTCGGAGCCCGGGCCAGCACCCGCCAGCTAGAGTGACTCCGAGTCGATCTCCAGAATGATCTTGCCCCGAGCTCGCCCGGACTCGGAATAAGCGATCGCGTTGCGAACATCCGCCAGGTCGAAGCGCTGATCGATGACGGGCGTGACTTCCCCCTCCCCCATCATCGCGGCCAGCTTCTCCATCGACTCCTGCGTCAACACCGCCAGCAGGGTCTGAATCTCCTGATCGACAAAGGGTCCGACGATCATGGTCTTGATGGTCGGCACCAGCGGGGCGATCCAGTCACCTTTTTTTCCGCCCACAATCACGAGCCTGCCCGTGGGCTCAAGAACTCCCCGCAGACGCGACAGCGAGTGGTTGCCGACGTTGTCGACGATCAGGTCGTACTGCTTGTCCTGCTCGGTAAAATTCTCGACCTTATAGTCGATCACGTAATCTGCGCCGAGGCCCAGCACCAGCTCGCGGTTACGGCCGCTGCAGATGCCGGTGACCTCCGCCCCCATTGCCTTGGCGATCTGGACGGCAAACGTCCCCACACCACCCGAGGCGCCGTTGATCAGGACCTTCTCACCGCTTTGGAGCTTCCCTTTGTCGGTGAGCGCCTGCAGCGCGGTGACGCCGGCGATACCCACCCCAGCGGCCTGCTCGAAGCTGATGTTCTCCGGGATGATGGCAATCGCCCGATCTTCTGAGCGGACCACGTATTCGCCAAACGCCCCGTTGGCGCCACCAAAGACACGGTCACCCGGCTTAAACCGCGTTACACCGGGACCAATAGCCTCGACGGTGCCGGCGAAGTCCACGCCGACCCGTTGATCACCGGGCTTGCCGATGCCCGACATCAACCGCATTACGTAGGGGGTCCCCCGCATGAAGTGCCAGTCGAGCGGATTGACGCCGGCAGCAACGATCCGGATTAAAACCTCTTTGTCACCGACCGTCGGACGATCCTCACGAGTCAGGGTCAACACCTCTGGGCCGCCGTAACAATGCTGGACCACCGCGGTCATCGCGTCGGGTGAATCGGAGGACGGGATATCTGCCGGACAGTCGCTGTTACGGCTGATCGCAACCAGCAGCACCGCAAAGGCGCCGGCGAGCAGACCCAGAAATCCAAATCCCAGCTTGTAGCGTTTTTTCATCTGACGGCGTGGCCTCAGGTCAAAGAAGAAGCGCAAGAATAGTCATCCCAATGCAGCCACGACAGGGCCAAAAGACCCAGCGGCGATCAGGCTGCTCGGCGAGGAAGTTGTGACATCGCAGGCCTCAGCCTGCGAGGGATTCCGGTGGCTGCTTCTACCAGAGCCCAGGGTCGGATAACGCCGTCACGCACGTGAGCTTGCAGGACGAGGGCAGCTCAACCTCAGGGTCGATGACCCGCGCCTGCCAGCCGTGGGGGTATTGGAGCGGATGCGGCGCCTCAAAGGTCAGCGCTACCTCTGAGCTGAAATCAAAACGGCCGTAGTAGCCTGGATCACCGTAAACAAAAACCAGCGCCACGCCGGCATCCGTGAGGTGTTGCATACCGTAACGAACGAGCTGTGAGCCGATGCCCGACCGCTGAAAGCCGGCCGCCACGCCAAGCGGCGCCAGAATAGAAGCTCGTAACTCGGGTGATCCGCTGAGAGACACTTTGCTGAACGCCACGTGACCCGAAGCGGTCCCATCCGTCACCGCCAGTAAATTGAGGGTTTCGGGGCCGTCCGCCTCCCCCAAAAGCCTGGCCGCCAGCTCGGCGACCTCCTGGCTTTCGCTATCGTCGAAGGCGCTTAGATGAAGCTGCCGTACAACTTCAGCGTCTCCCTCGCCGGCTGTCCTGATAATGGTTGTCACTGCGGGACCTTCGCCATGGTGATGACGAACCGGGAACTCACCCCGCGCCGCTGGTGCGCTGGTACGACTCTTTGAGCCACTTTTTCCAGAGTCGCGCCGGCAGCGGTTGGTCCGCGGAAAACCGAGCGGTCACCCAGCCGGTTTTGCCAACTTCAAAGCGCTGCGGTGCTTCCTCGGCTAGCTCTCTTGCTTGCGGCATTGACTGATCCAGCTTGAACATCGCCTTGTAGCCCTGCCCTTTAGGCCCGGGCCCGATAAACAAAAACGTGCCTTTGCCCACCTTGAATGACTGCTGGTTGCACGACTTCCCGGTGACTGCCGAGGAATAGCCGGCCGCCTCGGTGCGAATCGCTTCCGTCGGATCGAGTGTTGCTGCCATGGATGCCCCTCCTGCCCCGCTGACAAGTTTGCTGACCTGATGCTGCTACATCAGGTCGTGACAACGCCAATCATAACAAGGCTGACCAGCCAGCCGATCGAGCCGAGACAAAACAACACAGCGACGGCACCGTGGTAACTCTCGCTGGCCGTTTTGATGCCGCCAACGAACAAGACGAACTCCAGCCCTAGCGTAATGAACTGTCCCGGCGCCAAGGGAAGGCCAATCGCCAGGTGTTCCAGCAGACCGTCGGCAACATCAGTCAGGACAAACAGCAGCCCCAGACCAAAAAAACGCACACGGTTGGCCTCAAAGTGCGCGCGAAAATCGGTTACCTCGCCGCCCCGAACCGGAAACAGCAGACCACTCATCAGGTAAATCACCATGCAATAGGCAACCAGATTCAGGAAATGCCATACGCTGAAGACTTCAACGTCTGAAAGCACAAAGTTGCCCAGCCAGACCAGTACGCTGACAAACAGCAAGTTGGCGACCCACAGCAGGTGGACCCAATAGACCCGAGCCCGGACCCGACGATCGAGAATCAGCGACAACCCACCCAGCAGGTGAACAATGGCCAAACCCAGGATGATCGAAAGAAAAACGGAGACGTGTTCAAAGATGCTCATAACGAAACAGCATTAGAGCAAATTTTTGTCCCCCTGCCGCAGGATCTGGCGAATCCTTGCCTTGACGGATGGCGTCTCGTCCTGCAACGCGAGCATTAACAACTGATTCGTTGGCCAGCTTGCCTTAACAACCCGCCCGCAGTTAGTTAACATGTTTTCTTTCTCCTCAACGGCTTACCCACCGCTGATGCCCATCACCGAAGATCAAATTCTAGCGGCCGCTGAGCAGCTCTACGAAGCTGAGCGGCAGCGCCGGCAAATACGGCCGCTCTCCCTGTCGATCCCCGATATGAATCTGGAGGACGCCTACGCGATCCAGAAAGCCTGGGTGGACCGCAAGATCCAGGACGGCCGAACCGTCACCGGCTACAAAATTGGCCTGACCTCCCGCGCCATGCAGCTCGCCATGAATATCGATACCCCCGACTTCGGCGTGCTGCTGGACGATATGGATTTTTCCTCAAGCGACGAAATCTGTGCCGGCGACTTTACCGATCCGCGTATTGAGGTCGAATTTGCGTTTGTCCTCAAGACGCCGCTCGCCGGCGACGACGTGACCGTTGACCAGGTTATGGCGGCTACTGACTATGTCGTGCCAGCACTCGAGCTGATTGCAGCGCGAAGCTTTCGCGTGGACCCGGAGACCGGCTATACCCGAAAGGTCTTTGATACGGTCGCCGACAACGCCGCCAACGCTGGCTATATTCTGGGCAAACAGAAGGTTCGACCCTCGGCTATCAATCTGCCCTGGGCCGGCGCCATGCTTCGGCTCAACGACGAGGTAGAGGAGACCGGTCTGGCCGGCGGAGTCATGGGTCACCCGGCGCATGGTATCCGCTGGGTTTGCCGACGCTTTGCCCCCTACGGGATCGGACTTAAGCCAGGTCAGGTGGTGCTCGCCGGCTCTTTCACCCGGCCGGTGCCGGTCAAGGCTGGCGACCACGTGCTGGCCGACTATGGCCCTCTGGGCAAGATCGACGTGAGATTCATATGAATAGGCTTCAGCGCAACGCCATGCTCGCCGGGCTCGAAACCGGTGAACCCCAATACGGGCTCTGGCTAGGCATCCCCGACGCCTCAGTTGCAGAAATCTGTGGCACAGCGGGCTTCGACTGGTTGGTGGTGGACCATGAGCACGGGCCGTTCGAACTCCGGGATGTCATGCACCACCTCCAGGCGCTCGCGCCGCACGACGTTGCGCCCATCGTGCGCCCCGTCGACGGATCTCCAGCGTTGCTGAAAAAACTCTGCGATATCGGCGTTCAGAGTTTTCTGGTGCCGATGGTGGATACGCCGGAGCAAGCCGCAGAGATCGTCCGGGCCGTCAAGTATCCACCCGAGGGAATCCGCGGCATGGGTACCTCGATGGCCCGAGCCGCCGGCTGGAACACGGTGCCCGGCTATCTTCATGACGCTAACCGGGAGATGTGTGTGGTTGTTCAGGCAGAGACCGTGCAGTCGCTAGAAAATCTCCCCGCAATCGCCGCCACCGACGGCATCGACGGCGTGTTTTTTGGTCCGTCTGATCTTTCTGCCTCCATGGGGCACGTTGGCGGCGTGAGCCACCCGGAGGTGATCAAGGCCATTAAAGAGGGGATCGCTACCGTCCGAGCGGCGGGCAAACATGCGGGACTGCTTTGCCTCGATGCGGCCAAGATTCGAGACTACGTGGCCGCCGGCGCCAGCTTTGTCGGCGTGGGGGTCGACACGCTGCTGATTGGCAATGCCGCCAGAGCACTGGCTGCACGAGTTCGGGGAACTGACGGGGACGAATCGCCCGCCGGTTATTAAGAACATTGCGGCCGTTTGAAGCGGCTACGCCGTTTCGTCTGCCACCGTGTTGCGCAGCGTCCCGATTCCGCTCACCTCTACCTCGACGACATCGCCGGGCTTCAGAAAACTGGGAGGATCCAGCCGCGCACCGGCACCGGTCGGGGTCCCGGTCACGATGATGTCGCCGGGACGCAGCGTCATGAAGGTCGAGATATAGGCGATCTCCTGGCGCACCGGAAACATCATGTTCGCCAGGACGTCGTCCTGCCGGACCTCGCCGTTTACCCGCGTCTGGATCCGCGCGTCGTCCAGCTGAGAGGCGTCTGTGAACGGCACCAGCCATGGCCCCATAGCGCCCGAGCAGTCCCAGTTTTTGCCCTGCGTCACGTTGAACTTCGCGTGGCGCACCCACTCCCGGATCGTGCCTTCGTTGCAGATTGTCAGGGCAGCAATGTGATCGTAAGCCTCGGCCGCCGCGATTCGCCGGCCGGCTTTGCCGATCACAATCGCCAACTCCCCTTCGTAGTCCAGCGTGTGGCTCTCGGGCGGTCGAACGAGCGGTCGATTGTGGCCGGTAAAGCCACTGGCAAAACGCGGAAACAGCGACATAAATTTGGGCTGCGCGCTGCCATCCTGATATTCGGCGTTTCGGTCCGGAAAGTTCACCCCGACGCAGAGGATGCGGGGTGCGTTCGGCAGAACCATTCCCCAGACGAAGTCGGTGTGGACTGGGCCGCCGCCCTTGGCCGCGTCGATCAACTGGGCCAACCCACCCTCAGCGACCGCATCATAGAGCGTCGGCCAATGCGGAAAAGCAGGTGACAGCGCCAGCATGCCCTCCTCGGTGACAGCCCCGTAAAACTGCTCACCGTCGGCATGGTAAGAGGCCAATCGCATTATCGCTTCCCCCTCATGCTGACTAGACGGGGAAAACCACGTTGGTCTGCCCCGTACCCGACGACGGGAAATACTCGGTAATCACCTCGCAGGGGGCGTCGTATCGATCCCAGCCGAGTGCCCCGTAAAGCATCGCCGTGTCGTGCATAAAGCCTTCCCCGGTACAGTGCCTGGCGTAGTCACCCAGCATCTTCAAAAAGGTTGCGTGATCGCCGCGCTGCCACATATCCAGCACGTGCAGGTCCATCTGCCGATTGAACTCAGAACTGATCGTGAACGTTCCGTTGTTGGCGGCATAGTCTTTGTTGGCCCAGATTTGATGACTTAGCGAGCCGGAGGCAACCAGCAGAACGCGGCTGTCGGACGCTTCAACGGCCTCCCGGATCGCCTCACCCAGCAAGCGACTCTCGTCGTGGGTATGGACCGTACACCACGCGCCGACCGACACAACCTTCATCTCGTGTTCCCGGGACATGAAGCGCATGGGGACCAGCGTGCCGTACTCAAGCTCGAGGCTGTCCAGATGATGGCAAAGCGTATAGACCCCTTTCTCGGTAGCGGTTTGAGCAATCGCGTCGCCAAGCGCCGGGTTCCCGGCGTACGCGTACTCGAGATTCTGGATGAACTGCGGAAACTCGTTGGAGGTAAACAGACCCTCGAACCGCTCGTTGGCGTTCACGTGAAAACCCGCGTTGATCACCCAGTGGGTGTCGCAGATCACCACCGTATCCACCTTCGCCGCCCGGGCTCGGCGTGCGATTTCCAAATGCCCACTGATGGCCGCGGCGCGCTTGCCTTTGATCGGCCCCTCCTGCTCTGACATGAGCAGCGTGGGCACGTGCGTCATTTTCGCGGCGAGTACAATTTCTCCCATTGCTTCCTCTGCGTCTGACTCTTAGCCAATCACGCGCCTAGGCGCATCATTTTGTGCTGACCGGTGGCGAAACCCACGTGCTTTTGCTCCATATAAAAATCGAACGACCAGTCTCCGCCGTCACGTCCGATACCCGATGCCTTGATGCCACCGAAGGGTGTCGGCAGGTGCCGAACGTTCTCAGAGTTGACCCAAATCATCCCGGCTTCGAGCTGGTCGGTGAAGCGCAGCGCCCGCGTCAAATCGTTGGTCCACACATAGCCCGTCAGGCCGTACTGCGTGTCGTTGGCGATCGCCAGTGCTTCTTCTTCCGTGGCAAACGGAATGGAAGTTAGGACCGGACCAAAGATCTCCTCCTGAGCAATCCGCATCTGGTTATTGGCGTTGGTAAACAAGGTCGGGCGGATGAAATAGCCATGACTGCCGATCGTTTCACCCCCCGCCGCAACGGTCGCCCCGTCCTCTTTGGCAATCGCAAAATAGGACGTGACCTTGTTGTAGTGTTCTTCGGTGACCAGCGGCCCAATCTCCGTCGCCGGGTCCAGCGGGTGGCCCACCTTGATGTTGTTGATCCGCTCGATCAGCTTGGCCTCAAAAGCCTCCTTGATGGAGTCCTGAATCAGCAGCCTCGACGACGAGGTGCACCGCTCCCCGTTGATCGAAAAAATCATAAAGATGACCGCGTCGAGCGCACGCTCCAGGTCCGCATCGTCGAAGACTATGACAGGGTTTTTGCCGCCCAGCTCAAGGTGCATGCGCTTGAGCGTTTCCGCCCCTTGTTTAGTGATGATCGCCCCCGTGCGGCTTTCACCCACGAACGCAATTGCTTTGATGTCAGGATGTTCAGTTAGGCGCTTCCCCGCGTCGTGGCCATAGCCGTTAACCGTATTGAGGACACCGGGCGGCAGGCCAGCCTCTTCAGCGATCTCCACCAGCAGCCGGGCGGTGAGCGGGGAGTCTTCCGCCGGCTTGTGCACCACCGTACAACCGGCGGCCAGGGCCGGTGCAATTTTCCATGTGGACAGCATAAACGGCGTATTCCAAGGGGTGATGACGCCAACCGGACCAATCGGCACCCGTGTTGTGATGTTCATCAGGGTGGGCGATCGGAGCTGCTGACCGTCGCGCGCTGAGGTGACCTGGTCGGCAAAATACCGAAAGTTTTCGGCGCCCCGCAGCGCTGCCTTGGACATGAAGCGGATCGTTTGGCCGGTGTCCCAGCATTCGCATAGCGCAATCTCTTCAGCCCGACCTTCGATGGCCTCAGCAACGTTGATCAAAATCTTCTTTCGCTGAAGCGCAGGCATATCACGCCAAGCACAAAAGGCGTCACGGGCAGCTTCTGCCGCTTGATCGACGTCAGCGGGTGTGGACTTTGCAACTTGGCAAATCAGGGATTTGTCGACCGGTGAGAATAGATCGAACGTTCCAGCGCCACCCCGTGAGTCGACGCCGTTAATTCGATTAAGGATGCCCGCCTGACGGAATCGCTCCAGGTAGGTACCCAGCTTTTCAACGTTACTGCTGACCGCGGTCATGCTGTCGTCTCCCACAGTTTCGGATCAAAAGGGTCACGCGTTGCGGGTGCTTTTATTTAACGTGTTAAATACTAACGCGATACCGAGGGGTGTCAAGCGTCCATAGACAATGTTGTTCAGCTGTCGCTAGCCGAAGACCGAGCTGACGCGACAACAAAGCCCTGAAAATCAAACCAAACGGGCATGGGTGACGCTACTCGATGCCTCGCGAACGTCGAAAGTAGGACGGCGTTTGCTTGGTCCAGCGCTTGAATGCCCGTCGGAAAGCCCGATCGTCAGAATAGCCAACCAGCTGGGCGACCTGCGCTATCGAGAACTCCGGGTCACCCAGTAGCTCTTCGGCAAACTCTGCGCGGACCTCATCGATCAATTGGTTGAGCGTCAACTGATAAGACGCCGCGAGACGCTGCGCCGACCGAAGACTCATATAGGCCTTCTCGGCGGCTGCCCGCCCATCAAAGACGCCGATGCTGGCGTTATCAGCAATGGCCGAGCGAAGCTTCGAAAGTTGTGCCGGATAGCCGGCTGCCATGATGTGTTTAATGGCCTGCGAAAAATGTTCATCGACATAAGAGAACATCTCGGCGTTGGCGTGACTGATCCCCGCTTTCATCTTGTCAGCGTGGAAAATGATCCCGGGCTCGGCCTGTTCAAAGGTTACCGGCACTTCAAAGCATTCATGGTAAGCCTGTTTAGGACCCCAGGCAGCGTATTGCAGCGATATGCCCTTCACCGCGTCCTCAACTTTGAGTACTTCACGAACCAACCGGACAATTAGGGCCGCGGCAAGCTCAGAGGTTCGGCCTTCGTCAATGGCGTCGCTAGGGTGTGTACCCTGCAGCATCACCGCGCCATCAACTTCGACCAAAGCCACCTCCAGGCGATCGGCCAACAGCACTCGGTTTTTCGCCAGAAGGGAGAGCGCCTCCTCCAGATTACGGGCAAACTGCATGCCCTCGGCGAGCCCGGCGAAAACGGAAAACGGTGCCGCCCTCGCCATCTTCAAGGTTAATGCCTCATCCGGGGTTTCCTTCCAAACCGCGTGCCAGAGCCGGGGCAGCACGTCATCGGGCAGGCGCTCGTTTGGGTTCACAAGTTGAAGGCCCGTAACGCCGCATACCTCATTAATCTTATTCATGGTCCAGCCGCGTGACAGCAGAAACGCGGCCGTCGTCGCACCAAAGGTCGCGTGGGCGCGCGGCGTGGTCACAATGGCGCGTTTTGTCCGACTATTTGAGTTCAAGGTCCTGCCCGATCCGATGCGCCTGATGCACACTTAAGACCGGCTATATACACGCCCTCCCCGGGCACCTGTCAAGAAAAAGGATCAGCAGTTGCTTTCAGTGAGACGGCCCGCGGTGTGTTGGATCATTGATGTTTCTCGTTAACTTGAAGCGGAACCATTGGGTCCTTTGGCTGGCCGTCCTGTTCTGCGAGCTTAGTGCTGCGGCAACCGTCAATATCGCGGTAGTTGGCGATCCAACCAGCTCGCTCGATGCGGTATCTCGCGCACAGCTTCGATCGGAGCTCAGCAGCCTTAGCGACACACAGCTGACTTACCAGATTCTGGAAGACGATGGCTTTTCCCATCGATGGACGGCCGCCAGCGCGCGGCAGGCCATCGAGCGTGCGCTATCCGATTCGCGCACCGACATGGTTATCGCCCTCGACATCATCGCCAGCAGCGTGGCGGCGGATTTTCGTCCAGCAAAACCCTTGATTGCTGCCACCGTCATTCAGCCGGCGATCCAAGGTTTTTCGGTGACGGACGCCGGGTCCAGCGCTATCGAGAACCTGCACCTGCTCACTACGTCGCTGGACTTTGCCGGCGCACTGGCGGAATTTCAGGCGGCAACCGGCGCCGAAAACGTAGCGGTCCTGATCGACGCCAGTCTCCTCAGCGCAGTGCCGAGCATCGCCGTGCTGATTGATGAGCTTCAGTCGTCTGTCGATTTCGCGCTGAGCGTGCTAGAGCAAGACCCGGCAGATCTGACGACGCTCGGCTTTGTCCCGGAAGGGGTTGACGCACTGTTCGTCACGCCACTGCAAAAGGTGAGTCCGCAGGACTACAGCCAGCTGATCCGCCGCGCCGAGGCGTCAAAACTCGCAACCTTTTCCTCGCTTGGCCGCGGTGATGTGCTTGCCGGTTTCCTGATGGGTCGCACTCTGGTAATCCCGCCCGACCAGCTCGCGCGCCGGCTGGCGATCGATGTCAGAGATCTCGCCCTCGGCCGATCAACAAAGGATCTGGTGATTACGCTGGACGTTCGCGACCGCCTGGTGATCAATCGCCGAACCGCGGAAGCGATTGGATTCCAGCCGTCATTCGAACTGATTTTCGCCTCAGAAATCCTGAATGAGGACCTTCCCACAGGCCGGGTCCTGACGCTTCGGGCGGCGGTCGAGGAGGCGCTCGAACGCAATCTGCAGCGTGCCATTGCAGTCCGCGATCTCGATGTGGCCCGGGAAGACAGCAATGTCGCTAAGGGTGCGCTGCTGCCACAGCTGACCGGTGACCTCAGCTGGTTGGACCAGGATCGCGACCTGGCACTGAGCGGACCGACCACAACCACGCAGGCTAGCCTGACGCTCGCGCAGAACATTTATTCCGAGCAGCTCTCAAGCAGCTATCGGTCCCAACGGTTTCTCGAGCGGGCGCGAGACGCGGATTTGTACGCCACCGAGCTGGACGTGATCGAGACCGCCGCACAGACCTACCTCGGGCTGTTGATCGCCAAGACCGAACGGGATATCCAGGTCGAAAATCTTGACCTGACTCGCGCAAACCTCGAAAGAGCCAACTTCCGATACCAGGTCGGTTCGACGAGCCGATCTGAGGTGTTTCGTTTTGAAACCGAACTCGGGATCGACCAGCAGAGTGTCACTCAGGCGCAGGCGGCTTACGAGCAGCAGCAGTTTGAGCTGAACCGGGTGCTCCAACAGCCGATCGCCCTGCCGTTCCAGGTGGATGAAACCGGCATCGTCACGCCGCAGATCTTTGGCGACGACCGTTTTGACCGATTCCTGGCGGGTCCCGTAGGCGTGCAAACGCTTAGCGACTTTTTGGCCGAGAAGGCTCTCCTGAACGCTCCGGAACTGGCCTCGCTCCGAGCTGAGATCGACGCGCAAGATCGTCTGTTGCTCGCCGCCGAGCGTCGCCGCTATGTCCCCACAATCAGCGCGGTCGGCGAGGCCAGCGAGATTATCGATGATCGTGATGCGCTGGTAAGCACCGACTTTGACCGAGACTGGAGCGTCGGCGTTGAGGCGACCTGGAGCCTGTTCGAGGGTGGGGCCATTCGCGCCGCCCAGAGACGTGCTGAGTTTCAGCTTGATTCGCTGGAACTCACCCTGCAACAAACCAGCGACATCATCGAAGCGCAAGCACGCTCGGCGCTTGCTGACGTGGTGTCCAGCCGACTCAACATCGGATTTGCGAATGAAACCGCCAACGCGGCCCGCAGCACGCTGGACCTCGTAACCGATTCCTACGTTCGGGGCACGGCCAGCTACATCGACTTAATTGATGCACAAAATGCATTCATCAGCGCCAGACTGGCAGCCGCCAACGCGGTTTTTACCCATCTGCAGAACCTGGTACGGCTACAGCGCAGCGTGAGCTTCTTTGACTTTGCGGTGTCCACCAGCGAAGCGGATGCCTGGCTTGAGCAGCTGCTGGATTTTGCCCAAGCAAACCAAGGGACCAATCGATGATGCGTGGACTCTCAAACCTGCCTAGCTCACCCGCACTGCTATTTTGCACCCCCATCATTTGCGCGCTCTTGACCGGGTGCCAGGAAGAACCGCCTAACCGCGAGCCGCCGCTGAGGCCGGTGAAGTCTATCGTCGCAGGGAGCGGTTCTGCCGCATTGCGCGAGCGCGTATTCAGCGGCTCAGCGCGATCAGCGGAAGAGGCCGAGCTGAGTTTTAAGGTCTCAGGGACGGTGGCGGACGTGCCGGTCAATGTTGGAGACGCGCTGGCGCCGGGCGAACTGGTCGCCGCGCTCGATCAGGAAACGTTTGCCGTGGAGCTCGAACAGGCCCTGGCGGACCAGGCTAGTGCCAACGCCAGTCGACGAAACGCCGAGGCGGAATATCAGCGCGTACGCCAGCTGTATACCAACGACAACGCTTCGCGTAATGAATTAGACACGGCGCTGGCTGATGCGGAATCTGCGAAAGCGTCACACAACGCCTCCATTCAGGCGGCGAGACTCGCTCGACTGAATCTGCAGTACACCCGCCTTCTCGCGGCAGCGAGCTGCACCATCGCTGACCTGCAGATCGAAAGCAACGAGAACGTCACTGCCGGCCAGACGGTGGCGACGGTGAACTGTGGCGAAGGCTGGGAGGTACAGCTGTCGGTTCCGGAAAGCCTCATAGCTTCGTTCTCCAACGGGCTGGCCGGCTCAGTCCGCTTTCCCGCGTTTCCGGAGCGGACCTTTGAAGGCATCGTCTCAGAGGTTGGCGTCGGCACGGGCAACAGCCGAACCTTCCCGGTGACGCTGGCCCTGACCACCCTGCCCGATGAGATCCGCGCAAATCTGGCGGCTGAAGTACGTTTTCAGTTTGTCGGTGCGGAAGCAGACTCGCAACGCCTCTATCTCCCGGCTGCAGCGGTCGTAAAAGACGAAAGTGGCACTTTCGTCTACATCGTAGCGCCGACGGACCAGCGCCCCGGCGCGGCGACGCTCGAGCGTCGCCCGGTCAGCACCGGCGAGCTGTCCGAGCTCGGCATGGAAATTCTCAGCGGCGTGGCCGCGGGCGAGCGGGTTGTAACCGCCGGGCAGATCAATGCCCGGGACGGCATGCTCGTTCAACAGCCTTAGGTCGCAACATGAACCTAACCGCCGCAGCGATTCGCTACAACCGCGTCACGATCACGGCCGTGATCGCGCTTTTTTTCAGCGGCCTGGCTGCCTACCTGGCGCTGCCCAAAGCGCAGGATCCCGGTTTCACGATTCGTGTCGCCACGGTAACCACTTTTTTTCCAGGTGCCAGCCCCGAACGCGTTGAGCAGCTGGTCACCGACGCGATCGAAGAAGAGATTCAGGAAATGCCTGAGGTCGACGAGATCACCAGCGAGTCGATCACCGGCGTTTCCATTGTTACGGTCGAATTCAAAGACAGCTATGACAACATGCAGCCGATCTTTGACGATATGCGAACAAAGGTCGAAAACGTCACGCCTGAATTGCCCTCAGGAACAAGCACACCCATAGTCAACGACGAGTATGGCGACACCTACGGCCACCTCTACGGCCTCGTCGGGCCAGGCTTCACACCGAAGGAGCTACGCGACGCCGCACTGGATGTACGCGACTTGCTGCGGAAAGAATCCGACGTGGCCAAAGTCGATCTCTATGGCGATATCGAAGACGCGATCTACATTGAGTATGACAACGCACGGCTGACCGAACTGGGGGTATCGCCGCAGCAGCTAGAGCAAATCCTTGAGTCGTTGAACATCCTTTCCTCCGGCGGTGACGTAACCGTCGGACGAGAAAAAATTGTGCTCGAACCGACGGGTAATCTCGACACCGTTGAGGATCTGGCCCAATCAATCATAGAAATTCCCGGCAGCAGAGCCCTGATTCAGCTTGGCGACGTGGCCCAGATCTACCGTGCCTACGAGGACCCGGTGAGCGACAAAGCGAGCATCAACGGCGAACCCGGGATTCTGCTGGCCGTCTCGATGCGCGACGGAGGCAACATCCTGACGCTCGGCCAGCGCCTGGATGAACTGACCGAAATCGTCGAACAGTCCCTGCCGCTGGGCATGTCCATCAAACCCATGTTTCTCCAGTCTAAGCTAACCGGGAACAGCGTTGACGCGTTTGTCAGCAATCTGGTTCAGGCGGTAGCTATCGTCATCGTTGTGATGGTGATCTCTCTGGGCATCCGAACCGGCCTGGTGGTGGCGGCGCTGATCCCCGCGGTGATGGTTTCGACCTTTGTTTTCATGTCGTTTTTCGATATCGGAATCGATCAGATCTCGCTGGCCGCGCTGATCATCGCCTTGGGACTTCTGGTAGACAACGCCATTGTTGTGGTTGAAGCGGTCATCGTGCGCCGCCAAAACGGCGAATCGACGCTGGACGCGGCCGTGCACGCTGCCGGGGAAATGATGGTTCCCCTGCTGATATCGTCGCTGACCACCGCAGCGGCCTTCACGCCCATTGCCTTGGCCGAATCAGCCGTCGGCGAATTTACGGCGTCCATATTCTATGTGGTGACCATCGCGCTGCTGCTGTCCTGGACGCTTGCCATGACCTTTATTCCCATGCTCACGCCCTTTATCAGGGTAGAGGTGAGAGGCGCTGACGCACCCGATGAGTTCAATACCGCGTTCTATCGCTGGTATCGAAGCCTGCTGGCCGGAGTGATGCGTATACGCTTGCTATTTGTTTTGCTGGTTGTTGGCCTATTTGTCGGAGCCATCGCCTGTATGAGGTTTGTGCCGCAGGTGTTTATTGCGCCTTCAGAAGATCCCGCGCTGACCGCTACGATTGAGCTCCCGCCGGGTTCAGATATTGCCGCAACCGAGCTCATGGTGAGCGACATTGAACAATTTCTTCAAAGTCAGCGGGTGGACCCATCCGACCCGGAAGCTATTGGAGTCACGGGTTGGACCGCTTTGATCGGCACCGGAGGACCACGCTTTGTGCTGGCGTTCACGCCGGAAAACCCCCGTAATTCGCTGTCGGCATTTGTCGTCAACGTCAACGGCAGTGACTCACTTGACCCCGTCAAGCTCGCCGTTGAGGAATACGTCTTCGATCACCACCCGGACGCAAGGCTGCAGATCAAACGGCTCGCCAACGGGCCACCCGTGGCTTACCCAATCGAGATAAAGCTGTACGGACCGGAGTTTGACGAACTGTTTGCGCTCCAGTCCCAAATCAAAGCCAAGCTATGGGATTACGACGTGGTCACCGCCGTGAAAGACACCTGGGGGCCACAGAGCAAAAAAATGGTGGTTGAGGTGGATCAGGCGCGAGCCTTCCGAGCCGGCGTCACCAATCAGGATATCGCCACATCGCTCAACGCCAGCCTGACGGGCGTTCAGCTCAGCGAGTTTCGGGAGGCCGATGAGACCATTCCGATCATGATGCGATCCACGAGCTCCGATCGTGATGACCTGAGCAAGCTCGAGAACATCACAATCTTCGCGCAAAGCACCGGGGCCGTTGTCCCGCTTAGCCAGGTGGCGGAAGTGGACGTTGTCTGGGAACCTGCTCGGATCGAAAGACTGGACCGGGAACGGATGATCACCATCCAGGTCCAGCTCGAGATCGGCGTCACGGTAGCTGAAGTGCTGGAGACCTTTCGGCCCTGGCTCGAAGACTTCAGACAAAGCTGGAAGTCTGGCTACGGGTACATAGAGGGTGGGGAAACCGAAGAATCCGATGAGGCGGCAAGCTCCGTACTGGCGGCGATGCCGATTGCCGTTGTGGCGATCATCATGCTGCTGATTCTGCAGTTCAACTCCATGCGCAAATCCGCCATTGTGCTGATCACCATTCCGCTTGGCCTCATCGGCGTTGTCGCCGGACTGCTCATCACCGGGATGGATTTTGGCTTCTTCACCTTCCTGGGAATCATTTCGCTGTCGGGCATCGTCATCAATAACGCGATTGTGCTGCTCGATCGCATCAAACTGGAGATCGAAGAGAACGGTCTGTCTCCCGATCAGGCGATCGTTGAGGCGGCGCAGCAGCGTGCCCGCCCGATCTTACTCACCACGGCGACCACCATTGGCGGCATGCTTCCGCTGTGGCTGAGCGGTGGACCAATGTTCGAGACGATGGCCGTCGCCATCCTATTCGGGTTGCTGTTTGCCACCGGCATTACGCTGCTCCTGGTCCCCGTGCTGTACTCACTGCTGTTTCGGACTCAAAAGGCGACTCCGTCGAGCGAACCGTTATTGGAACCCGCGCCGTGATCGAACCGCAGTTCCTGCTGGGGATTGCGCTTTCTCTCATCACCGTGCTGTTCCACATGACAGCGCTCAGCTATCTCGGGTTCCTGTTGTGCCTCGCTTTTCCGTCACCATCCGTGGGCAGACATTCTCCGCGGCGCCCCGCCTTTCTCAGCCTCGCTGTCCTCGCGCTGATTGCGACTCATTTGCTGGAAGCTACGCTGTGGGCTCTGATCTATCGCGAGCTAGGGGAATTCGAGACGCTTTCAAATGCGCTTTACTTCTCTGTCGTAACCGCTACCACGCTGGGCTTTGGTGACATCACGCTATCTACAAACTGGCAGCTGCTCAGCGTGTTTGAGGCGATGACCGGCTTACTGCTGTTTGGCGCGAGCACCGCCTGCATATTTCAGCTGATGACCAAAACGCTCCCCGACCCCTTTCCTCCCGAGGATCATGGTCCAAACTCGTTGACGAAATCCCAAGACAGCGCCCCATGAGACAAAGACAATCCACAACTCTTGGCACCTCAAGCCTGCTCCTTGCGGTCACGCTAACCTGCGCAGCGTGCTCCAGCATTCGAACACTGATGCCGACGCCGCTGGTTTATGGGTTAGGCAACGTCACCGCCTTCGAGGCGCTCGATCCAGCGTTGACCAGCAACACCGTAGAGGTGCTGTACGCCACCGACCGTGCGCCCACCAAAGACCCGGAAACCGGCCAGCCTCGTTATAGCTTTGAGCGCGACCCTTCTTTTGCTATCGGCGTCGCTGACGTCCTTCTTGGGCCAGACCTCAGCTGGGCGGAGCTGGAAACCGACGTGCAAACCGGTAATCGGCGGCAAAACATACCGCTCACGCTTGCGAGCGTTCGGGAAATTGCCCGAACCCCGCCCGGGCCTTATCCATACGAGCTCGTGAACGGTCAGTTTGTGTTACCGGAGTCACTGCAACGGCGTATCGACGAGGATTTTAAGACCGGCGGCAAGTACCTGCTTCAAGCGCTGGCGCGTACCAAGCGTAAAGAGGCGTTTATCTACGTGCACGGCGTCGGCAACTCATTCGAAGACGCGTTGTTTGTCGGTGCCGAATTTTGGCACTACCTCGGCCGTGAAGGCCTGCCGGTGGTCTACACCTGGCCCGCGGGACATCCAGGTTTCGGGGGCTACGGCTATGATCGAGAGTCCAGCGAATTTACGATCAGCCACTTTCGCGAGTTTCTGCTGGGTCTCGCATCATTCAAAGAAATTGAGCGGATTCACATCATCGCCCACAGCCGCGGGACCGACGTGGTGACAACCGCCCTGCGCGAGCTTTTCGCCGAAACGCGCGCCGCAGGGCTAAATCCGTCCGAGGTATTTCGTATCGGCAATCTCGTTTTGGCCGCCCCGGATCTTGACTTTTCCGTGGTCCAGCAGCGCTCCACGCGAATTTCCTACGACGTCGAGCGAATGACGATTTATACGTCAAAACGCGATAAAGCCATCGGCATTGCAAGCTGGCTATTCGACAGCGGCCTGCGGGTCGGAGGCGTCGGACTGGATGACTTGACCCCAGAGATGCGAGCGGCGTTGGCCAGGCAGGAAAATATCGCCATGGTGCAGTACGTCGGCGCAAAAGGCGGCGACTATGGTCACAACTATTTTCGACTTAACCCCTCGGTAGCTTCAGATCTAGTGCTGCTGCTGCGTTACGACCTTGCACCCGGCATCGAAAATGGGCGTCCCCTAAGGCCACGAGTTCCGGGTTTCTGGGAAATCGACGACGACTATCTCGTTCCGGCGGCAACCGACCGAGCAGGCACCCGCCCAAACTGATAGGGGTGCTGCTGGCTAGATGTTTGTCCCTGAACTATCTGCCATCATCCTTCGGGCAGCGAGTACTCGAGCGTGTATTGGTGTGTGCCATCCTCGATGTGCAGCTTGAAGGTGCCAGCGATACCCGTGAGGTCTCCGGTACCCGAATCCGGCACGATGGTGATGGTCAAGGCCTGCGATGCCCCCTGCATGGTGCCCGTGTGCTGCAGGACAAACGTCCCGTCCTTTCCGTGTACCGTGCCTGAGAATCGTTCGATGGCCACATAACCGGCAGAGCCTTTGACGGCGCTCGTCGCCGTCAGCATCTGACCCGAAGCGTTACCAACCATGTCGCCGGTAAACGTTTTGGTCAGCGAAAACTGTCCGAGCGTCACGCCGTCTTCCTCGGCGGCTTCCGCGGCGGGTGTCATGCTGACATCAAAGGTGCCTGTCGCTTGCGTCATGTTCGTCTTCTCCCCGGCACACGCAGAGCTGCTAAAAACAATGGTGATCACCAGCAGCGCCGGAAGCCATTTTTGTTGGGACATTAGAAAGCGGGCCAGCCTGTTCGTACGGGTTCTTTCATCACACTGGTCCATCTTGCGCCTCACTTGCAGCTCACCCCTAGCAATTCACTCAGCACAAGCTTACCGAAATCCAAAAGTTGCGTGAGTCCCATGCTCAATCTTTCGAAAGGTACGATGCGCCGGCTAGCAACGGAAACACGGGCCTTCGTCGGGCCAAACCGCGCCCGATTGCTACAACCTGATTCGTTGTCCTCAATTCTCAGTCTCTCGCCCACGCAGCGTCAGGCCGAGCTTGGGTATTTCAATTTCGACCGATACTTGCGCGTCGAACTCGATGATTAATGACGGGCTGGGGCTTGGATGTATCTGAAGCATCCCAGCAGCCGTCGCCGCGCTCAGAGAATCTGAAACCCCATCGGGCTGTGGAACCCCTAGCGAAACCGATCGCATGCCTCCGAGGCCGAGCTGATGTTCCACCGGTTCGTTGTCTGGCGGCGTCTGATTCTGCGGCCAGCTCAAAACAAATACCTCAGGCTCAGACATCGGCATCGACTCGGCAAACAACAAACTTCGTCCATGAGGCAGGTAGGAAGGGCAGTATGGCCAGGCGGGAAAAGGAAGCCCGTCAACGAAGCCAGTCGCTGACGAAAAACACAGCCCGTATGGGCAAGCCATTCCTTCGCGCTGCTCCCATCGCTCCCAAAGCCCTGTCGGCGCGACCAGCTTGGACCGTGCCTCCCGCTCATCGTGAACCCATAACAGCTCGATGAAACCGGAGCGGAAAAAGAACCGCCTGTTGGCGGTACCCTGCCCTGGGTGTACGTTTCCAGTGCCCTCGACAAGGCCGACACCGAGCAAGTCTTCGGCCTCAGGCCCATCCTGCTGGCAAAAGAAGATGACGTGGTGAGGCTTGAGCAACGTTTTGGCTCCTATACAAAAGGTGAGCTCAGCGGGACCTTCGCAGCCGCCTCGGTGGGACCCAGAACCAGCTCGCAACGACCAGCGCACCGAAGGCGGTATAGACCGTGATGAAAACCCAGGGGGGCGCCCGATAGTAGAGCACCGCTTCGAGCCAGTGTGCCATGAAGGCGCCGGCATAGACCGCGTCCCCGGCTTTCTCTCGCAACGCAAGCTCCCACACGGTGAGCGGACAGACAGCTCCCAGCCAGGACTCCACCACAACAAAGGCGATGGCCGCCAGATGAGCCAGTCGGAACCATGGATTTCTGACCCAGCGCCACCGCCAACCTTTCCCCAGCAGAATCAGCACCAGACCCAGCACCACAAACGCAACAAAAACGACATGAACGAGGAGAATCGCGTCAGCGGCGAGGCGGTAGATCGCTCCGTTCTCCACGCTACAAGAGCTAGTCCCGATCCAGCACGCCGAAGACGACCAAGCCCGCGGTAATCAGCGCGGTCGCAATCACGGAGCCCCAGGCGATGGTCTGAATTGCCACCCCCCACGAGGCCCAGGCGCCCTTGAGTCCATAAAAGAGCAGATAGCAAAAGGCGCCCCCGTTGCTCACGATACCCACCCAGATTGGCCCCGCCAGCCGCTCGCCCTCCAGAGACGCGCGCAGCCCAAATCCATACCCAACACACAGGGCGAGGTATGCCCAGCCGAGCATGCGGACGAACATATAGGAATCTTGCTCTGGAAAGCCCACCGCAAGCAGCAACGCTTGGGGAAAAAACAGCAGCGGAATGCACCACACAAAGATGGTTGCCGCGATCTTCACGACGAAGACCCACGAAAGCATACTCATGGACAACGGCCTCTAGAACCTTCCAACAGGTTGCGGCAACGGCGCGGGCGCCGCAACTGAAAACCCAGCTAAACCAACCGCCGGAAGCCGCCGTAGGCCATACGGCTGGCGTCAAAGCCGGTGTTTGAGGCGGCCATCAGCTCTGCCACCCTGGGGTCTGACGCAACCTTCTGATTGGCCAGATCGCGGGCCTTTCGCGATTCAAACGCCACCCAACCGAAGATCACGCATTCGTCATCAGCGCTGCCCAAAAGTCCGGTAAAAGCTTGGGTTCCCGCCAACGCCAGGTCATCACCCACAAACTCTTGGTAGTCGAGCGCGCCATGCTCCTTCCAGATTTCCGCCACCGCCTCGGCGAGACTCTGATAGGCCTCCAGGCAGTCCATGGGAATCGGAAACACAAATCCGTCGACATAGTTTTCCATTGATCGTCACCTGCAGCGTCGGTTGAGTTCTCGGAACCTAGACAGTACACAGTACGGCAGAACGAAGATGGGCAAAAACGACAAGCGCGCTGAAGGCGGCCCAAAGCGCAAACGTTGCGCCCACCCGCTCTCTACGACCATCCGGCTTCCGAGGCCAGCGCTTCAGCAGCCCGATTAAACCAGCCAAGGCCATGACCGAGAGCGCCAGCTGGACAAGCCAACCCCAAATTCCCCAGTAGCAGGTGAATCGATCGATCGCGTCGAGGCGTGTCGCCACGGCGGACACAATGGCACCCAACGTCTGCAGCGCCAGCAAACCCAGCCATCCAACAACCAGTCCACCTCGAAGTCCGACTCGGCCATAGGTTTGCCAGGCAAGCACACCCCAAAGCCCCAACGCCAGGAGTAACCAGGCAAACCAGGGAATGATGGCGATAAAAAGCATGAAAGATCAGCTGGCCTCGAGTGGGAACCCGCGCAGGAGCCGGATTAAGAACGGTGGGGCAACGAGCAATCCCGTTTAGCTGAAGATCCCGCCGAAAATGTCGGCAATCACCTCGACAATGGCCACAAGCCCTTCGACAAGTGCTTCAACGATCCCGGTAAACACCTCAAGAATACCCTCAGCACCGGCGATTACCGGCGCCGCAATGCCAACCAGGGCCAGCGCCATCGCGCTTACCGCCATCATTTTGGAGGCGGCAAAAAACATGAATGCCGCGGCGCCCAGAAATACGATGGCACACAAAGAGTTGAGCGCACGCATGGCGGTTGAGCGGCTTTTCTTGTCGGATCGACGATCGGAATCACTCATGATTTCAAGGGTCCTGTGGCTAGCGAGAGAGGCTCTCGAAACAGACTTTCATTATAGCGCCGGAAACCAGGGTCGACCGCGAAGTCGTTGGCATTTGTGCATACCGTCTACTGCGTGACACGGACACCACATAATCGCGCAAAGCCAACGAATACCGCGCTAGGCTGTTCGCAGGATCTTGTCCATGGCTCGGCCTTTCGCAAGTTCGTCCACCAACTTGTCCATAAAGCGAGCCTGCTTCGTCAGCGGGGTCTCAATGTCTTCGATGCGATAACCGCAGATAACGCCTTTGATCAGATGCGCGTTCGGATGAATTTTGGCGTTGGCAAAAAACTGCTCGATCGTCTCACCGTTATCGATCTTGGCTTGGATATCCTTGGCGCTGAAGCCGGTCAGCCAAGACAGCACTTCGTGAAGCTCATCAACCGTCCGGCCCTTCTTTTCGACCTTACTGACGTAGGACGGATAGACGGCTGCAAATGGAATGCTGGCTACCCGTTTGTCGTGTGCTGGCGTTGTGGTCATGTTGCTTGCCCTCCCTAGGCGATTGCGATTGGCGTTCTCAATTCCCCGTGCCTCACTCTCATAGCTTACTTGCAGGGTGTCCCTTGATGAAAGACAAGCTGCCAGCGATCTGCCGTCTTTCGCCAGATCGAACTTCGTAGCGTGGCTTTGCATCGATAAGTTACCAGCACGATATCCGCTGCCAGCTCACGTGCTGCAAATTCTTCCGCCACAACACCTTCAGTCAGCGGCTCAGCTTTCATGGCCTCAAGAACCTGCGTTTTGTCATAGACCTTGCCGGACTGGCCAATTTCCATGAAGTCCGGCGCCAGAAGGTCCCCAGCCGTTTGCGCGTCCTCCCGAACGGACGGCTGCAGCAGGCGGTTTTCGAGCTCCCAGAGCTTTGTGGCAAGCGCTTCAGACACAATCACGGGCTCTCACTCACTTGACCGCCGACTGGCGTTGGATGGTTGTTCCGAAACACGGAGGCCCTAGTCGTCCTGCCCCACTCGCACGCATACAGGCTTGAGTAGCAGCAGTTTCAGGCCGCCTTTACCCAGCGATTCGATCTTGAAGTCCTGGAGCGAATTGGCGCCGCCCCAGCCGCGAACCAAAAGGTCATCAGAATCGGCCGCGAGTATGTCGATCCTGACGATCTCCGGATGCCAGTCTCCGGCATGTCTAAGGCGCTCGTAGCGTTCTTTGGGGGCCGGCGTGACGCGCACGGCCACGTCGCGCTCCTGTAGTGACAGCACCTTCAGCGAGTCATCCGTCACCTCCCAAAAGCCGAGCTCCTGCTCACCTGACCATGCCAAGAACGACTGTGTCGCGCGCCCCTGGTCACCGCAGTTGATCGCCATCACCTCTGCGCCAAACAACAGTAACGCTAAACCCAATAGTCGAATCATGATTTCGCTCCGTACTCGAGACTGCCCGATTGTAGCGTTTTGGGGCACCCTTAAATGGGCATTCGATCTCGCCAAGCACAAGGACCTGGATACGAGATCCCCTGACCCGCTGGAGTCAAGGACGCCAAAACGTCTTCGGTGCAGGTTTTGACGCGAGCGACTGCAGGTACTGATGCAGACGGTCAATCTCCTGATCGGACAGCGAGGGAAATCGATCGGGTGCAACCAAGGCCATCAAGCCCAGTCTACGCCCATCCGGAGAGACCCCGCTCTCAATCAACGTCTCGAACTGAGCACGATCATAGGCCGCTACAACCGCCAGGTCGGGCGTCGGCGGCCCCAAACCCAAGCTGGCGTAGTAACTGTCGCCGCGGAGGTCGAGACCATGGCATTCGTTGCACATGGTCATGGCGAGGTATTCACCCTCCGCCAGCTCCGGGTCCTTTGCAGGATCTATCCGCAAGGGTGGCACCATGGCGGCCCAATCCGCCATCGACAGCTCTGTCCCGCGGACGAAGCCCCATCGCGCCTCCCAGCCGAGCGCCGGACTAGGCAATGAGGCTTCAACCACGGGCGCAGCGCGAAGATAAGCGATCAGCGCAGCCAGGTCGTCGTCCCGCAGATTCACAAAGTTATAGGAAGGCATCGACGTAAGTTCCCGCCCAGCAGCGCTGATGCCCTGACGAATAGCGGCTTCCATGGTGGCCGGGTCGTGGTCTCGGGCGTATTGGGCCAGGTTGGGAGCAACCGCCCGTTTCGGCCAATCCCACTGTTCATCGAAGTTGAAACCCTCAAGTTGCTGGCCGTGACACCCGAAACACCCTCGGGTGCGCGCAACGTGGCGACCCCGCTCAATGCTGGCCTTATCCTCGGGAATGGGTGTGGTGAAGTGGAGAACAGCCTGTCGATCCGTTAGCCGCAGCTCACTCACTGTGTAAACCGTACCGAAACCCAAGGCGGTCAGCGTCATGAGCGACCCAACAATAATGATTAGCCAGCGCATCGAAACCTCAGCGTCTCCAAACTCAAACCGCTAGCGAACATGGACATTCGCGTCCTCAAAATCGCAAACTCATCATTAACCCAAGGCCAGCGGAATAGCAAAATCGCACATCGTTGTCGCGAAACACTCCTCTCTAGTTCCCCACCCTGACGCGGTTTAGCTCGCCGCCAGCCGCCCTGCCCTTAATCACCGCCTCGGGATCGCGGCCCAGCACCTCCGGCAGGCGATTGGGCTGAGGAACATTGTTCTTTCGAAGCAGCTCCCAATGGCCAAACGAAAACGGCGTGAAGTGAAACAGATCGCAGAGGTGCGCACCGAGGCGCGCAAGCAGCGCGGGAATGGGAATGGCCAACGCCCGGCGGTTGCTGTACCGCCGCCTGAGGCCGCGGATGTAGCCTTCGAAGCTGTAGGTCTGCAGCCCCCCGAATTCGTAGACACGCGATGCCTCGGCGCTGAAAGCCTCGGGTTGAGCGGTGCAAAGAGACGCCAGCGCCTCCCCGAGGTCGGCGGCGGTTAGCGCCGCAATCTGCCCCTGGGCATCCATGGGTGTGGCAAACACGGGAAGCTTGGACACACCGCGCAGCCACGCGGCGCCAAATCCACCCTCGCCATCGAGCAGCGATGGCCGGACCAGAACCCAGTTGCACTTCGTCTGACGAATGGCCTGCTCTCCCCGTCGCTTAGACGTCAGAAAGCGGCTCCGATCGCCGTCTGCAAGCCCCAGCGCGGATACGTGAATGAAGGTTGTGCCGCTCGTCTCACAAGCTTTCGCGATGGCTTTAGGCGCCAGGTGATGCACGCGATTGTAGGTGGAGCGGCCGACCTGTCGCAGGATTCCGACGCAGTTCAAAATGACGTCGAAGTCCCCAGCCAACTCGCGCCAGTCCTCCGGCTTTGTGCGCTCGTGCAACACAAGGTAGTGTTCCTGCAGCGGCCCGGGGGAAGGCGCTTTCGATCGGGTGCCGACCGCCAGGTGCTCCAGCTCACGTTCCCGCAACGCTGCCACCGCGTGCCGACCGATAAAGCCCTTGCCACCGAGAACGAGGACGCGGCGTGTCATGTCCGGCTAGAGGCCTGGAACCAAAGCTGGCACGCGGTCAGACCCTGGCCTCCGGCACGTCGCCCAAGACCATCGTCATAAAGACGCTGTAGGGATCTTCGGTGTAAGCACCAAACGGGCCGCAGATCTGAAAGCCATAGCCTTCATACAGACGGTGCGCTGCACCAAAGGTCTCCGCCGGGCCGGTTTCCAGGCTGAGCCGTTCATAGCCTCTGAAGGACGCCTCTTCGATGATGTGCGTCAGAATCACGCGCCCAGCTCCGCGCCGCCGCTTGCTGGCCGGCGTTCTCATCGATTTAATTTCGCCGTGGTGCCGAGAGAGCTCCTTCAGGGCGCCACAGCCAAGCAGCTCCCCGTCGGACCAGACAGTCCAAAACGTAACGTTCGGAGCCCGCAACTCATCGATATCCAGCGCGTGCACGCTCTCGGCTGGCGTAAGCTCATGCATGTTGGTCATATGCTCTGCCAACAACGCACGCACCGCAGGGCTCTCGAGGTCATCGACCTCAATGCGCATATCGCAGTTGTCTCTGGATTTGCGGTTCATCGCTTAGGCCGCGGGTAAATGCCGCTTCGCATCCTCCAGATGCTTTAAGTGCTTTCGGATATACCTCATCAACAGC